>DATJMJ010000001.1:0-7763 GCA_035508795.1 Acidimicrobiales bacterium
TCGGGCGGTGATCAGACCCGGATCACCTCGACGCCAGGGATGGCCTCATAGTCATTGTCCTGGGTGACGACCGGGATCTGCTCGACGATCGCGGTGGCAGCCACAAGAGCGTCGAGGATCGGGGCCCGGCGGCCACCGGCGCGCAGGGCGGCGACGACACGGGCGAACTGACGCGCGACTTCGGCATCTATCGGCAACGGATCCCACGTCGACTCCACGGCCGAAAGCGTTGCCACTCGCGCCGGGCGATCATTGTCGTCGGCCATGAGCACGCCGACGGTCAATTCGGCCAGCGTCACCACCGACACCTCCGTCTCGGTGACCTTCTCCATCCCGCCGAGAGGTCGCCCTGACTCCGTGGCAACGAAAAACGAGGTATCGAGCAAGGCCCTCATAGGTCGTCGGTCGTGTCAGCCAGCAGGCCCCGCGCGTCCTTGATGAGGCCACGGTCAGCGGCGTGGCGAGAAGCGATGGCGAGCGCCTCGGCCGCCGGCACGGTCCGGCGGCGGCGGAGTGGCACGATTTCAGCTACGGGACGCCGGTCGACCGTTACGGTCAAACGTTCGCCGCCTTCGACCCGACGAAGCACCTCGCTGACCGTGTTTCGCAGGTCGCGGACGGATATCGAGCTACCCATAGGACCACCGTAGCACATATGGCTACATGTGGCCGAGTGGAGACGATGGGACTCGAACCCACGACCCCCTGCGTGCAAAGCAGGTGCTCTAGCCACTGAGCTACGTCCCCGGGAGCATGTAGAAAACTTGGTGTAAAACTCGGCGACAAGCGCAAGCCGGTCCTGAAAACGGTCTTGGTCCCGCTTTCTGCGCCGCTCAGAGCTTACCGCAGCGCCTCCGCCGGCCTACCTGAGCCTGGCCGGCCCAAGTGGAGGGCTTCGCTGAGCTCCGCTCGGGGCTCCGCCGGGGGCTCTCCGCTCAGGCGGCCGGTGTCCCCTCGGCCAAACCACGACCGATGCGGGAGCGCCGGCGGGCGACGGCATTGACGACCAGCCCATAGCCGAGCCAGTCAAGCAGGTGGCGCTGTGCGCCCATGGAGTGCGCACGCCCGAGCCAGAGGCCCTCGTCGAGGTGAAGGGCGCCAAAAGTCGGTCGCGCCAGCGCTGAGACCAGTTGAGTCTCTCAGAGAGGCGACGTGCACTTGGAGCCGGCCCGACGCAAACTGACAGGTGGTCTCTCGCCGCCGGCGAGCCGACTATCGGTGCCCACCCTTTGACGGCACCGGTCGGGTGACGACAAGCCCTCCTTGCTTGTTGCTCCGCCCAATTGCTATGCGGCTAGCGGGCGGTACTCGTGGATGAGCCCACCGAGTGCATCGTGGCGTTCTACCGCGAAACCTTCTGGGGCGTGCTGTGCGGTCCCGCCCATCGGCACGCCGAGGTCAAGACCGCGATGAGGTCTCTGCTCGTTGTAGTGGCGGAAGTACTCCCCCAGGACCCTTTCAAGGTGGCAGCGCCCGAGCACTAGGGTCCAGTCGAGGCACTCGACGCGAGCGGTCCGGACGAACCTTTCGGCCAGAGCGTTCGCCCTGGGGGCGCGCACAGGCGCCTTGATGATTTCGGCACCTTCCGACCTGAATACCTCGTCGAAGCTGCCGGTGAACTTCGTTTCCCGGTCCCGGATCAGGAACTTGACTTGGTGGCCGGTATCGGCCAGGTCCCCGACCAGGTTACGGGCGACCTGGGTAACAAAACCGTTGTCTGGGTGATCGGTTACCCCGAGGAGGTGAGCCCACCTGCTGGCGTGCTCGATGGCGAACAAGACATAGAGCCGCTTGAACGAACACGGTGTCGACGGTGAAGAAGTCTGTCGCCAGGATGCCCTTGGCCTGGGCTCTCAGGAATTCGGCCCAGGTCGGGTCTCTACGCGGTGCTGGTCCCAGGCCATGGAGGCGAAGCACACGTCGCACCGACGTCGCCCCGACCCGGATGCCGAGCTTGGCCAGCTCACCCTGGATGCGAACACAGCCCCAGCTGCGATTCTCCCGGCCCAACCGCAAGATCAGCTCCACCAGCTCGGTGCTCAGCACTGGCCGCCCTGGGCCACGCTGGCGTCGCCATGCCTGCCATTGGCGGCGTCCGGCCTCTCGGTGCCAACGGAGCAGCGTCGCTGGGCTGACCAGGAAGGCTCGCCAGTGTTCCCGGGGGAGCAACCGGCTGAGCGCAGCCAGGATCGCGCGGTCGACCAGTCGGTACCGGACGCGAAGGTGAAGTTGGCGCTCCATGACACGGACCTGGTGGCGGAGGACGACCAGCTCGACATCCTTGTCGGCCTCGCTGCGTCGGGACGCCACGACGAGCGTCAGAACACGGCACAGCCCGAGGGACAAGAGCGAGAACGTCACAGGTCCATGATGACCGTCATCTGCGCGAACTGCCAGCTCACAGCCCTGATCGAGATTGTGGCGCCCTTCAGCTCACCTGGGACTTTGAGATCCCTTCTATCCCCATGGCTTTCACGACGCCGTCCACCCGGCGGGTCGAGACACCCTCCACGTAGCACTGGCACACGACGCTGGACTTAAACGTAAAACCTGTACTTAGGTACCGAGTCGAGCCTTCTTGAGGGCAAAGTGGTTCATCGTGCGTGCGGACGTTCGCGCGAACTTGCACCGGCGCTCCCATCAGAGGCCGTGCCATGGCCGCCATCGCGTGGAGCATCTGTACCCGCCGGCCTCCCCGGGGGACCTTAGGGCTGCGCTAGTTTGCAAATTGTGAAAGGCCGCACCTCCGTGTTGGGCTCCTCCTTGGAAGCGAGGACAGGCTGGCGCCCGCAGGGCCTGTGCACTTCCCTCTCCCTTGAGGGCGCGGCGCTACCGGTACGACGGCGCGCCCCAACGGGATAGGGCGGGACCGGCGTGCCCGCCGGGGTCCCTGCGCTCACCCGAGGGCTCGACATACTAGAGCTTTTCCTAGGTGCGGATGGCGAGCTGACGGCGCCCCAAGTAGGTGCTCGGCTTCATCTGCCACGTAGCACGGCGCACGAGCTCATACGGACGTTGGCCTCGCGCGGCTACCTCGAGCGCGGCGACGGCGCCCGCACCTTCCGCCTCGGACCGCGCACCCTGGAGCTCGGCAACGCGTACGGCAGCGGCATCGACCTCATGCGGGAGGCCCGGGCCGCCGTGACCCGCGTCACCGAGCTGACCGGGGAGACATCCCACGCCGCCGTGCTGTCGGGCATCGAGGTCTTTTACGTGGCCCGAGCCGAAAGCACCCACGCGGTCCAGATGGTCTCGGCCGTCGGCCAGCGGTTGCCGGCCCACGCCACGGCGTTAGGCAAAGCGCTGCTGGCCAGCCTGAGCGAGCAGGAGGTCCAGGCTCGTTACGTGGGACAAACGTTGGCCCCGTTGAGCACCCGTACGATCACCTCGCTCCGCCGGCTCGAGGCCGAGCTACGGGTCACGCGTGAGAGCGGGATCGCATGGGACGACTGCGAGGCGAACGAAAACGTCCGGTCTGTGGCGGCTTCTGCCACCGACCGCAAAGGGCTCCTTTTTGCCGTGAGCGTGGACGTGCCGACCGTCCGCTGGAGCTTGGAGGCGGCAACGAGGTTTGCCCAGGTGGTGAGGCAGGAGGCGGACCTCTTATCGATGCGGCTGGGTGCGTCGCGCGACCACGCCAGCCGGTCCTTCCAGGAAGCCATCGCCATCAACCCGCCCCCGCCCCACCCATCTCCCTTGGGGTGAGGTGGGGATTTCCGACGTCAAACCAAACGCGCATGGCCGAGCGGCCACGATTAGCCCACAGGTAGTACGGAAGCAGGACCAGATCCTCCTCTTCGTCAGCAGGGTGGGCATGGGCTGCCGGAACCCGGCCCTGTTGCCAGGCCCGGTAGAGGGGGCCGTCGGGGGGATAGCCCAAGCGGCGGGCGCGGGCGCCCAGGACGACGTGGTCTCCGAGCGCACCCCCCCGTCGGGACTCCACCAAGCCCCGGTCCGGCTCGGCCTGCAGGAGGTTCAGGGCGTGCCCGTCGGCCTGGTCGTGACCTTCGGCGCAGTACACGACCGGACCCCGCACGACCGCCACCATGCCTCGTTGGTCGTGAGACCTCCAGTCGGCCTCGACAAAACCGGCCGACATCCCGAAGCCGACCTGCAACTGGTCCCCCTTCGACCACCTACGCCGCAGCGCAACATAACCGGGCCTGACGGTCGGAGCGTGGTCGACCGCCTCGCCGTTCAGGACCACCCGGGGCGAGCCCACGCACCAGCCGGGCACGCGGACGCTCAGCTCCCATTCGCCCTGTCCGGGCTCGTCTATGCGCAGGGCCACGTCACCGTCGACCGGGAACTGGGTGGCGACCGAAACCGATACGGCCCCGGCATGCCCAAGTGCGGTGGTGACCTGAGCCGGGGTGTACTGCTGGACCTGGACGCCCGAGGCGTCCTGCGTGGCCACGTAATGCTCTAGCTGTGCCAGCAGCCTCATGACGTTGGTCGGGCAGCACGGGCACCGGTACCACGGTGAACGCTCCAGAGCGCCGTCGTCCTCGAGCGGGTTGGCGTAAAAGAACCGCTTACCGTCCAGCCCGACGCCGCACAACACTGCGTTGTAGAGGAGCTTTTCGAAATAGTCGGCGTAAACCGGTTGGTTCTTCAGCAGCAGCAGCCGCCAGCACCACATCATGAGGCCGATCCCGGCGCAGGTTTCACAGTAGGCCCGGCCACTCGGCAGCTCGTACGCGGTGCCGACGGCCTCACCGGCATGGCGGGAGCCAATGTTGCCCGTCAAGTACGCCTTGCGCAGGACCATGTCTTGCCATTTGGCCGAGATGGCCTCCTCGAGCCGCTTATCGTCGAGCTCCGCCAGGAGGTCGGTCATGCCGGCAGCTAGGTAGGCGGCGCAAACGGCATGGCCCGTAAGTTCGCCTTGCCACGGCATGGGCAAAAGGACGTCTTCCCATTCCGACAGCCCGCTGCCCATGAGCACGTCCTTACGCTCCCCTCTGAACTCGAGCAGGCGGGCGGCGAGGTCGAGGTAGCGGCGCTCCCCGCTGGTCCGGTATAGCTCGGTCAAGGACATTTCGATGCCGGGATGGCCCAGGTGCCAGGCATTGGCCTTGCCCGTGCACGCCCGTTCCAACTGGTCGGCGGCACGGCGGGCTATTTCGAACAGCCGGCCGCTCCCCCCGCTGCGGGCATCGGCTATCCCGGCCTGGATCAGATGACCAAGGTTGTAGAACTCGTGGCGGTTGACCGGCGCCCACTTCTGGCTGCGCGCGGCGACCTGTACATAAGTGTTCAGGTAGCCATCGGGAAGCTGGGCCCGGTCCAGGAGGTCGATGACGTCGGCGGCGGCGTGCGCCACCGGCTCCGGCAAACCCCTTTGCTCCTGCCAGCGCACGGCTTCGAGCCATTTGTACACGTCCGAGTCGGCGTAGCTGTCGCCGCTGTAACCGAACCCCCTTGCTCCCGCCGCCAGGTTGAAGTTGGCCAGGAGCCCTGCCGCCTCCAACATCCGCCAACCATGCTCCAGACCGGCGTCAGCGTTGGTTTCCTGGCGCACACCAAACGTGCCTCCGAGCAAGACGACCCGGCCAGCCAAGGGGGCCAGCCCACAGTTAGCGCTCCGGCTCGGCAGCACCGGGCCTCGTCCCGGCGGCGGGCCGGTGTGGGCCGGCTCCGCCCTCTCCTTCCCCGAGGCTGTCGGCCCACTCGCCACTGTTATGTCGTTTGGCACAGAGACCGTCCTTCCCATCACTTCAGGGCCGATGCGGCCATGCTGTCGATAACACGGTTACTGAGGAGCGCGTAGGCCAAGATCGTCGGTGCCATAGCCATGGCCGTGGCTGCGAACGCCTCCGGGTAGTTGGAGGCGTAACCAGTGAGGAACGTGGTCACACCGACCTGCAGGGTTTGCGCCGCCGGGCTCGTCGTCAAGAGGTTGGCGAAGAGCAGCTCGTTCCAGTCGGAGATCATCAAGAAGATAGCCGCCGTCGCCAGACCGGGAGCTGCCAGGGGGACGATCACCCGGAGGAACACGCCATGGAAGGACGCGCCATCGATCCGGGCCGCCTCGAGGGTCTCTTCGGGGATGCTCTCCATGTACGTCCTGATGATCAGGAAGCCCACCGGCAGCATCATGGCCGAATACACCAAGGCGAGGCCCCAGACGGTGTTGTAGAGGCCGAGGCGCTCGATGATGTAGAAGATCGGCGTCATGAACGGCGTGAGCGGGACCAACAACCCCGCCATCAAGAAGCCGCGCGCGACGCCGTTGAGCCGGAAGCGATGGCGCAGGGCATAAGCGGCCATCGTCGAAATGACAATGGTCGCCGTCGTGGCGCAGGCCGCCACCACCACGCTGTTCCTGAAGTAGGTCAATAGCGGCTCGGCGTCCAGGGCCGCCCGGAAATTGTCGAACGACCAATGGTGAGGCACGCTGAAGGCGCTTCGGAACAGCTCGGGTGTGGTCTTGAAGGCCGAGACCACGAGCCATGCCATGGGGATGAGGCTGACCGCGACGAGGGTGCCCAGAAAGAGCCATTTAGCCGCGCGCGCCGACACCTGCACCATCACGACACCTCTATCCAGCGCAAAACGACAAGGACGCACGACATCATGAGGGCGCCGAGGACCACTGTGACCACGCCGGCGGCCATGGCCAGCCCGTACTGGTTAGCCGTCACCATCTGGTCGTAGACGTACAGGGACAGGTTCATGGTCTTATTGACAGGACCGCCGTCGGTCATGATGTACGGGTACTCGAACATCCTCAGCACGTAGCCGACGAGGAACAGGGCCCAGAGGGCTATAGAGCGGCGGATAGCTGGGAGGGTCACGTGCAGGTCCTGCTGCCACACATTGGCCCCGTCCAGTTGGGCCGCCTCCAGGGTCTCCTTGGGGACGGTGGATATCTGGGTCAGGAACAGCACCATCCCGAAGCCGATGTAGAGCACAAATGGCACCATGATGGCCCACTGGGCGCTGTCCGGGCCCGACAGCCAGGACCGTGTCAGGGACTTCAGGCCCACGTCGGTTAGGGTGCCGTTGACCAGCCCGATCTCTGGGCTGAGCATGAAGTACCACATCAAGGCGAGGATGGTGGTGCTGACCACACTAGGCACAAACAGCAGGGTGCGGATCAACTTCCACATCTTCGGCCGACGCGACAGGATCAGCGCCGTCAGCAGGCATAGCGGTGTCTGGACGAATATGCCCGCTGCTCCCCACAGCAAGGTATTGACCACGGCCGAGCGGAAGGAGGGGTCGTGGTAGAGGAACACGTAGTTTTGGAGGCCGATGTACTTGGCCGGCCCCAAGCCGGCCCATTCGGTAAAACCCATCACGACGATGAAGCCGAGCGGGAAAACGACCAAGGCCAAGCTCAGGACTATCGAAGGGCCGAGGTAGGCAATGAGTTGACGTGCCTTAGCCATACACGGACAGGCCCGGCGCGATAACAAGACGTCGCGCCGGGGCCTCTCTCCTTTTGACCCCGCTCAATTGCGCGGCCCTACGCGTCCACTCCCCGGGCCTTACCGGAACGACTGGCTCACTGGGCCTGGGCAACGAGACGGGAGTCCGGGGGGAGCACTAGCTCGTCTTGTTGAGCTGCACCAGGGAACTGACGAACTGTTGGGGCGAGCTCTTGCCGCCTGTGGCCAGTGCTTCCACGAGGCTCGGGAGCTGAGCCTGGGCCTCGGGCGTCATGTACCTCTCGATGTTGACGACCTTGGCGGGTGCCTTATTGCTCAGGTTCACGAACTGCTTGAGCAGGCAATTGGATCCCGAAGTTGTGGCGG
>DATJMJ010000002.1:0-31315 GCA_035508795.1 Acidimicrobiales bacterium
TTTTGATGTAGTCGGCGTGGCCCGGCATGTCGACATGGGCGTAGTGGCGCTTGTCCGTCTGGTACTCGACGTGCGCGATGTTGATCGTGATCCCCCGCTGCTTCTCTTCGGGCGCCTTGTCGATCTGTTCGAAGGCAGTGAAGCTGTTGTGCGAGGGGTCGTGCTGCGCCAGCACCTTGGTGATAGCCGCCGTCAACGTCGTCTTGCCATGGTCGATGTGGCCCATGGTGCCAATGTTGAGGTGAGGCTTCGTGCGCTCGAATTTTTGCTTGGCCATTGAACTGCTCCCTGTGCGAACCCGGCCTCGGCCGGAGGCGGTCTAGTACCCTAGCAGGTGGTGGCGGTGGCCGTCCTGGGACGGCCTACTCGCCGCGCACCCTCGCAACGATCTCCTTCGAGACCGACTCGGGTACTTCCTGATAACTCTTGAACTGCATTGTGTAGGTCGCCCTGCCCTGTGTACGGCTGCGGAGGTCGGTCGCGTAACCGAACATCTCTGCCAGCGGTACCTCAGCCCGGACGACCTGGCTGTTGCCCCTCTGGTCCATGCCTTCGACATGGCCGCGCCGGGAGGCGAGGTCGCCTATCACATCTCCAAGGTAGTCCTCGGGGGTAACGACCTCGACTGCCATTATCGGCTCGAGGAGCACGGGGTTGGCGCGCCTGCAAGCTTCCTTGAAGCACATCGACCCGGCGATCTTGAACGCCATCTCCGACGAGTCCACGTCGTGGAACGAGCCGTAGACGAGCGTCGCCCGCAGGTCGACGACCGGGAACCCGGCGAGCACGCCGGACTGCATGGCGTCCTGGATGCCGGCGTCCACCGCCGGGATGTACTCCTTGGGGATGACGCCGCCGGTGATCTTGTCCACGAACTCGTAGCCGCCACCGGGGCCAGTCGGCTCGACGTTGAGCACCACGTGGCCGTACTGGCCTCGGCCGCCGGTCTGGCGGACGTAGCGGTGCTCGACCTTCTCGACGTGCTTGCGGATCGTCTCGCGGTAGGCGACCTGGGGCTTGCCGACATTGGCGTCCACCCGGAACTCACGGAGCATGCGGTCGACGAGCACCTCGAGGTGAAGCTCGCCCATCCCTCCGATGACCGTCTGGCCTGTCTCCTCGTCAGCGTGGACCTGGAAGGTCGGGTCCTCCTCGGACAAAGATTGGAGCGCCCGCGACAGCTTGTCCTGGTCTGCCTTCGTCTTCGGCTCGACGGCGACATGGATCACTGGCTCGGGGAAGTCGAGCGACTCGAGGACGATCGGCTCGGCCGAGTCGCACAGGGTGTCGCCCGTCGTGGTGTTCTTCAGGCCGACGAGGGCGATGATGTCGCCGGCGTAGGCGACGTCGCGTGGCTCGCGGTGGTTGGCGTGCATCTGGACGATCCGGCCGATGCGCTCCTTGCGGTCCTGGGTCGAATTGAGGACGGAGTCGCCCTGGCTGATCATGCCCGAGTAAATCCTGGCGAAGACGAGCTTGCCGAGGTGCTGGTCGGCCATGATCTTGAAGGCGAGGGCGGAGAAGGGCTCCTTGTCGTCGGCGCGCCGCTCGATGTCGAGTTGGCCCTTGACGTCCTTGCCCCTGGTCGGGGGGATGTCGAGCGGGCTCGGAAGGTAGTCGACAACGGCGTCGAGCATGGGCTGGACACCCTTGTTCTTGAAGGCCGCGCCGCAAAGTACAGGTACAGCCTGCCCGGCGATCGTCGCCCGGCGCAGCGCCGCCTTTAGGTCGGCGGCGGTGATCTCCTCGTCGTTGAGGAACTTCTCGGTGATGGCGTCGTCGAAGGTGGACAAGGTGTCGATCAAGGCGTGGCGGGCTTCCTCGGCCTCTTCGCTCAGGTTGGCGGGCACCGGGACGCTGCTGAAGGACTCACCCCGAGAAGAGCTCTCGTCCCAAACGAGCGCCTTCATCTCGAGCAGGTCCACAACGCCGGCGAAGCTGTTTTCGGCGCCGATGGGCAACTGGGCCACTGCGGCGGTGGCCCCCAGGCGGTCCTCGATCATGTCTACGCAGCGACGGAAGTTGGCCCCGATGCGGTCCATCTTGTTTACGAAGCAAATGCGCGGGACACCGTACTTGTCCGCTTGCCGCCAAACCGTCTCGGTCTGAGGCTCGACGCCAGCTACGGCGTCGAAGACGGCGACCGCCCCGTCGAGGACGCGGAGCGACCGCTCGACCTCGACCGTGAAGTCCACATGGCCCGGAGTGTCGATGATGTTGATCTTGTGGTCAGCCCACTGGCAGGTGGTTGCGGCTGAGGTGATGGTGATGCCCCGCTCTTGCTCCTGCGGCATCCAGTCCATCGTGGCGCTGCCCTCGTGGACCTCACCGATCTTGTAGTTGACGCCGGTGTAGTAGAGGATCCGCTCTGTCGTCGTGGTCTTCCCCGCGTCGATATGGGCCATGATCCCGATGTTCCGGGTCCTGGCCAGCGGGAACTCTCGCTTACCTACAGGGTCAGCCATCTATCGCCTCGAGGTCCTTCTACTCTCGCTCGTCGTCTCTCTCAGTCCGGTGTCGCACTCAGTCCGCTGTCTCGCTCGCTCGTTGTCTTTGCTCGTTGTCTTTGCCCGCCAAACTTGCTGACCGCATCCTCAGCCGGCGCCCTCCCGGGGGCCATCGAGCACGAGGGCTGCGGCATGGGAAGACGGGTCTGCGGCACCCGCCCTGGCACACCCCGTCCGCGCTCCCAACACCTGGTCGGGCAAAGCGTCGCGGGCAACCGGGCTGCCTCCTCGTCGAGCGAAGCCTCGCCGAGGCACTTAGCCCAGTTTGGTCAGGCAGGTAGTCGGTTTGGCTTGCTCATCACGTCGCCTCAGCTCACCAGCGGTAGTGGGCGAAAGCTCGGTTGGAGTCGGCCATCTTGTGCATGTCTTCGCGGCGCTTCACGGCCGCTCCGAGCCCGTTGGAGGCATCCATCAGCTCGCTCGCGAGCCGCTCCGACATGGTCTTTTCGCGCCGCTGCCTGGAATATCCTACCAGCCAACGGACCGAAAGCGTCGTGGCGCGCCGCGGCTTCACGTCCACAGGCACCTGGTACGTGGCGCCGCCGACCCGCCGGCTCTTCACCTCGAGCTGGGGCTTGGTGTTGTCCACCGCCCGCTTCAGGGTGCTGATCGGCTCGCTGGCGGTCTTGTCCTTGATCGTGTCGAGGGCGTCGTAGACGATCCGCTCGGCGAGGCTGCGCTTGCCCCTCGACAGGATCTTGTTGACGAGCTGGGTAACCAGCACAGAACGGTAAATGGGGTCGGGCAACAGTTCCCGGCGGGGTGCAGGTCCCTTACGCGGCATACAACCTCAGTCTCCCTCGAGCCTCTAAGCCTTCTTGGCCCCGTAGCGGCTACGTGCCTGCTTGCGGTCACGTACGCCTGCCGTGTCGAGCGTCCCCCGGATGACCTTGTAACGGACTCCGGGCAGGTCCTTGACGCGGCCACCGCGCACCAGGACGATGGAGTGCTCCTGGAGATTGTGCCCGACGCCGGGTATGTAGGCCGTGATCTCGAAGCCGCTCGAAAGCCGGACCCTCGCCACCTTGCGGAGAGCGGAGTTGGGCTTCTTGGGCGTGTTCGTGTAGACGCGCGTGCACACTCCACGCCTCTGCGGCGCACCCTTCAGGGCCGGGGTCTTGGTCTTTTTCGAGCTCTGCTCGCGGCCCTTGCGGACCAACTGGGCGATCGTAGGCACTTGTTTTCCGAACGAGACTTTCTTCGACTGGGGCCGCGTACCACCAAAGGGCCGCCCCTGGGGACGAGGAGCCATGATAGCACGCAGGCCGGTCGTGGCCACAGGCGGGACGCCACCAACTTCAGCCAGTGGGGCACCACCGGCCACAGGCAAGCAGGCACCACCTCGAGCGGGGCGGCGGGAGCAGCAGGAATGCCAGCCCCCGGCCGGGGGAGCGCCGGCCCCGGGCCGGAAGTCCTCACCCCGGCCCGGGGGGCAGAAGTGCCTCAGGCTGCTCCCGCTCCGGCAACAACCGTCTTGGCCGCCACGGTCGGCGAGCCTTGTCCCCCGGCGTCGCCGAAGCCGGCCGCCGTGCCGTTCGCGCTTACCACCCAGTAGCCGAAACCGTCCGAGGTCCTGACGAGCGCCCTCGCCGGGGAGGGCACGAGGCCCTGGATCCTGCCGAAATGGGTGGCGCTGCCGTACGCATAGACCGCACCGCCCGAGGACAGGAGCCAATACCCCTTGCCCGTCGGCGCAGCCGCCACGCCGACTATCGGATTGGCCAGGTGGAGGTTCGCCGCCGACCCGGCAAAGGTCGCGTCGCCGTAGTTGAAGATCCCGCCGTCGGATGCAGCCAGCCAGTAGCCCTTGCCGTCGGGCGTCGCGGCGATGCCGGTGACTTTCGCAGCCAGGTGGGCTTTGGCGGCCGAACCGTAAAACTTGGCGTCGCCGTAATTGAAAACGCCACCGTCGGCGGCAGCAAGCCAGTAGCCCTTGCCGTCCGGCGTTGCGGCGATACCCACGATGTCGGCCGCCAGGTGAGAGGCTGCCGGCGACCCGTAATTGACTGCGTCGCCGAAGCTGTAGACCTTCCCGTTGGCCGTTGCCAGCCAGTACCCGCGGCCGTCAGCGGTCGCCGCCATCCCGACGACCGGTGAGCTCTGCTCCTTGGCCGGCAGGGACCCGTAGCTCTTGGCGCTGCCCGAGGCGAAAACTTGGCCCTTGCTGGTGACTAGCCAGTAAGCACCCGAGGGGCCGGGGACGTTCGCGCCCGAGCGCGGCGAGTTGACGAGGGCGAAGGTTGCAAGCGTGCTCACGCCCCCGACTTCGGCGGTCACCACGTAACCCCCGGTCACCTCGTTGGCCGAAAAGTCCGGGGCCGTTGCCACGCCGTCGCTGTTGGTGAGGACGGAGGCTTTATCGCCTGCGTCTGCGAACACGCCGCTCGGCCCACTTGTCGGTGCCGAGAACACGACGCTCACCCCGGCGACGTCGTTACCGTCGGCGTCGGTGACGGTGACTGCGAGCGGGACGGGAAAATCGGTACCCAGTTCGGCGCTCTGCGACGTGCCAACGCCTGCCGCGATGGCGTCCGGCGTGCCCGCGAGGTCCGTCAGAGAGAAGGTGACCATCGACGTGTTCCCGTTGCTGCCCGATACCGACGCCGTCACGGTGAAGGGCCCCACTGTGCTGCCGGCGGTGAGGGCGGGGCTCGTCGCGATGCCCGAGGCATTGGTATCCACGGTCGCCGTCGACCCGCCTCCGGCAAAGCTGGCACCGGCGCCGTCGTCAGTGACCACGGTAAAGGCCACCGGCGTGCCCGTGACCGGGTCTCCGTAGGCGTCCACGACACTCACCGCCAGGGGCGACGCAAAGGACGAACCTATGTGGGCCGATTGGTCGTTGCCCGAGCTCACGTTGAGGGCGCTGACCGCTCCGACCGTCGTATTGGTCAACTGGAAGGTGGCGGTGTACTGGGACGAGCCGCTGTCGACCGTTGCCGTCACCGAGTACGACCCGCTTACGCTGTTGGCGGTGAACGTCGGGGCGGAGGCAACCCCGTTTGTCCCGGTGGCGATCGTCACGGTCGTATCCCCACCGGGGAAGACGCCGCTCGCCCCGCTGGTAGGTGCGATGAATATGACGTCCGCGTTGGCAACAGGGCAGCCGCCCGTGTCGACAACTTCTGCTTCGAGAGGCGACGAGAACGACTCGCCCACCTTTGCCACCTGGCCTGCGCCGCCGTAAGCGGAGACACCTGCTACCGTCCCGGTGCAGGCTTGGCCGGCCGCAAGGGCGGGGCCCGCGCTGAGGGCTGCTCCTACTACCCCCAATGCCGCGCCCACCGCGACAACGGGAGCGAGGAGCGTCACGCCTGAAAGGCCTAAAGCTGCCAGCTTGAGGGTTCTTGGTTTGGGCACTTCTTTACTCCATCTTGAGAGGACTTCGAGCTGAGGAAGTCGTTGGTTTAAGCCCCCTGAGTGAGAGGGTTTTGGCCCCGCGGGCCTGGGGCCGTGGACCTAACCCCCTCGGACCAGCCGTCTAGGTGGCGGCGGGCCCACCCCCGAAGCCACCCCCGCCGCCTGCGCCGCCTGCGCCGGCGCCGGCCCCTGCACCACCAGAAGCGCCTCCGCCGTTACCCGCGCCCCCAAAACCTCCGCCGCCGAAGCGCCCGGTGAAGGCGAAGCACCCGGTAGAGGTGGGCTGGGTGACAGTGAGACGGGTGGCGGCCACGGCACCGATGCTGTTGGTCGAGCCGAATGCCGTCGCGCACTCACCGACTTTGAGCGACGACAGGGCGGCGGTCTCGGTCTTGGTGTAGCGCGTCGCCGATGTGACGTGAACTGTTACCGCTTTGGTCGGCAAGGTTGTCCTCGACGTCGCCGTGGCGGGTCGTGCCGTAGGACGAGCGCCGCTCCTGAAGGCACCGCCGCTGAACGAGATCGTGAACCCCTCGATGCTTATCGTCGACCCGGAAACCGAAGTCACCTTCCCGGTTGCGGAAGTGATATTGACAGGCCTCGTGGTAGATGGCGTCCCAGCGGTAGTCGTGCGGGTGACGAAGGTGCCACCGCCGGCACCTCCGCCCCCGGTCCCGCCGCCGAAACCTCCGCCTCCGGCGCCCGCACCTCCGAAGCCTCCGCCGCCGAAGAAGCGCGCCCCGCCGCCCGCTCCGGCGCCCGTGCACTTACCGCTGACGGCGGCAAATATCGACACGGTGGTTGCGTCGACTGCACCGCCCGTCCCCTTCGTGCCGGTAGCGGAGATGCAGTCGCCCGCAACGACGTTGCTCAGGTGCATGGTCACGGTCGCGGTGATGCGCGTCTTGGCCGACACGTCGACGGTTGTCTGGCTTTCGGTCTCAGTGTTTTGGACCTCGAGGATCTGGCCGGTGATGCTCGCAATTTCGCCTGTCGCCGCCGAGGCAGCACCGCTCGCTCCGCCTGCGGCCCCCCCACCGCCGGCCGGGGCCGAGCCGGGGTTGCCGGTTGCCACTGCCGAGGTCGAAGTTGTCGAACCGGTCGATGCCGCCTGAGTGTTGGGAGTGGTGGTCGTCGCCTTGGCTGCGGATGCGCCTCCGCCGCATGCCGCGGCGAGAAGCGAAAGCGTGCCCAGCGCGCCCAGCGCGATTGCCCAACGCACGCCAAAACTTGTGCCGGGTCTGTTCACAGCAAGATGCTCCTTCTCTTTCCAGTGTTATTCGGTACGTAAGGCTTCAATGGGTGCCAATTGTGCGGCACGGTAAGCGGGGTAAGCGCCGGCGACGATGCCGACGCCGACGGCAGCGACGATGGCGATGGCGATGGCGGCGCCCGAAAGTTCGATCGTGTCGGAGATGAAGTCCGGTAGCACCTGCGACCCGACAACGCCAAGCGCCGCGCCGAAAAGACCGCCCGCGAGCCCAAGAGTCGACGCTTCCACCAGGAACTGGCGGAGTATCACCTTCGGAGTCGCCCCGAGGGCTTTTCGCAGCCCGATCTCGCGCACCCGCTCGGTGACCGAGACGAGCATGATGTTCATGACCCCGATGCCGCCGACGAGGAGCGAGATGGCCGCGATGCCTGCAAGGAGCACCGTGAGCGTGTGGGAGACGGAACTAGCCGTCGCCGTCAGTGAACTTTGCGTCGTGATGGTGAAATCCGCATTTGCCGGGTTGTCTATGCCGTGCAGGGCCAGCAGCTCGTCCGTGGCCTCGTCGTAGGCAGCGCCGAGCGTCGATTGTGACCCGGCTTCGAGGTAGATCGTGTTGACCGACGACGAGCCCGTCAGGACTTCTTGCGCCGTAGTTATCGGCATGATGGCCATGTCGTCTTCGTTGGTCGACGCCGAACTGCCGGCCGAATTGAGGATCCCGACGACTGTGAACGGCACGGTGCCGATATTTATCGTTGTACCGACCGGGTCAAAAAGCCCTAGCTCCTCGGCGGTCGTTTGCCCGAGCACGACGACATTGGCGTCGCTGTCGACTTCGGCGTTCGTGAAGAAGGATCCCTCTGCCATGGAACGGCCCCTAACCGACAGCCACTGGGTCGTAGAGCCGTAGACCGTCGTGTCCCAGTTGGCGTCGCCGTAAACGAGGCTGCCCTCTGTGGAAACCTGGGGGGCGACCCCGATCACGTCGGGACAATCGACCTTGTCGGCGAGCGCTTGGGCGTTCGAGTAAGTGAGCGTGGAGGCGGACCCGAAGCCGCCCCTCACAAGGCCGGTCGTGCTGCTGCCCGGCGACACGATGAGAAGGTTGGTCCCGAGCGAATTTATGGCCGAGTTGACCGATGCCGAGGCGCCCTCGCCCAGGCCGACCGTCAGGATCACGGCTGCGATGCCTATGAGGATCCCGAGCACGGTGAGGCCCGAGCGCAGCCTGTGGCTCGCGATGGCTTCGAGGCCGGACCGGACAGTTTCGAACCAGCTCACGCCGCGGTGTCCTCCGCTTGCACGAACCGCCCGTCCCTGAAGCGCATGACACGCTCCGCAGCGGCTGCGACGTCGGGCTCGTGCGTGATGAGGACTATCGTGCGCCCGCTTTGATGCAGCTCGTCGAACATCGCCAGCACGTCGGCGCTCGACCGGGAGTCGAGGTTGCCGGTCGGCTCGTCGGCGAGGAGGAGGTCTGGCTCGGTGACAAGGGCGCGGGCCACCGCAACCCGCTGCTGCTGGCCACCCGAAAGCTGGTTGGGGAAATGGTTGACCCGGTTGGTGAGCCCGACGTGGTCGAGCGCCTGCATCGCCAGCAACTTGCGCTTGTGCCTGTCGACACCCGCATAAATAAGGGGTAGTTCGACATTGCGCCAGGCGGTCAAGCGAGGGAGGAGGAAGAACTGCTGGAAAACGAAGCCGATCCGGCGGTTGCGCGTTTCTGCGAGGTGCTCCTCGTCCATCTGGCTGACGTCGGTACCGGCGAGGATGTACTGCCCCGAAGTCGGTGTGTCCAGGCAACCGAGTATGTGCATGAAAGTCGACTTGCCTGAGCCCGAAGGCCCGACGATTGAGATGTACTCACCCGGGTAGACCTTGATCGATACGCCGCGGAGCGCGTGCACCGGCTCGGCCCCGGTGAGGTAGCTCTTCCAGACGTTGCGGAACTCGACTAGCGGTGCGGTCCCGGGAGCAGCCGAAGGCGTTGCTCCGTACGGGGCGGTGCTCGTGAGAACCGGCACGGGACGGGCCGGTCCTTGCGGCTTCGAGTTGGAGGAGCCGTCCATCATCCGCCCGCACCCGCTCTCACAAAGCCGCCGCCGCCCCCGCCGAAGAAGCGGGCACCTCCGCCGCCACCGCCGAGCCCGCCTCCTCCGAACGGCGAGCCGCTGCCGGTGCTGGACGGGATGGTCGCGCGGAGCGAGGCGATCACGACCGCCTCACCCGAAGTGACCCCCGAGACGATCTGGGTCTCGGCGTCTCCGGTAGCCCCGACAGTGACGTCTGTCTGCACTTCCTTGCCGTTTTTCAGCACGTCTACGTAAGAGAGGGTGCCTAGGCTGTGGACTGCGCTCGTCGGGACGACAACGACGTTGTTGACCTGCTTCACGACGAGCTCGACATCGGCGCTCGCTCCCGGGTACAGCCCCGCTGGGCTGCCCGTCACGGCGATCGTGACGGGGAAGCTTGTAACCCCGCTGCTCGTCGAGCCGGTGGTGCTGAAGCTCGTCACGACCCCGAAGTAGTCGGTGGTGGTGCCGACGGGCGTTATGACAGCCTGCTCTCCGTCCACGACCTGACCGATCTGGGCCGTGGTCGCGGAAGCCTGTACGACGAAGGAGTCCGAAGGTTGGATGACAACGTCCGAGCTCGAACTGGAGCTCCCCGAGCTCGAGCCCTCCCCGGAGCCGCTGCTCGAGGACCCCGTGGGCGTGCTGACGGTCGTGTTGGCCGCCGTCACCGAGCCTCCCTCCGTCAGGTTGAGCGTGACGATGACGCCGCTGATGGGGGACCGCAGGGTCGCGTCTGCCAGGTTTTGCTTGGCCTGGGCGAGAGCAGACTCTGCTGCTGATACCGAGGACTCGTCGCCGGCGATGGTGGCGGGCTCGCTCAGCTGGGACGAGCTCAGGCCGGTTTGGGCTTCGGAGAGCTGCTGTTCGGCCGAGGTCACCTGGTCCTCGGCCTGCTGGAGCGATTGGGCGTCCTTTTGCTCGGTTGAGATCAGGGCCGATTGGGCGCTGGCAAGCGACTGGTCGTCCTTTTCCTGCGCCGAAGTCAGCCCCATCTGAGCCGAGGTCACCGATTCGCCGTCTTTTTGCTCAGTCGAGGCCAGGCTCTGCTTCGCCGCCGTGACCGCTTCGCCGTCCTTCTGCTCGGCCTGGGCGAGGTCAGCGTCTGCGGCCGCGACGGAGGCGGCGTCCTTCTGCTCGGTCTGCGCCATGGCGGACTTGGCGGATTGGACAGCCCCTCCATCTTTTTGTTGCGCCGTCACGAGAGCCGTCTTCGCCGCCGCCAACGCCTCGGCGTCCTTTTGGGCCGTTTCCGACATCTGTTGTTGGGCGCTCGCGAGCGACTGCTGGTCCTTCTGCACGGTGGAAGCCGACTGAGCCTGGGCCGTCGTCACCGACTGCTGGTCCTTCTTCTCGGTCGCGGCCAGGTTGGCCTGGGCCGTCGAAATCGACTCCTTGTCCTTGGTGACAGCCTGCTGGGCACCCGTTATTGCCTGCTGGTCAGCGGTCACCTGGGCCTGCGCCGCACTCACTGCGCTCTGGTCGGTAGTGCAGGCAGAAGCTGCCGAACCCGTGCTCGAGCTACCTCCCGAACCGCTACCGCTACCGCTACCGCCCGAGCCCGACCCCGAAGCCTCACTTCTAACGGCCACGCCTCCCGCTGCTCCCGTCCCTGCGCAGTCGATCGCTTCCTTTTGCTGGTCAGCGGTCAGGGCCGCCTGCTCGGAGGAGAGGTTGGACTGGTCCGTGGCGAGCGCCGACCGGTCTGCCGCCAGTTGCTGTTGCGCCTCGGTGACTGCCTGCTGGCCCGATGCCTTGTCGTTGGCCAGCTGGGCCTGCGCCTCCGAGACTGCCATCGCGGTTTGCGACTTGTCGCTCGCCAACTGCGATTTGGCCGCCGCTACAGCTGCACTGTCGGCTGTCTTGTCGTTGGTCGCCTGCTGCTCGGCCTGGGTAACGGCTGCCTTCTGGGTGGCCGTGTCGTTGGCGAGCTGCTGGTCGGCTTGGGTCAGGGCCGTCTGGTCCGTCGCCTTGTCGTTGGCCATCTGCTGTTCGGCTTGCGCAACCGCGGTCCTCTGGGTGGCCGTGTCGTTGGCGAGCTGTTGCTCGGCCTGGGCCAGGGCTGCCTTGGCGGTCGTCTTGTCGTTTGTCATCTGCTGGTCGGCGTCTGTTACCGAGGCCTTCGACGAAGTCGAGTCGTTGGCAAGTTGCTGCCGTGCGGCAGTGACCGCAGCCTGGGCCTGCGCGAGGGCGAGGGCATTGGACTGCTGGGCCGCCGTCACATTGGCCTTGTCCTCGGTAACGGCGATCTGGGCGCTCTCGACGCTACCTTGAGCCGAGGTCAGGGTCTGGTCCGACTTGTCCGAGGCAAGTTTTGCCTCAGCGCTGTCGAGGCTCGCCTCCGCCTGCTGGAGGTCGGAGAGCAGGGTCGTGGTATTGAGCGTCGCAAGCACCTGGCCTGCTTTCACCGTCTGTCCTGAGGCGACGTCGAGCTGCGCCACGGTGCCGGCCACGCCGAAGTTGACGTCCGCCTGTGTGGCCGGCTCTATCGTGCCGGTCGTCGCCGCTTCCTCTTTTATGTCGCCGATGGACGCGGTCGCGGTCCGGTAGCCGGTGCTGCCGCTCGAGCGCGTCGTGAAGTAGTACGCGGCGCCTCCGCCGAGCACTGCCGCCACGAGGACGACAGCCGCGGGCGTCTTCCATCTATGCCTGAGCCTCTTCCAGCGGCCCCCCTGCTTTGGGGGAGGGACCGCCTCACCGTTGAGGCTTGGATCGGCGGGAGGGAACTCCCAAGCGGGCGCTGGCGACTGGGTGCTTAGCGCGTCTGGTTCTTCAGGAGCCAGAGTCATGAGGCAGACCTCCGAGGCATGTCACCCAAAGCGTACGCGTGGGCACTCAGGTTGCGATAAGAGCGTCCTGAAAGTTGACTGAAGCCCCACGCCCGGGCGGGCCTGGGGCTACGGCCCCGTGGGAAAGCGGCCCCGCGGCCCGCAGCACCCGCGCTGACCGGGCGCGGGTGGCGGTGCCCGGGGCACCCGCTATTAGCCGGAGGCCCCTTCTTCCGTCCCAGCGTCGAAGGTCGTCCCGGGCGCGTCGTCGTAGGTGCCCCCATAGCCGTACCCGTCCTGGTAGTCAGCCGAAGGGTCAAAGGTCGCGCCGCCATCGGTCCCCGTGTTGCTCCCGATGCTGGCAAGCCAGGCGGCAAGGTCTTCTGTCCCGGGCTCCTCGTCCGAGGTCCAGAACGTCATCCGCTGTACTTCGGGCGCGTCGACAACGACGTCGCGGTAGCGCGGCATGCCGGTGCCGGCCGGGATGAGCTTGCCGATGATGATGTTTTCCTTGAGGCCGAAGAGCATGTCCGACTTGCCCTCTATCGCGGCCTCGGTAAGGACACGCGTCGTCTCCTGGAACGATGCCGCCGAGAGCCAGCTGTCCGTCGCGAGCGAAGCCTTCGTGATGCCCATCAGCTCGGGGCGTCCCTCGGCGGGCCGCTTGCCCTGCTGGACGAGCTCACGGTTGACCTCGGCGAAGAACCTGGCGTCGACGCGCTCACCGGGGAGGAACGGCGACTCGCCCTGCTCGGCCACGAGCACGCGGCGGAGCATCTGGCGGACGATCAGCTCGATGTGCTTGTCGTGGATCGACACGCCCTGGTCGCGGTACACCTGCTGGACCTCTTCGACGAGGTACTGCTGGGTCTCCCGGATGCCTTTGATCTCGAGCAGCTGCTTGGGGTCGCGCGGGCCCTCGACGATGGCGTCGCCTGCTGCCACTTCGGCCCCCTCGCGGATACCCTCGGCCAACTTGGCACGCAGGGCGACCGTATAGACGTCCTCGCTCCCGTCGTCACCGACGATGCTCACCCTGCGGCTGTTGTCCTCTTCGACGATCCGGGCAACGCCCGACGTGCGGGCCAGCACCGCGGCGCCCTTGGGCGTGCGGGCTTCGAACAGCTCGACGACCCTCGGCAAACCGTGGGTGATGTCCTCGCCTGCGATACCGCCGGTGTGGAAGGTACGCATGGTCAGCTGCGTGCCGGGCTCGCCGATCGACTGGGCCGCTATCACCCCGACGGCCTCGCCCAGCTCGATGTGCTGGTCCGATGCCAGCGACCGGCCGTAGCAGTTGGCACAGATGCCGTGGGTCGACTCACACGTGAGCACCGAACGGACCATGGCCTCGCTGACTGCCGGGTCGTCCCTCAGCTGTTCCATCAGGCTGACGTCGATCTCGGTCCCGGCGGGTAGCTCGGTGCCGTCCGACAGGGTGACGTCGCGGGCGAGCACGCGCCCGTCGAGGCGAGTCTCCAGGTAATACCTGGCCTTCTCGTCGTCGGGCTTGACGTTGCGGACCCAGATGCCCCTCGTGCTGCCGCAGTCGTCTTCCCTCACGATGAGCTCCTGGGCGACGTCGACGAGACGGCGCGTCAGGTAGCCCGAGTCGGCTGTGCGCAAGGCAGTGTCCGCGAGGCCCTTACGGGCGCCGTGGGTCGAGATGAAGTACTCGAGGACCGAAAGCCCTTCCCGGAACGAGGAAATGATGGGGCGGGGGATCATCTCACCTCGAGGGTTGGACACCAGGCCCTTCATGCCCGCGATCTGGCGCACCTGCTGCGGGTTGCCGCGGGCGCCGGAGTCGACCATCATGTCGAGCGGGTTGAAGAGGATCTTGTGGAGGCTCTCCTCCATCTCCTTGCCCACCTTGGAGTTGGCGTTGGTCCAGATCTCGATCTCTTTCTGGCGCCGCTCGTCGTCGGTGATGATGCCCCGCTTGAACTGGCTCTCGGCCTTTTGGGCATCCTCTTCGAACTGGGCGATGATCTCTTTCTTCTTCGCCGGGACCTGGACGTCTTCCATCGAGATCGTGAGCCCCGACTGGGAGGCGTAGCGGTAGCAGAGCTCCTTGATCTTGTCGAGGCTGTCGGCAACGGTGACCCGCGGGTAATTGCTCGCGAGCACCTCGACGATCTGGCCGATGCTGTGGGCGCGCTTGCCCACGACTTCGTTCACGAAGGGGAAGCCTTCGGGCAGGGCCGTGTTGAAGATGACCCGGCCGGGCGTGGTCTCGATCGTGTCGTACTCGGGGCCGTCGCTGATCTCGCCGTCCAGGCCCGTGATGTCGGCCTGCGCGATCGGGGCCACGCTTGCGGCCGCCGGCTCGGCGTGCCTCTCCTCCATGGCCGAGCCATTGAGGCCCCCGTCGATGAAGGCACCGTCCAGCCCGTCGAACTCGCCATGCATCTCGGCGTCGGCCGACGCTCCGTCGGTGGCGGGCGGGCTCCAGTGGGGACGCCGCCAGGTGATCTTTGCGTGGAGGTCTACCGCTCCGACTTCGAGCGCGTGGCGGACCTCGTGAAGGTGGCGGAAGACGCGGCCTTCCCCCTTGACGCCTTCCTTGACCAGGGTCAGGTAATAGGCGCCGAACACCATGTCCTGTGTGGGCGTCACGATCGGGCGCCCGGTAGCAGGCGAGAGGATGTTGTTGGCCGAGAGCATCAAGATGCGGGCCTCGGCTTGGGCCTCTGCCGACAAAGGCAGGTGGACGGCCATCTGGTCGCCGTCGAAGTCAGCGTTGAAAGCCGTGCAGACGAGGGGGTGGATCTGGATCGCCTTGCCCTCGACCAGTACCGGCTCGAACGCCTGGATACCAAGGCGGTGCAAGGTCGGCGCCCTGTTGAGGAAAACAGGGTGCTCCTTGATGACCTCTTCGAGCACGTCCCAGACATGCGAGCGGCGGCGCTCGACCATCCGCTTGGCCGACTTGATGTTTTGTGCCAGCTCGAGGTCGACGAGCCTCTTCATGACGAACGGCTTGAAGAGCTCGAGCGCCATCTGCTTGGGCAGGCCGCACTGGTGCAGCCGCAGGGTCGGGCCGACGACGATCACCGAACGGCCCGAATAGTCGACGCGCTTGCCCAGCAGGTTTTGGCGGAACCGTCCCTGCTTGCCCTTCAACATGTCGGACAAGCTCTTGAGGGGCCGGTTGCCGGGGCCCGTGACGGGCCGGCCGCGGCGCCCGTTGTCGAAGAGGGCGTCCACAGCCTCTTGCAGCATCCGCTTCTCGTTGTTGACGATGATCTCGGGAGCTCCGAGGTCGAGCAGCCTCTTCAGGCGGTTGTTGCGGTTTATGACGCGCCGGTACAGGTCGTTCAAGTCGCTTGTGGCGAAACGGCCGCCGTCGAGCTGGACCATCGGCCGCAGCTCGGGCGGGATGACCGGGACGACGTCGAGGATCATGGCGCGGGGGTCGTTGACCCGGCGGCCGTTGTCGTCCCTGCGGTTGAACGCGGAGACGATCTTCAGCCGCTTGATCGCCTTTTGCTTGCGCTGCACCGAAAGGTGGCGGCGCCCGTCTTCGGGGTCGATCACCTCGCGCAGCTTGACCTCTTCTTCGTCGAGGTCGAGCTCTTCGATCAGCTGAGCGATCGCCTCGGCCCCCATGCCGCCCCGGAAGTAGTCGCCGTAGCGGTCCCGCAATTCACGCCAGAGCATCTCGTCTTCGATGATCTTGCGGCCGTGCAGGTCGCGGAACTCGTCGAAGGCGCGCTTCACCAGTTCGGACTCTGCATCCGCGTGGTCGCGGATCGAGCCGACTTCCTTTTCGACCTGGCGCTGGCGGGCCTTCAGCTCGGAGTCCTTGGCCCCCTCGCTCTCCAGTTTCGCCAGCTCCTCTTCGAGCTCCTTGTAACGGCGGTCGATGTCGAGGTCACGGGTGCGGACGATGTCGGCCTGCTCCTCGTTGAGCTCGACCTCGAGGTTGGGCAGGTCGTTGTGCCTGCGTTCCTCGTCGACCCAGGTGACAAGGTTCGCCGCGAAATATATGACTTTTTCGAGCTGCTTGGCCTTCAGTTCCTCACGTGCCTCGGTGCCCATGAGCAGGTAGGCGAGCCATGACCTCGTCCCGCGCAGGTACCAGATGTGCACCACGGGCGCGGCCAGCTCGATGTGCCCCATGCGCTCACGGCGGACTTTGGAGCGCGTTACCTCCACACCGCACCGCTCGCAGATGATCCCCTTGAAGCGGACACGCTTGTACTTCCCGCAGTAGCACTCCCAGTCCTTGGTCGGGCCGAAGATCTTCTCGCAGAAAAGCCCGTCCTTTTCGGGGCGGAGCGTCCGGTAGTTGATCGTCTCCGGCTTTTTCACCTCGCCGTTCGACCACGTGCGGATATCGTCCGCTGTGGCGAGGCCGATCCGGAGCTGCTCGAAATTGTTGACGTCAAGCATTGCCTAAAAACTCCTCTCGCTGGCGCGGCGGGCATCCTCTTCGTCTGAACCCCGCTCGGGCCTGCTGATGTCGATGCCGAGCTCTTCGGCCGTGCGGAACACGTCTTCGTCAAGCTCGCGCATCTCGATCTGTTCGCCCGTTGTCGAAAGCACCTCTACGTTCAAGCAGAGGCTCTGCATTTCCTTGATGAGTACCTTGAAGCTCTCGGGTATCCCGGGCTCGGGGATGTTGTCCCCCTTGACGATCGCCTCGTAGACCTTCACCCTCCCGAGGACGTCGTCCGACTTGATGGTGAGCAGTTCCTGCAAGGCGTACGCGGCGCCGTACGCTTCGAGCGCCCACACCTCCATCTCCCCGAAACGCTGGCCACCGAACTGAGCTTTGCCACCGAGCGGCTGCTGGGTGATCATCGAGTACGGGCCCGTCGAACGAGCATGGATCTTGTCGTCGACGAGGTGGGCCAGTTTGAGGATGTATATGTACCCGACCGACACCGGGTTGTCGTACGGTTCGCCCGAGCGGCCGTTGTAAAGGACGGCTTTCCCGTTGGGCCCGATGAGCCTGCCGTGGTCGCCGTAATTGGTACCCGGAGCTTCGGGGTGGAGGTTTTCGAAGATCTTCTTGATCGTCGGGTGCTTGCCCGCCTGCTCCTCCTCGTCCCAGTGCGCCCCGTCGAAACTCGGGGTCGCCAGGAACGCCGAGGGCTCGGCTACCGGGCTCGTTTTCCGGGTCGACGCGACGGTGGCCGCCGGGCCGTGACCTTCTACGTCCCATCCCCATCTCGCTGCCCAGCCGAGATGGCTCTCGAGCACCTGGCCCACGTTCATGCGGGAAGGCACCCCGAGAGGGTTGAGGATCATGTCGACTGGCCTGCCGTCTGCCAGGTGCGGCATGTCCTCGACCGGGAGGATCTTGGAGATGACGCCCTTGTTGCCATGGCGGCCGGCGAGCTTGTCGCCCTCTGTGATCTTGCGCTTTTGAGCCACGTAGACCCGGACGAGCTGGTTGACCCCCGGGGGCAGCTCGTGGGCGTCCTCGCGGGAAAACACCCGGACGTCGATGACCTTGCCCGACTCACCGTGGGGCACCTTGAGCGAGGTGTCACGGACTTCGCGCGCCTTTTCGCCGAAGATCGCCCGGAGCAGGCGCTCTTCGGGGGTCAGCTCGGTCTCGCCCTTGGGGGTGACCTTGCCGACCAGGACGTCGCCCGCGCCCACCTCGGCGCCGATGCGGATGATGCCGCGCTCGTCGAGGTCCTTCAGGATCTCCTCCGAGAGGTTGGGGATGTCCCGGGTGATCTCCTCGGCCCCGAGCTTGGTGTCCCTTGCGTCGACCTCGTGCTCTTCGATGTGGATCGACGAAAGCACGTCGTCGCGGACCAGCCGCTCGGAAAGGATGATGGCGTCTTCGTAGTTGTAACCCTCCCAGGGCATGAACGCCACGAGGAGGTTCTTGCCGAGGCCGAGCTCGCCGCCTTCGGTCGACGGGCCGTCGGCCAGCACGTCGCCGAGGCCGACCTCCTGGCCCTCCTCGACAACGATGCGCTGGTTGAAGCAGGTGTTCTGGTTGGACCGGCGGAACTTGTAGACCGGGTAGACCTTGCGCCCGAGCGCCCTGCCACCACGGTCCGTCTGGCCTGCCTTGTACTCGACCACGACGTGCTCGCCGGCCACCTCGACGACGGTGCCTGTGCCTTCTGCCAGGACGACGTCGCCGGTGTCGCGCGCTGCCCGGCTCTCCACACCAGTGCCTACGAAGGGCGCTTCGGGTTTCACCAGCGGGACTGCCTGCTTTTGCATGTTCGCGCCCATGAGCGCACGGTTGGCGTCGTCGTGCTCGATGAAGGGGATGAGCGCCGTCGAGATCGAAACGATCTGCTTGGGCGAAACGTCCATCAGATCCACTTCCGACGGCGGCACGAAGTCGACCTCGCTCGTGGTGCCGTACGTGGTGCCGCCTGCGCCGACGCGGACTCCGGGGCCCTGGGGGGCGCGCCGCACGAGGACGCGCTGGTCAGTCAGCGTGCCGTCCGAGGTCAACTTCGCGTTGGCCTGGGCGATGACGTACTCCTCCTCCTCGTCGGCTGCCAGGTAGACGATCTCGTCCTTGACCTTGCCTCCGGCCACCCGCCGGTACGGGGTCTCGATGAAGCCGTACTCGTTGATGCGGCCGTAGGTCGCCAGGTGGCCGATCAGGCCGATGTTGGGCCCCTCCGGGGTCTCGATCGGGCACATGCGCCCGTAGTGGGAGCTGTGGACGTCCCGCACTTCGAAGCCGGCACGCTCGCGCGACAGGCCGCCCGGGCCCATGGCAGAGAGCCTGCGCTTGTGGGTCAGGCCCGAAAGCGGGTTGGTCTGGTCCATGAACTGCGAGAGCTGGCTGGTGCCGAAGAACTCCTTGATCGCTGCGACCACCGGCCGGATGTTGATCAGGGTCTGGGGCGTGATCGCCTCGACGTCCTGGGTCGTCATGCGCTCCCTGACCACGCGCTCCATCCTTGAAAGGCCGACCCTCACCTGGTTCTGGATCAGCTCGCCGACGGAGCGGACCCGCCGGTTGGCGAAGTGGTCCTGGTCGTCGAGGCGGTACCCCGCCTCTCCCTGTGCGAGGTGCAGCAGGTAGGTACTGGCGGCGAGCACTTCGCTCTTGGAGAGGACGGTCTGGCCGGGCACCGGGCGCTCGAGCTCGATGTCGAAGAGCGCCTCGACCTTGCCTATCTCAGGCCCGAGCTTGCGGTCGAGCTTGTAACGCCCGACCCTGGTCAGGTCGTAGCGCTTCGAGTTGAAAAAGGCGTTCTCGAAGTAGGCCCGCGCCGACTCGACCGACGGCGGCTCGCCCGGCCGCGCCCGCTTATAGATCTCGAGGAGCGCGTCCTCCTGAGCGGGGGCGAGCTCGCGCTCGCGCTCCCACTGCGGCTCGAGGAAGTCGAAGTGGCGCACGAAGCGCTCGAGGAAAGACTCCTCGGCGTAACCGAGCGCCCGCAGGAGGGTGAAAAGGGACAGCCGCCTCTTGCGCGCTACACGCGAACCTGCGCTGATGTCCTTGCCCGGCTTGGCTTCGACGTCGAACTCGATCCACTCGCCGCGGTAGGGGTGGACCGTGCCGGTCACGATGGTCTTGGCGTCACGGCCCGGCTGGAAGATCACCCCTGGCGAACGCACGAGCTGTGACACGACGACTCGCTCGGTGCCGTTGATGATAAACGTGCCCCGGTCTGTCATAACCGGGAAATCCCCCATGAACACGGTCTGTTCTTTGATCTCGCCCGTGTTGGCGTTTTGGAACTGCGCCCGCACGAAGATGGGGGCGGCGTAGGTCATGTCTTTTTCCTTGCACTCCTCCACCGAAAACTTGGGCGGCGGGCGCAGGTCTTGGTCGGTCGGGTCGAACTCCAAGATGAGCTTGAGCGAACCCGAGAAATCTTCGATCGGGCTTATGTCGCGGAAAGCTTCCGCGAGCCCTTTGTCCAAGAACCACTGGAAGGAATCGCGCTGAACTGAGATCAGATCCGGGAGCGGCAGGACCTCGTCAAGATTGGCGAAAGAGAAGCGCTCCCGGGTATCGGGGCGTGCAGACAAGGACTACTCCTTGGGGAACGGTGCGGAGGAATTCAGTGCGCGCCGGAACCCTGCCCAAAAGAGCACAGACGCGGGCAGAGAGGGCACGGCAACTAATTAGTATACAGCGCCCTCGACGGACGCGGCAAGTAGAAGGCGCTCGCAACTCGCACCCAATAAGACAGGGTAAGCGAGGTTTGCGAGCTGGTCAAGCCTTAAGCGCGAGTACCACCCCCGGCGCCGCCGGCCAGCGGCGGTCCCACCGCCGCTCACCTGCACCTGCTCGCCTCCGGGGGCGGCTTGGCCTTACTTGAGCTCCACCGTGGCCCCGGCGGCTTCGAGCTGCGCCTTGGCCTTGGCGGCGTCCTCCTTGCTGACCTTTTCGAGCACGGTCTTGGGGGCGCCGTCGACCAGGTCCTTGGCCTCTTTGAGGCCAAGGTTGGTGAGAGTACGGACTTCCTTGATCACCTGGATCTTCTTGTCCCCGGCACCGGTAAGGACGACGTCGAACTCGTCCTGCTCCTCTTCGGCGGGAGCCTCGGCAGGCGCAGCGGCCCCACCGCCGCCGGCAGCGACGGCGACCGGGGCGGCAGCCGTGACGCCGAAGCGCTCCTCGAAGGATTTGAGCAGCTCGGAAAGCTCGAGGACGCTCATGGCCGAGATGGCTTCCAGGATGTCTTCTTGGGAGAGTTTGGTAGGCATTGTCTTTTTTGCTCCTTGCGGTTCGGGTCTAAGCGGGTCGGGTCTAAGCGGTTCGGGTTCTAAAAGGTGGCAGGTGGACAGTTGGCAGCGGCGGTGCTGCTCAGGGCCCTCATTGCTCGGCGGACCGCTTGTCCTTGAGAGCTGCGAGGCCGTAGGCGAAGTTGCGAGGGACGGCGGCGAGCAGGCCCGCCATGGTCTGCATCGGCGCAGCGAGGGCGCCGGCGAGCCTTGCCAGCAACTGCTCGCGCGAGGGCAGCTCGGCGAGGGCGGTTGTCTGCGCAGGGCTCAGCACCGACTTGCCCAGGAGCCCGCCCTTGATGACCAGGAGAGGGTTGGCCCGGGCGAAGTCGCGCAGGCTCTTGGTCACGGCGACGGCGTCGCCGCGTACGAAGGCGAGACCGGTCGGGCCGCTCAGCAGGTCTTTGAAGCCCTCGCGCCCGTCGTCGCCGACGGCGATCCGGGAAAGCGTGTTCTTGTAGATGCGGAACTCGCCCCCGAGCGGCGCGAGAGTGCGGCGCAGGTTGGCCAGGTCCTTCACCTTCAGCCCGCGGTACTCGGTGACGATCACGGCATCGGCTTCGTCGAGGCGCGAGCGCACCTCATCGACTACGGCTACCTTTTCCCGCCTGGGGTTGTCCATTGGCGCTCCTGGTTGTGGTTGTACGCGAGCACGCACGCCTAATCCCAGGAATGCCACTCGCCTCGTCGGGCCGGGTACCTTTACCCGCTTGGGCGCCGCTCCCGGCGCACCAGATGTCTTCGGCGTTATGTAAAAGCTCTCGTGCAGGGCAGCGCCCTGACGCGGGTAACCATGCTAGCAACGCTTGGGTCTCGCGCGTCAGGCCGGAGCGGGAGCGGGCCCGCTCTGCAGGTACCCTCCAGTGCGCGGCCCGGGCCGGGGCTTCGGCGGGGCTTCAGGCCTTGGCAGGCGCAGCTGCGGCGAGATCTTCCTCGGTCACCCGCAGGCGGCCCGGGTCGACGTCGACGCCCGGGCCCATGGTGGAAGACATCGCCACCGAGCGCACGTAGCGGCCCTTGGCTGCAGACGGCTTCACCCTCTGGAGCTCGTCCAGCACCGCCCGGAAGTTGTCCAGGAGCTTGTCCCGGGTGAAGCTGACCTTGCCGATCGGCACCTGGACGACCCCGCGGCTGCGGGCGTCTGCCCGGTACTCGACCCGGCCGCCCTTGAAGTCGGCGACAGCCCGGCCGACATCGGGCGTAACCGTCCCGGTCTTGGGATTGGGCATGAGGCCGCGCGGGCCGAGCTTGCGGCCGAGCCGGCCGACCTGGCCCATCATGTCGGGAGTCGCTATCGCGACGTCAAAATCCATGAAACCGCCGTCCACCCTGGCCACAAGGTCGTCCGAACCGACCACGTCAGCACCGGCGTCCCGGGCGGCATCGGCTGCCTCGCCGGAGGCGAAGACGGCGACACGCACGCTCTTACCGGTACCTGCAGGCAGTGAGACGGTGCCCCGGAGGGTCTGGTCGGCCTTGCGCGGGTCGATCCCGAGCCGCACGGCCAGTTCGACCGTTTCGTCGAACCGGGCGTTCGCCAGGTTTTTGACGAGGTCCAGGGCCTCGATCGGACCGTAGAGGCGACCTTCGCCGACCTTCTTGCTTGCCTCTGTGTACTTCTTCCCTCGTCTCGGCATGGTGCCTCCCTCAGCCGACCTTTACGCCCATCGAGCGGGCGGTGCCCGCCACCTGGGCCTTGGCCGCCTCGATATCGTACGCGTTGAGGTCGGGCATCTTGACCTCGGCGATGCGTGCCAACTGGGCGTCGCTCAAGGTCCCGACTACTTCCTTGCCCGTCGTCTTGGCACCCTTGGGGATGCCGAGCTCCTGGCGGATCAGCACGGCCGTCGGCGGTGTCTTCAGCACGAAGCTGAAGCTGCGGTCCGAGAAAATGGTGACCTCGACCGGTATCACCTGGCCCACCTTGTCCTCGGTGGCGGCGTTGTACTGCCGGACGAACTCCATCGTCTGGATGCCGTGCGGCCCCAGGGCGGTGCCGACCGGCGGCGCAGGCGTCGCCTTGCCAGCGGGGAGCTGGATGCGGACTATGGCTGTGACTTGGCGCTTGGCCATCGGGTTGCTCCTCTTGCCTCAGTACTCTCGCCGGCCGCCCGGGCCGCCAAAGGCTTTCGCCGGGCCACGGCTCAAAGCTTCGCCACTTGGGCGAACTCGAACTCTACCGGCGTCTCCCTGCCGAAGATATTGACCAGCACCTTGAGCTTGAGCTGGTCCTCGTTGATCTCGGCGATCGTCCCGCTGAAGTCGGCGAACGGCCCCTCCCGCACCCGGACGGACTCGCCGACCTCGTACTCGAGGCGGGGCCTCGTCTTCTTGGGAGCTCCCGCCCCCTCGCTCTTCGTGACGAGGATGTTTTCGACCTCGCGGCGCGACAGGGGGGTGGGCCGCGCTCCCAGTCCCACGAAACCCGTCACGCCCGGCGTGTTGCGCACGACGTACCACGAGTCGTCGTCGAGGTCCATGCGCACCATCAAGTAGCCCGGGAAAACCTTGCGGGAGACGACCTGCCGCTTGCCGTTTTTGAGCTCGACGACGTCCTCCAGGGGGATCACGACTTCGAAGATCCGGTCCTCCATGTTCATGGAGGAGATACGGCTCTCGAGGTTGGATTTCACCTTGTTCTCGTAACCCGCGTAGGTGTGGACGACGTACCACCGCCCGGGACGGTCGTAGGGGCTCTCCGGCTTGGCCGGCTCCTCGGGCACATCCTCGACGGCCACGGCACCTGCCGGCACCTCGGCCGCGGGCGCCCCTGCTTCCCAACCCTGGTTGCGCCGCCGCGTGGAAGCCTTCTTCCCTGGCGGGGGCGTGCTTTCGAGGACCTCTCGTTCGTCTCGCTCAGCCATCGCGGTCAGCAGTTACTTGAAGAGCTGGTACGAGGCCAGCGAGTACAGATAGTCGAGGGCGTAAACAAGCGCCATGACGAACGCAAGGGTGAAGAAGACCACTGTGGCGTAATTGATCAGCTCGGCGCGCTTGGGCTTCATCACCTTGCGCAGCTCGAGCACCACTTCGTCGATGTACTGGCGCGGGTGGAAACCGGTGCGCTGCGGAGGTGCTACAGGCCTGCGCTCCTCGGGCCGCCGGACGGCCGGCATGCCCTCCGCATCGAGGGTGCCCTGGCGCTGGAGCAGGCGCTTTTGCTGTCGGTTGTACTCGTTGACGCTCACTTCAATGACCTCGATGACTTTCCAATTCGCTGCCCTCAGCAGGGCAGGAGGGACTTGAACCCCCAACCGCCGGTTTTGGAGACCGGTGCTCTGCCAAATTGAGCTACTGCCCTAGAGAGCTGACCCTCCGGCGGTTGGCCTGCTCGCCCAACCCGCAAAAGGTTAGCACCGGCGCCATCCTACCCGGGCCCGGCCGGCAGGCTCCCAAGAAGAGCGCAAATGCCCGGTGGGCCGCCCCAGCCACGAACGTCCCGGTTAGAGCCGTATCAGGCTACGACGGCCGAACGGTTGCTACGGCTCGCCCGGGCCGCCGCCGCACCTGCCCAGAGCGCCGCGATGCCGATCGCCGCCACCGAACCGGCGATGACCCACTGCCCGCCGGCCCGGCGCTGGCGTGACACGACCTGCTGCTCCAGCGCGCCGAGGCGGTCCTGGAGCGCTCTCAGTGCGTCCCCCATCATGTCGGGGGCCGGGAAAGCGACCGGCTCGTCGCGAAGGCCCCGCAGGACCCGCAGGAGGCGCCGGTAGCCGGCCAGCTCGGCTTGGCAGCGCAGACATGTCCGCAGGTGCTCCGACATGGCCGCGCTCGGCCGCCTGCTGCCGTCGACGACGAGAGGGAGTTCCTCGGCTATCGCGTCGCAGTTGGCAAGCGCCCTGAGGTGCCTCGCTGGTAGTCGAGCGAGGTCAGCTGGCCACGGCATCGTCATCCATAGCAACAACCGGTCCGCCCGTGCGGAGGGTTCCATCTGCGGGCCGCGCCTTCTTGCCGAGCACCTTGCGCTGGCGCCGGCGCGGCATGCCGAGCTCCTGCATCTTTTCCTCGAGGTCCTCCCGGAGCTGTTTCCGTGCCCTCTGGAGCCGGACCTTTGCCGCCGCCTCGGATGTCCCCAGCTCGGCGGCTATCGACTTGTGGGAAAGGTCGTAGACGTCCCGGAGCACGACCACCTGGCGCAACCGGGCCGGGAGCCGCAGGAGCGCTTCGGACAGCAATGTCCTGTCGTCGACCGCCGATGCAGAAGCCTCGGGGTCGTGCTCGGGACGGCGGTCCGCCAGGTCGGGGTAAGTGGTGTTTTCGAGGTCCAGCTGGTCGTGCGACCTCCGGCGGTTACGCGCGATGTGGTCGCTGGCGCAATTTGCCGTGACCCTGTAGAGCCAGGTCGAAAAGCGTGCCTCGCCGCGAAAGCGCGGCAGGCCGCGGAACGCCCTGAGGTAGGCCTCCTGGGTCACGTCGAGGGCATCCTGCTCGTTGCCGGCCAGGCGGTAAGCAAGCGTGTAGGTGCGCTCCCAGGTGGCCCGGACGAGCTGCCCCGCCGACTCGGGGTCTCCTTTTCGGGCCGCGTCGACCAAGCCTTTGAGCGCTGCCTCGGACGGGGCGCGGCGGGTCAAGGCCTAGCGGGTCTCCTTGTGCAGCGTGTGCTGCCTGTCCCACCGGCAGTACTTGCGCATCTCGATGCGTTCACGGTCGTTCTGCTTGTTTTTGCTGGTTATGTAGTTGCGCCGCTTGCAGACGTCGCAGGCAAGGGTCACCATGACCCTTCGCTCGTTCCTTGCCATTTAGGGCTGTCCTCTCACTCCGGTACCTACCTTGTCGACCCCTTTTAGACTTGTCTTTCGTAGCGGCGGTCGGACTCGAACCGACGACAACTCGATTATGAGCCGAGTGCTCTGCCAACTGAGCTACGCCGCCCTGCGGTCGCCCGCAAGTGCGAGCCCCCTGTCGGAATCGAACCGACGACACCAGCCTTACCATGGCTGTGCTCTACCGACTGAGCTAAGGGGGCCGGTCAGCGTGACCGGATGCCCGCCTAATAGTAGCGGCCGGCGGCTCGCCCTCCTTGTTGGACCTGACCAGCGTACCCCCCTTGGGCTGGTCGAAGCTCTGGCGACCAGGGCCGTGCCGGTCGCCTAAGTGCGGCGTGCCGGCCCCTAGCCTGTGACGCGATGACCGCTGACCAGTGCGACCGGGAGACCTGGGCAACACCGCCGTCTTCGAGCCAGGCCTCCCGCCGGGCGCGCTTGGAGGTCACCGTCGTGGCTGCCAGCGCCGAACACGCAGAAGGCATGCGTGCCATCTACAACAGGGCGATCGAAAGCACGACCGCGACGTTCGAGATGATCCCGAAGTCGCTCTCCGACCAGCTCGAGTGGATCGCCGCCCATTCGGGGGCCTACCCGGCGGTGGTCGCGGTCCAAGGTGGTGGCGGCGTGGTCGGCTTCGGGGCGCTTTCTGCCTACCGCCCCCGTCCTGCCTACAGCACGAGCGTCGAGAACTCGGTGTACGTCCACCAGGATTTCCAGCGCAGGGGCGTCGGGCGATCGATCCTGGACGAGCTCCTCCGCTTGGCGCAGGCGCACGGGTTCCACGCCGTGATCGCCCGGATCGCGGGCGACAACGAGGCTTCGGTGGCCCTCCACGCCGCCTGCGGTTTCGAACAGATCGGGGTCGAACGCGAAGTGGGCCGGAAGTTTGGCCGCTGGCTGGACGTCGTCTGCATGGAGCGGTTGCTCGGTTAGCCCCGGGCTAGGTTTGACACGTGGCTGACCTCTCAGGTGCTGGTCCCGGCTACGAGGTGCTCCTCTCGCAGTTACGACAAGACCTCGACGAGGTAGAAGCCGCCCTGGCAAGGCTGGAGGACGGCAGCTACGGCCGGTGCGAGGTGTGTGGCGAGGCCTTGACGCCCGACGCGCTCCAGGGATCTCCGACGCTGCGCCGTTGCCCTCACTGCGCCGGCATCGGTGCACCCTGAGCCCTGGGGCCTTGCGCCCAAAGCGCCTGGCCGCCTCCTAAGCGGCGACTGCGCCTCGCTCGAGCAGCACCTCAGCGATCTGCACGGCGTTTAGGGCTGCGCCCTTGCGCAGGTTGTCCCCCGACACCCACATGAGGAGCCCTGTACCGTCCGGCTCTGAGGGGTCCTGCCGGACACGTCCGACGAGGCAATCGTCGATGCCCGCGCTCATGAGCGGCGTCGGCATGTCGGCAAGGCGCGTTCCCGGCGCGGCCGCGAGCAGCTGGCGGGCCCGCTCAGCCGTCACCGGCCGCTCGAAGGTCGCGAGGAGGGAGAGGGAATGGCCCGTGAAAACGGGCACGCGGGTGCAGGTCACGGCGACTGCGAGGTCGGGGATGTGGAGGATCTTGCGGCTTTCGTTGCGGAACTTGTGCTCCTCGTCGGTTTCATCGTCCACGAACTTGCCCGCCACGGGGAGCACGTTGAAGGCGACCGGGCCAGGGAACACTTCGCTTGGCGGGTACTCGAGCGATGCCCCGTCGAAGGCGAGCGCCGCCGCTTTGTCCCCTACCGCTCGGACCTGGTCGGCGAGCTCCTCCACGCCCTTGCGCCCCGCACCCGAGATCGCCTGGTAGGTCGAGGCGACGAGCCGGCGCAGGCCGGCCTCGTCGTGGAGCGGCTTGAGCACCGGCATGCAGACCATGGTCGTGCAGTTGGGGTTGGCGATGATCCCTTTCGGCGCTGCCGCCAGGTCCTCCGGGTTGACCTCGGGGACGACGAGGGGCACGTCGGGGTCCATGCGCCAGGCCTTGGAGTTGTCGATGACCACGGCACCCGCAGCGGCCACGACCGGGGCCCACTGGCTGGAAGCGGCAGCTCCCATGCTGAACAGGGCGATGTCGACCCCTCCGTGGTCCGCCAGCGCGACGTCCTCGACGGCCACGCCGTCGAGCACCTGGCCTGCAGAACGCGCCGAAGCGAACAGCCTGAGGTGCCCGACCGGGAAGCGGCGCTCCTCGAGGACCCGTCGCATGACACCGCCGACCTGCCCGGTCGCACCGTATATGCCGACCGTCGTGGCCATCAGCTCGCGCCCTCGCTGTCGAGGCCGAAGGCCTTGTGAAGTGCGACAACCGCACGATCAGCCTGCTCAGCCCTGACGACGCAGGTCAGGCGTATCGCCGAGGTGGAGATCATCTCGATGTTGATCCCTTCGGTGGCGAGGACCTCGAACATCGTGGCGGAAACCCCCGGGTGTGTCCTCATGCCTGCACCGACGATGGAAACGGTCGCGATGTCGGGGTCGGCATAGGTGGCGCTTGCGCCGATCTCGGCCCCGAGCGCTTCGGTCGCCTGGGCAGCCGCCTCCATGGACTCGTGCGGCACCGTGAACGAGATATCGGTGATCGAATCGTGCGAGACGTTTTGCTCGATCATGTCGACGTTGATCAGCTGGTCGGCCAACGCCCTGAACAGCCTGGCTGCCACGCCCGGCCGGTCAGGCACCCCCGCAACCGTCAGCTTGGCCTGCGACTGGTCCGAGACGACTGCGGAAATAATGGGCTGCTCCATCGCGCTGCCTTCCTCTTCGACCCAGGTCCCGGGCTCCCATGTGAAGCTCGAACGAACGTGGAGGCGCACCCGGTGGGCGCGGGCGAACTCCACCGAACGCATCGCCGGCTTCGGGCACCCGGCGGCGTTCATCTCGAGCATCTCCTCGTAACTGACCTTCGCCAGGCGCCTCGCGCCAGGGACTACGCGCGGGTCGGCGCTGAACACGCCCGGCACATCCGTGTACAGCTCGCACGCGTCGGCACCCAGGGCCTTGGCAAGAGCTACCGCAGTCGTGTCGGAGCCGCCGCGGCCGAGGAAAGTGACTTCCCGGTCGACAGACACCCCCTGCGCCCCGCCGACGACAGGTACACGGCCGGCAGCCAGGGCTGACTCGATGCGCGCCGGGCGCACCTCGACGATCTTGGCCTTGGTGTGCTCGCAATTGGTCACGATCCCCGCCTGGCTTCCCGTAAAGCTGTCGGCGGGCACTCCGAGGTCGTGCAGCGCCATACAGAGCAACGCCATCGCCTTGCGTTCCCCGGCGGTGATGAGCATGTCCATCTCGCGGCCGGGCGCCGTCTTGGAGACCTTGGCTGCGATGTCCAAGAGGTCGTCGGTCTCATGGCCCATTGCCGACACCACGACCACCGGGTGGTCCCCGCGGCGGTGCGCCCTGGCGACGTAGTCGGCTACGTTTCGCATCCGCTCCGAGTCGGCGACCGAGGTGCCCCCGAACTTCTGGACCAGCAAAGCCACGGCGGAAGGCTACCAGCTGGTCCCCCGTGCTCGGCCGGGGACGGGTACCCAGAGCAGCTCCGGCCCACGGTCGCGCAGCCCTGAGCACCGCTCGGCCTGGCGGGAGCGGCCCGGCCCGATGGGCAGGGCCCCTCGCTCACCACAGGGGGGCCTACATCGGCTACGCTGCGCCGCCGTGCCGTCAGATAAGCGAGCCCAGCAACGTCACAACCGCAGCATGAAGGAACTGCGCATGCAGCAGGAGCGAAAGCGCCGCAGGCAGCGGTTTTTCGTCGGCGGGTTTGGCGGGGCCCTGGCCATAATCATCGCCGTTGTCCTGGTCAGTACCTTGACCTCGGGGAGCTCCAAGCCGAAAAAGACAGCCTCGGCCACGACCAGCACCGCCGTGACTACTGCCTCGACGACAGCGTCCACGCCTTCCACGACCGCCGCACCGGTGGCGCCCCCCGTTTCGGTGCCGCTCATCCAGGCGCCGGCCAAGCCCGGGTGCCCCAAGCTCAACGGGACCTCACCCCATTACACGCACTTCAGCTCCGCCCCGCCGATGTGCATCAACCCGGCGAAGGACTACACGGCCAACCTCGTGACAGATGCGGGCACCATTACGATCAAGCTGCTCGCCGCCCAAAACCCGGTCACCGTCAACAACTTCGTCTTCTTGTCCCTCTACCACTACTACAACGGCACCGCCTTCCACCGGGTCGTCACCGGGTTCGTGGACCAAGGGGGAGACCCGACCGGGACGGGGGAGGGAGGTCCGGGCTACTCGTTCAACGGGGGCGCACCCAAGTCGGCCAAGGTCTACACGGCCGGCGCTGTGGCCATGGCCAACTCGACCGGCCCGGCGAGCGACGGGAGCCAGTTCTTCATCGTCGTCGGCCACGGCGGTGCAGGCCTGACCGCCAACTACAGCTATTTCGGCCAGGTGACCGCAGGGATGAGCGTCGTCAACAAGATCAATGCCGACGGGAGCGCCGGAGAGCAGGGGACGCCCAAGGTCGTGCACAAGATCCTGCGGGTGACGATCACCGAGTCCTGAGCAGCCTGGCCCCGAGCCGCCTGGCCCGAGCCGCCTGGCCCCGAGCCGCCTGGCCCTGGGAGGGGGCTACTCGGCAGCGTCTTGGCCGAGGGCTTCCAGGCCGGTCCGGCGCCCGTCCAACCAGATCGTCACGTCTCCCTCACCGGCGGCCCGCCACCGGCCGTCGCGTTCGCGCAACAAGGCAGTGCGCTCGTCGACTGCCGCCACCCGGAGGCCCGGGGAGGCAAGCTTCACGGTACGGTGCGTCCTGTCTTCGGGCCAGGTGCTCGCGTGCGGCAATAGCGCCAACTGAGGGAGGAGACCGAGGCCGAGCGTGAGGGCTCCCCCCCGCGGGTCGACCATCGTGTCCCCGAAGACCATCGCACCCGCCGACGACCCGGCCAGGACGGCGCCCCCGCGCCACGCCTCGACGAGCGCCTCCCACACGGGCGACGCCTTGAGCACGGACCGCAGGTGCAGCACCGACCCGCCTGCCAGGTAGATGAAACGTGCGGCCCGAACGGTGCCGGCGTTCGAAGTCTCCTCGGCGTCCGCCCGTCTGAGCACCATGCACCCTTTGACCGACGCGCCTAACGCAGAAAAATAGGAACTGGCCGTCTCGACGGCGCGCTCGGGGTGCCAGTAGGCAGCCGCAGTAGGGAGCACGAGGACCTCGCGTGACCCAGCCGCCTCGAGCAACTCGGAATCAAAGCCTTCGCAGCCGGGCGTCCATTCGGCACCTCCGACCAGCGCGAGCACGCCGGCACGGGCTGCGTGTTGTTCGGACGGGGTAGCCGACGGTGCACCCGGCGGCGCTGCTGGATAGGTCATTGACGCCGACAGTATTGCACCAGGCCGGCCGAGCCCGCTCCCGGCGTTCCAACCCCCGAGGTCTCGCTGAAAATGCCTCCGGGGCCTCGGGGCGGCGGTGAACGGAGGCCTTTTGGCCGCCTCCGGGGCCTCCGGGCCTCCCGGGCCTCCGGGGCTGCAAGTCCTCTCAGATTGCCTAGTTAGGCCACTCGCCCCAAATGACCCCATCAGGCCATGGCGGCCCTTTACAACCGGCTCGTACCGTTGATGGAGTTTCGGACACTTAGGAGGCGAACCGAGATGGCGGAAGAGCGACAACAAGCTGATTCACTTTTGACCCCAGCCGAGGTTGCCCAGCTGTTCCGGGTCAACCCCAAGACCGTCACCCGCTGGGCCAGAGCTGGGAAGATCACGGCCATCCGTACCCTTGGCGGGCACCGGAGGTTCCGGGCCGCGGAGATCCGCCGCTGCCTCGACCAGATGGAACTCGAGCGCTAGCGCGCCCTCGTCCCATGCAGTCTCACTGGGTGGTCGGAGCCGGCGTCGATCCGGCGACCTCGCACTTTTCAGGCGCGCGCTCTACCAACTGAGCTATCCGACCGCGGACCTGACGGGATTTGAACCCGCGGCCTCCGGCTTGACAGGCCGGCGTGCACTCCAGGCTGCA
>DATJMJ010000003.1:0-9656 GCA_035508795.1 Acidimicrobiales bacterium
CAAAGACGGCCTGGTCCGCGCTCTGCTGGCCCGGGCACGACGCGACGAGTTGGCCATGCTCGAGGCCGTGCGCCACGACCACCCCGATATCGACCTCGCAGGAGCGGCCGAACGGGTATGGGAGTGGCTGTCAGGCCCACAGCACCGGCCGCTCCTTACCCTGTGGGTCGAGGGCTACGGTCGCTCCCTCACCGAGCCGAGAGGACCGTGGGGGGGTTTCGCGGAGCAAACCGTTCGCGATTGGCTCGACGTCCTCGCCCACTTCCAGTCCCCTAGTCGTCGCGCCAGTGCGGCAGGCCACGCCGAACGCACGGCCGCGCTGACCATACTGCGGGGGGCGCTCTTGGACCTGCTCGCGACCGGGGACCTTCGCCGCACTACAGACGCTGTTCACGAACAGCTCAAGCGGATGAGACCATGATCAAGCCCGAGATCAGAACGATCCACATCCATCGCCCCAAGCCGGTAGGACGCCGCTGGCCAACATGGCCAGGAAGGACAACTCAATGGAACGACAAGAACATCGCACCGATCAAGGCAACGGCAAGCCGTTCGTCAAGCAACACCGAGACGAGGTCCGCTACGGGCTGGAGCGGAAGACTTGGCTCGTCTGGGACGGGAGCGTTGGGCCATGGACACACCGGGAAAGGTGACGGAACTCGCCAAGGAGACTGCTTGGGTGACCGGTGACGCAGCTCGCATAGCCTTGCGAGCTGAAAACACGTTCACGCCAACTGATGGTCTCTGCACGGAACCCGGGAGGCTAGCGCTATCGTCGCGACAGGTAGTCAATCGGACTTGTAGGAGGCCGGATGATCTTCATCACTGCAAAGTTCCGGGTGCAGCCCGACGATGCCGACCGTTGGCCCGAGATCAGCGATGGGTTCACGCGGGCCACGCGATCCGAGCCCGGCTGTCTGTGGTTTGACTGGTCTCGGAGCCTGGATGATCCGAACGAGTACGTCTTGGTCGAGGCCTTCCGCGATGAGCAAGCCGGTGCAGCTCACGTAAGTTCTACGCACTTCAAGCAGGCGCAGGAAACTCTGCCGGCTCACCTTGCCGAGACGCCACGGATCATCAACGCGACTATCGCACAAGACGACTGGTCCTTGCTCGGCGAAATGGCGGTGACCTCATAGGTTTTCGACTTCGCGCGGGCCGGTTGCTGCAACCGCGTGCTACCCTTTGCCGAACGACAAGCTTTTCGTTCGATCATCGGGCCCAGTCCAACAGTCTTCTCATCCGCTGGCCGCACCGGTATCTCATGGGTCGCGGAAGCCGTTATTACATATCGGTTTTCGGCTCGCATGTTATGGGATGACAACGGCCTCAGAGCGGTAAACGGTCGCTGCTCCGATAACCGTCGTTACGCGGCGATGCCTTCTGCACTTTGAGTATTTCTTGGCCACGCATAACCGTTATTCGGTGTGCCTTTGCATCGGATCAGCTGATCGGCGGCGGTACGCCCTCGAGGCTGGATGACAGCCCTGGGTCCCAGTCACACGCTTTGCAGCCGTGGCGGACGGCGGAGCGCGCAAACTCCAACGCGGACCCGTAAGGGTCCACTGCTTGGCAGACATCGTCCCAGTCGAAGATGTACTCCCCGAGGCTTGGCTCCCATCGCGCCGCCGACGGCTCGAGGCGGGCATGCTCGAACCCGTCGGGGGCGGGGTGGGCGTAGACGTAGAAAGCCGCCTTGGGATAACGGGGGTCCCCCGGCCACCAACCAACGGCGATCTCTTGGGCATCCATGGAGTTGCGCCTGATGAAGCCCGACGACCCGGGGTCAGCAGGCCGGCCAGAGAACAGGCTGACGGCGAGGTCGAAAGAGCCCCACCAGGCGTTGACCGGTGTGGCCCGACCGCGGTAGGGAGCGCGGACGGCGCTAAGGACACCGGCGGCCCGGGTAGCCGCTTCCAGGTAGGTGCTCACTTGCTCGGGGTCGTAAGTTGCATGCTGATCGTCTTCGTCGAGCGGGATCGACCAGGGCGTCTCCTGGGGCCGGGGGTCAAAGGCCACCGGCCCGACGAGCTCGGTTACGGCCGCCACGACCTCTTGGGTGACCTCTCCGACCGAGCGGTCCGGAGTGAGGGGGACGCACCGCCGACGGCCGTCGCTGTGCTCGATGGCTGTCTGGTGGGCGTGCAGGTCGACAACCACGACTAGGGCTCCGGACCCGTCGGGCGCCGGAAGGGGGAGGCTCTCCCAACCCCGGGCGGTCAGGCGCAGGGCCGCGTGCTGGAGCTGCGGCTCGGGCGGGGCCAAGCGCGCGGCTAGTTTGCCGAGCACCTGGGTGTGGGCGTGCAGCGTGTCGCAGGTTGCGCTCCACGCCTCGTAGGGGAGGGTGGGCCAGCGGCTCGGTCCGGGCATCTTCACTCGGCGTACGCGCGCGACGGGGCCAGCGGAGCGCCTTCCACCTCGAAGAGGAGCTGGTCCGGATAACACCACCACCAGTCCTCACGGCCCTGAGTCAAGGGTGCGGCCACCGTCCGTCAAGTAGGCACACCTGGGAGGGCATAACTTCTCCCTATCTGTGGTGATCTTCTGTGTTCTGAGGTTCGCCCTGCATTCTGCCGGATCGCTAGCCGGTAGGACCGAACCGTTCCACTCGAATTTTCTCAAGGGGAACGCCGATTGCTGTCGCGGCGTCAGTGGCGGCGTCGGCGAACGGCGAGGATCCGCAGACGTAGACGGTGGCGTCGGGAAGCTGGAGCGGCTCTAGGTCGTCCGGGGTGATGCGACCCGGCGGACGGGGGTCGCCGGCTGGTGCAACGCGGGTGTAGATAACCGTTGTTTCGGGCCCGGGCAGTTCTTTGGCGTAGTAGAGGTCCTGGGGTGTGCGGACCGAGACCAACAACCGGACGAGACCGGGTGCGCCTTGGCGGCGGGCCAGGCGGAGCATCGCCATGAGCGGTACTATGCCCGACCCTCCCCCGATTAGCAGGGCAGGAATATCGGCTTGCCAGACGAACCAGCGGCCGATGGGGCCGCGCACTTCTAGCTCGTCTCCTGCTCTCACCTCGTCGTGCATGAACATGGAGACTTCGCCGCCGGCCAGCCGCTCGATAGTGAGCTCGATCTCGGCTGACCCGTCCGGTGCCGAGGCAACCGAGTAGGACCGTTGCGCGCTATAGCCGTCTGGGGCGGTCAGCCTGAGTATGTAGTGCTGTCCGGCCAGGTGGGCCCTTGGGTGGGACAGCCCGAGCCGGAACGTCTTCGCGGTTGCCGTTTCGTCATCGATAGCCAGGACGGTGGCAGGTTCCCAGGGCATCGCCGGTTCAGTCGCCTTCGTAGCGCTGTTCGAGCCAGGGGTCGCCGCGGTCGTGGTAGCCGTTCTTTTCCCAAAAGCCGGGCTCGTCGTGGTCGACCAGCCGCAGCCCGGCGACCCATTTGGCGCTTTTCCAGAAGTAGAGGTGGGGGACGAGAAGCCGGGCTGGCCCGCCGTGCTCGCGGGGGAGGGGCGCGCCGTCCACCTCCCAGGCCACCCAGGCCCGGCCGTTCGTGACGTCGGCGAGAGGCAGGTTGGTGGTGTAGCCGGTGTGCGACCAGGCCAGCACGTAAGCCGCCTGCGGCAGAGGCTGTGCCGTGCCTAGGAGCGCGTCGACGGCAACGCCTCTGAAGGTCATGCCCAGCTTGGACCAGGTGGTGACACAGTGGATGTCGCCTTGGTAGGTGGACTCTGGCAGGGCGTGGATCTGCTCCCAGGTCCACGTCGTCGGGTTTGCAACCAGCCCCTCAACCCCGAAGGTCCAAGTGCTGGTGTCGATCCTGGGGGTGGCTTCGGCGGTCAAGACCGGCCAGGTACGTCCGGCGTCGTACTGGCCTGGCGGCAAGCGGGGGTCACGGTCGCCGTGGCGACCCTTGAAGGCTCGGGTGAAGGCTGGCACTGTCTTATCCTTTCGCGGCTTTGGTCGATTGGCAAAGGTCCGCCACGCGCAGGGAAACCGTTTGAGCCTGTTCGTCAGCTTGTTTGAGCAGTCGCTGGACCTCGCGGTCGGCACCCTGAGGAGGTAAGCGGTTTTGCGAACTTGAGTGACGTGAGAACCGTCGTTGAAGGCATCCCCTGGTGGCACCGGCGTTGCGGACGGACCACCCAGATGAGTAGTCAGGTCGCTCATGCGCTGGCCGGTTTGAGTCCAGGCGAGTGGTGCACGAGGCAACGAGGACGTAACCCTGGCGTCCATTGCCTTGAGCTCAGGCCCACGGACTTTTACGCCGACTTAGCCCCGCGGAAGGCCGGCTTTGGGCCCCGACAGCTCGCCGCAGCCTAGGCTCATGCCACGTCCACGCTGGCCTTTCTGTTCACTGACATCGAGGGTTCGACCTCGCTCCTGCAGCGCCTGGGAGAGGGCACCTACGCCGAGGCTTTGGCCGACCACCACGAGCTCATCCGGGGACGCCTGGCCGATCACGGGGGAAAAGAAGTCACCACCCAGGGTGACGGCTTCTTCGCCGTGTTCTCTTCACCTAGGTCCTGCGTCGCGGCTGTGATCGCCATGCAGCAGGCCTTGGCCGCTCATCACTGGGTGGAGGACGCGCCCGTGCGGGTGCGCATGGGCATGCACGCTGGGGAGGCTACCGAGACGATCACTGGGCTGATCGGCTACGACATCCATCGTGCCGCCCGGGTGGCGGCGGTGGCTCATGGGGGCCAGGTCCTGCTCTCGTCCAGCGCGGCTGAGCTGGTCCGCGACTTCCTGCCCGATACCGCTCGGCTTCGGGATCTTGGGCTGCACCGGCTGAAGGACCTAAGCCGTCCGGAGCGCATCTTCCAGCTGGAGGCCACCGGGCTCCGGAGTGACTTCCCACCACTGCGCTCGCTCGATAACCCAGCGCTCGCTAACAACCTTCCTGCGCAATCCTCGCGCTTCGTCGGCCGCGAGCGGGAGCTCAACGAGTTGTGCCCTCTCGTCGAGTCCCACCGGGTTGTCACATTGACCGGCGCCGGGGGAGCCGGCAAGACCCGCCTGGCCCTTCAAATGGCCGCCGAACTGCTTGACGGCTCGGGCGACGGGGTTTGGCTAGTGGAGCTGGCTCCGCTGGCCGACGAGGATGCCGTCGCGCCGGCCATCGCCGAGACCCTGCACGTCGCTGTGCAATCGGACCGACCGGTGCTCGAATCCGTGGTCGATGCCCTCCTCCCACAACACATCCTTATCGTCTTGGACAACTGCGAGCACCTGATCGGCGCGTGTGCCAAAATCGTCGACGCCCTCGTGCGTCGTTGCCCTCAGGTGCACGTGGTCGCCACCAGCCGCGAGCCCCTCGGTATCACCGGGGAGGCGGTCTACCGGGTGCCATCGCTGTCGCTTCCTGCTCCAGAAGACACAGGTGTTTCCCAGTGCGACGCGGTGGCCCTCTTTCTCGAGCGCGCCGCCGACCAGGGAGCCAGGTTCGCCATGGACGACGACAGCTTGGCGCCCGTCGTGTCCGTCTGCCGTCGCCTGGACGGCATGCCGCTCGCAATTGAACTCGCCGCCGCTCGCCTTCGTTCATTGTCATTGGCTGACCTCTCCGACCGACTTCATCAGCGGTTTCGCCTACTTACCGGGGGAAGCCGCAGCGCACTACCCCGCCAGCAGACCCTTCGCGCCACTGTCGACTGGTCCTACTCCTTGCTCAACGGCGCCGAACAGGCCGTCCTTCGCCGTCTGGCTGTGTTCGTCGAAGGCTTCGACCTCAGAGCCGCCGAGGCAGTGACCAGCCTGTCGGATATCGAGTTCTACGACATCACCGACCTGGTGTCTTCGCTGGTAGACAAGAGCTTGGTGGTGGCCGAGCCATTTGGGGACGGTCTCCGTTACCGCCTTCTTGAGACGATCCGGCAGTTCGGCGCCGAGCGCCTGGTAGACGCGGGCGAGGAAGAGGCAAGCGCCGTAGCTACGGCCCATCGGGACTACTTCCTCGCCCTCGCCGAGGAGGCAGCCCCGCTAACCATTGGCGCCCACCAGAAAGTATGGTTCGAGCGACTACGCGCGGAGAGCGCCAACCTGCAGCGTGCCTTCGACTACGCCGTAGGTACGCCGGGTGACACAGCTCTCGTGTTGCGCTTCGCCCGTGCCTTGCGCCACTTCTGGTGGTTGCACGAACGGGGGACGGAGGATCTCATCGGTCCGCTGATCCGAGTCCTCGAGCGACCGGAGGCGGAGGCGGACCCGGCCCTGCTCGTCGATGCGCTGGTCACCGTGGCCCTCTGCCAGCGCTCCTACAACAACGCGGTCGCCAAGGGAAGCGCCAGCAGAGCCATCGACATCGCTCGCCAAATCGACAATCCTTCGCACCTTGTGGATGCCCTGTGGATCGGGTGCGCAGTGTCATGCTTCGGCGGCGCCCTGGAGGAGGGGCGTCAGCTGGGTGCTGAAGCCGTCGAGCGGGCACGTAAGCTCGGTGGGAACTTTCAGCTCGCCTGCGCCCTGGGGATGTACCTTCTCAGCATCCAGCTATCCTCGGCTCTGGCTGATGAGGGCTACGAGGAGCTGATGGCCGAGGCCATCGACCGGTCGCGTCAAGCTGGGAGCCTGTTCTTGACCCAAATCCTCATGAACAACGCCGCCTCGGCGACGTTGCGGGCCGGAGACGTGGCGCTGGCTCGCACCCAGCTCGAGGAAGCGGAACGCATACGGGCAGACATAGGAGTCGGGATCCGCTCCGTGGACGTGAACTTGGCCTGGGTGTTGCGCCTAGAAGGCGAACTCGAGGGTGCCGCTCTCCGTCTTCACAGCGTGTTGCGTGCTGCACGCCGCGGCGGCGACCGGTTGGGCATCGCCTACGCCATCCTTGGCTTCGGCTGCCTCTGCGGGGACCGCGGCGACTGGACGGCCGCAGCCCAGTTACACGGAGCCGCCATGGCATTGTTCGAGGCGGTGGGGGAGCTGTGCCAAGAACCTGAAAGCACGTACCGCCTCCAGAGTGCCCGCGCCGGGATCGAGCACATTGGTGAAGCCGAATGGCAACGCCTCTTCCGCCAGGGGCGGGTGCTGGAGTACGACCAGGTTTTGGACCTCACCCGAGCCCTATAGCGACGGCTCACCCTTGGTACGACAAAACTGAGCCTGTCAGTCACGCACGCCGCGCAAGCAAGTGCTTGGCCCGATCGTCGTCCGAGACCCCGGCCCGCCAGAACCCGATGAGCCAAATATACGACCTCTACGTGGCTGACGGGACACCTCCAACGATGCTCACGGTTTCCCCTGAGCACCCTCTCTCCCTTCAGTGGAGGTGGCGGGAATCGAACCCGCGTCCTTCGGCCTCTCTCCGGGCATTCTTCGAGCGCAGCCAGTGACTTTTCTCGGCCGCCTGCTCGCCACTGGCGCCGGCAGACGGCCCGAGCTAGCTGAAATTTCCCCTGCGCGCAGCTAGCGCACCCGCAAGGTAAGCCCCGCTAAATGACGCCCGCTACTGGCCCGCAGGGCTGGGGCCAGACGGACGGGCTGTTTATTAAGCAGCCAGCGCTAGACGCGCATTGCCTTGATTGGCATTTATTGGTTTCCCAGTTGTTTTACGTGGCATCCGGGGACCACGGCTCGCTTCTCCCGGGTTGACAGCCAAAGTCGAAGCCTGTCACCCCCATGTCAATGTGCCTGGGCTTTAACCTTCTGCCCAGGTCATCAGTGTACCGCTAATACCCGCTTGGCTATCGGCCTGTTCGGGCTACCACTGTGCGGCGCGAGTCGGGTCAACCACGGTCCCGCCCCGCCAGCTGCCCCAGGAGCCGACCGGACCGTGTCCCGGGGAGGGCGTGGGGTCGGCAGCGCCGCATCGTTCTTCTTTCGTGCTGCGCTGCTGACGCCCCGCCACCGTGACGCTGCCGAGGTCGCGCGTGGAGGCTACTGGGACAGCGACGGCGAAGGCGAGGGCCACACGGCGTTGCCCCAAGTGCGGCGGGGGACCGGTCTCCCCCGTGCGACCATGGCTGCAATGTCGGGCGCAAGGACGACTCCGACGACAGCGTCGTGGTCCTTGACCGGGAGCGCAGCCCCCGCCCGCCCAGCGATGGAGAGGGCGGGCAGGTTTGGGGAAAGGGCACCTTCGCCGTCGGGAGCGGACGCGAGCGCCAGGGCTACGTCTTGCGCCCGTACCGTCCAGTGCATCCCTGGTGGCACCGACGCCAACTGTTGGGCGGTCACGACGCCGGCCCAGCCCCCACCTGCCCATCGTTCGAGCAGGAAGGCGGCGTCGGGGTAGGGGTTGACCCACTCGTTCCAAAATGCGCCGACAGTGAGCCACCCGGGAGCGATAACGGCGGGCCTCATGATGTCTGAGATGTGCACGTCGCCCAGCACGTGCTGAGCCCGGCCGGCCATCTGCTCCCGTTTGGAAGCCGCCAGCACGAACCAGCCCATCATGAGCAGGACGAACCCGTCGATCGGGTCCCGCTGCTCGAAGGTGAGCAGGCCGAGGAAGCCGCACGCCGCGCCGAGCACCGTACCTGCCATCCCGGTAATGCGGGTCGCCAACCAGCGGTTTTTCGAGACCCACCAGATAAATCCATGAAGGACCCTGCCACCGTCCAGGGGTGCCGCCGGCACGAGGTTGAACGCCCCGAGAAGGAGGTTGATCAGGCCCAACCAGGACAGGGCGCCGGCAGCCAAGCGCCAATCGGCAGCCTGAGCCAGAGCCGCAAGGCCAAAAGAAAGCCCGCCGATCACCCCGCTCGCGAGCGGGCCCACAAAGGCGATCAAGAACTCGCCGAGCGGGCTGCGGCTCTCGCCCTCTATACGGGTGACGCCTCCCATGAACCAGAGCGTTATCCCGTCTACCTGCAGCTTGGCCGTCCGGGCGGCAATCGCATGAGCCGCCTCGTGGATGAGCACGCCGGCGAAGAGAGCGACCGCAGCCAACCCGCCTGCCACCCAGTAGGCCGACGACGTGTAACCGGGCACTTGCGCCGGGAGGCGTGAAGTCGCGAGAAAGTAGGCGATCAGACCGGCAAGGGCCAGAAAACTCCAGTTGAGGCCTACCTTGACCCCTCCGAACCGGCCGAGCTTGATGCTGTCCTGCACTCGCTCACCTCCTTCGCTGCTCTCAGCTGACGCTGGTAGGCCATTACAACAATCTCCTACCTACCTCTCTTCCCTGGGAAGAGCCTGTGAGATGCCTAAACAGTGGCGGTGTGGCGAAGCTTAGGGGCTGGTCGCGCGCGGCCCTAGCCGCGGCGGGCGCCCATAGCCCGGCGCGCTTCCATCTGCATCTCCCGGTCGGCGATCGCCCGGCGCTTGTCGTAATCCTTGCGGCCACGTGCCAGAGCAATCTCGACCTTTGCGCGCCCGTCCTTGAAGTAGGCCGAAAGCGGCACGATCGTCAACGGTCCCTGCTGGGTCTGCCTGGTGAGCTCGTCGATCTCGCGCCTGTGCAGGAGGAGCTTGCGGGAGCGGTCAGGGTCGAACATCCCGAACGCACTTGCGTGGCCGTACGGCGAGACGTGCATCCCGTGCAGCCAGATCTCGCCGTCCTCGGCTCGCGCATAGGAATCGCGGAGCTGGACCTTTCCCTCGCGGAAGGACTTCACTTCGCTGCCTACCAGCACGATCCCCGCTTCGTAGGTGCCGAGGACGTCGTAGTCGTGGCGTGCTCGGCGGTTCTGCGCCACGAGGCCCCGGGAGGCCGCAGTCTTCGCGGTCATAACCCGTCAAAGGTAGTTTCGTGGCCGTGCTTGT
>DATJMJ010000004.1:0-2781 GCA_035508795.1 Acidimicrobiales bacterium
ACACCGGCGAGACCCGGTTGCCGCTCATCTTGAACAACGCCCACCGGTTGTTCTTCTACCTCGGTGTCGTCCTCAACTGCATCCTCACGTGGGACGCGATCGAGGCCTTCCACTTCGCAAATGGCTGGGGCATGGGCTTCGGCACGATCATGCTCGTTGTCAACGCGAGCCTTCTATGGTGCTACTCGCTTTCGTGCCACTCCTGCCGGCACATCGTCGGTGGCAGGCTCAAGCACTTCTCGCGCCACCCGGTGCGCTTCAAGCTGTGGGGCTTCGTCTCGAAGTTGAACGCCCGCCACATGCAGATCGCCTGGGTGAGCCTGGTCTTCGTCGCCCTCACGGACCTGTACGTCCGCCTGGTCGCCAGCGGCTGGGTACACGACCCGAGGTTTTTTTAGATGACTACGGGAGAAACGCTCGCAGAGGAACTCGAGCACCACGAGTACGACGTCGTCGTCATAGGAGCAGGGGGCGCGGGCCTGCGCGCGGCCATAGCCTCGCACGACGCCGGCGCTCGTACCGCCCTGATCTGCCGGAGCCTTCTCGGTAAGGCCCACACCGTGATGGCGGAGGGTGGCATCGCTGCCGCGCTCGGCAACTTGTGGCCCGAAGACAACTGGCAGGTCCATTTCCGGGACACGATGCGCGGCGGCAAGCTCCTCAACCACTGGCGGATGGCCGAGCTGCACGCCAAGGAGGCGCCTGAGCGGGTCTACGAGCTTGAGCAGTGGGGTGCTCTTTTTGACCGTACCTCAACGGGCAAGATCAGCCAGCGAGACTTCGGTGGCCACCGCTACGCCCGGCTCGCCCACGTCGGCGACCGCACCGGCTTAGAGATGATCCGTGCGCTCCAGCAAAGAGCGGTCTCGCTCGGCATCGACGTGTTCATGGAGCTCACGGTGACCGACCTGCTGAAGGATGGCGGGAGGATCGCCGGCGCCTTCGGCTACTGGCGTGAGTCCGGCCGCTTTGTCGTTTTTGACGCCCCGTCGGTGATCCTGGCCACCGGAGGGATCGGCAAGTCGTGGAAAGTCACCTCCAACTCGTGGGAATGCACCGGTGACGGCCACGCTCTCGCCCTGCGGGCCGGGGCAACGTTGCTCAACATGGAGTTCGTCCAGTTCCACCCGACGGGCATGGTGTGGCCCTTGTCGGTGAGAGGGCTGCTCGTCACAGAATCGGTACGTGGCGACGGAGGGGTCTTGCGCAATTCCGAGGACCGGCGCTTCATGTTCGACTACATCCCCGAGTTCTTCAAGGCCGAGACGGCCGACAACATCGACGAAGCCGACCGCTGGTACGACGACAAGCGCAACAACCGCCGCCCGCCCGAACTACTGCCCCGCGACGAGGTCGCCCGTGCGATCAACAGCGAGATCAAAGCGGGCCGTGGATCGCCCCATGGAGGCGTGTTCCTCGACATTGCTTCGCGGCGCTCGCCCGAGTTCATCCAGCGGCGGCTCCCCTCGATGTACCACCAGTTCAAGGAACTCGCCGACGTGGACATCACGAAAGAGCCCATGGAGATCGGGCCGACCTGCCACTACGTGATGGGTGGGGTCGAGGTGGACCCCGACAGCCAGGTCTCGGTCGTACCCGGCCTCTTCGCCGCCGGAGAGGTTGCCGGCGGCATGCACGGCGCCAACCGGCTCGGCGGCAATTCCCTCTCCGACCTGATCGTGTTCGGCAAGCGGGCCGGGGATTACGCCGCCGCTTACGCGAAACAGATGTCCGGCCAGCGCCCCAAGGTCTCGCCGGCCGACGTCGACCATGCAGCAGCCGAGGCGCTCGCACCGTTCAGGGCCGGACGTGCGGACGAAAACCCCTACACGCTCCACCAGGAACTGCAAGAGACCATGCAGGACCTCGTAGGCATCATCCGGGTCGAGACCGAGCTGAAGGAGGCGCTCGAGAAGATCTCGGCCCTCCAAGAGCGCGCCCGCCACACCTCGATCGAGGGGAACCGCCAGTACAACCCGGGCTGGCACCTGGCTCTCGACCTGCGCAACATGCTGCTGGTCTCCGAAGCCGTGGCCATAGCCGCCCTCGAACGCCAGGAGAGCCGGGGCGGCCATACCCGCGAGGACTACCCGATGACGGACCCGTTCTGGGGCGACCTCAATGTGGTGGTTTCTCTGGCAGGCGGCCAGGCCAAAGGCCCCCCCGCTCAGGGGAGCGCCGCGAGCGGGAGCGTGAGCGAGAGTGGCCAAGAGCCGGGGCCGAGCGCTTCGCCGGGGCTGGTCATATGGCGTCAACCTTTGCCGCACCCCCCACCGGAGCTCGGGGAACTCCTCGAGGAGGCTCATTGAGCTACGACCTGAAGCTGCGCATCTGGCGGGGCGATGCCACGGGAGGCGAGCTCAAGGACTACGTCGTGGTCGCTGAAGAAGGCCAGGTAGTCCTCGACGCTGTCCACCGGGCCCAGGCCACCCAGGCCAACGACCTCGCCGTCCGGTGGAACTGCAAGGCAGGCAAGTGCGGCTCGTGCTCGGCCGAGGTAAATGGGCGGCCTCGCCTCATGTGCATGACGAGGCTCTCCATTTTCGCCGAGGACGAGCCGGTGACGATCACTCCCCTCCGGACCTTCCCGGTGATCAAGGACCTGGTCACGGACGTCTCTTTCAACTACCAAAAGGCTCGCCAGGTGCCCGGCTTCACGCCGTCGGCCAGCCAGCCGTCGGCTCCGTTCAAGATGTTCCAGGCCGACGTCGAGCGGTCTCAGGAGTTCCGCAAGTGCATCGAGTGCTGGCTGTGCCAAAACACCTGCCACGTCGTGCGGGA
>DATJMJ010000005.1:0-4608 GCA_035508795.1 Acidimicrobiales bacterium
GCAAGCACGATTCGCTACGAGTCCACGGCGGTCGACCCTGCCGCTCCGGTCGCCCAGCAGTTGCTGCGCGAATACTTCGGAGAAGTCCTGAACCGCCTCTACCGTCGGCTCGCAACCGACGACGAAATCACCGCCGCACTAACCGATGTCCGAACTACGGCATGACGCCCCCCAACGGCATCTTCATTGTCGCGTCCGAGGCCGGCGTTGCGCACGGCTGCGCCGGCCTGCGACTAGTCGACAATCAGACGGGCGAGGTAAAGCGCGTCTACGTCCGACCCACGGCACGACGCAACAAACTCGGCACCCTGCTCATGGCTGAAATTGGAACTTACGCCCAAACATGAGGCCTCAGCTCACTCCGCCTGGACAGCCGACTCGACCTCCACGAGGCTCGTGCCATGTACACCCAGCAAGGCTACCGAGACACCCCGCGTTTCAACCACTCCACTTTGGCCGAGATATGGATCGAGGGGGTCCTCGTGGTATCCATGCCCGACCAGATCTGGGACTCGGCAAATAACCACCCCGGCTCTCGGTTGAAGAAGGCCCCCAGGCGGAATTGAAAAGACGTACCGGGGGCGACCGAGAAGCCAAGGTTCTTTTATGGAGTCAATCAGTTCAATATTAATCGGTCATCGGCGAAGTCGAGATAAGGATGGGCGTCGGGCCGGAAAGCGTTCCAAGGGCGCAGTGCCGCGCCCGCCCGTGGCAGTCTCGAGTCCGAACAGCGGCCGCCACCGAGTCACGTTGGTACAGCCGCTGGTGGCGTTGCGCAGGCCAGTTGCGAAGTGGAGCGTATAGCGCGCCTTTGCCGCCGCCCAATGATGGCGTTGTGCCCAGGGCTGTCAAGGTCTCGCGGTTGCCTAATCGGAGTTGGACCACGCAAGATATGGCCGGTGACCATATGACGCACCTGTTATTGAAGGACGAATTGCTCGATGCGCAGCTCCTACGTGCCGTGGGATCCGCACCCTATGGCGGGGCCGACGTTGGCGAGTGCCTCGCGACGGCAGCTCGGGTCGATGGGACCGACCTCACCAGCTGGCACGACTCATGGGCATCGACGGGCGAGACGGTCGTCGCCCTAGCCGAAGCGCAGCTGGCGGCTGGTTGCAAACAAACGGCGCAAAGCGCTTTCTTCCGGGCGTCGACCTACTTCCGAACGGCCGGTGTGATGCTCATGGCCGCCCCCGCCGACCAGCGCCTGGTGGCTAGCAACCGCAGGCAGACCGACCTGTTCCGCCGAGGCGCCGCTCTATTGCCATGTCCGCCCGAAGTCCTTGCCATTCCCTACGACGGCACGACACTGCCGGGCTATTTCTTCCATGCAGGACCAGAGCCGCAGCCACGCCCGATGGTGGTCCTGTTGGGGGGCTACGACGGTACAGCAGAGGAGCTGTACTTCCTGAACGGTGCCGCCGCACTCGCACGCGGGTACAACGTGCTGGCTTTTGATGGGCCAGGCCAAGGAGCTGCGCTCCTCCAGCAGGGTCTCGTCCTGCGACCTGATTTCGAGAACGTGGTCACTCCCGTTCTCGATTATGCGCTGGCCCGGTCCGACGTCGACCCCCGGCGGACCGCCCTCATCGGGCTTAGTCTCGGTGCCCATCTGGCCCCGCGAGCGGCGAGCTCCGAGCACCGCTTAGCAGCCTGCATCGCTGACTGTGGTTCCTACGACCTGTTCGCCTCCGCAGTCGAACGAATCCCTAAGCGTCTCGCTGCGGGAGTGCTCCAGGGTCGGCGTATATCGACCTCAACGCTTCGCCGGATTTTGCGCTTCCTTGCCGCCAAGCCGACCGCCGGGTGGGCGCTTCGGCGGGGTCAGCTCGTCCACGGCGTCGATGACCCCCTCGCCTACCTGTTCGCGCTTCGCGACTACTCGCTGAAGGACAGGGCGCGCGATATCTCATGTCCCATGTTCGTCTGCAACGCCGAGGGCGATGACATTAGCGCGTCAGCGCCGGAATTGGTCGATGCCCTCACGGTCGACAAGGAGTACGTTCGGTTCACCGCGGCTGAAGGGGCCGGCGATCATTGCGAGGCTGGTGCCCGCACTCTTTACCACGCACGGTCGTTCGGTTGGCTCGACCAAGTTTTCCGCTCCGTCGCCTGAACCGCGCGACGGCTCGGGAGACCTGAGCGGTGTGCAGCCGAGCCTATCGACGGGTCGGGCGCGCCCAAGTGGCTACCCCGACGCGACAGAGAACGCCCCCTCGAGGCGTGACGCGGGCGCCCGGCAACCCGCTTGCCCTCGCACACTTGACCTTCACACCGTGTGAAGGTCTATTGATGGTCATGTCATGTTGAGCATCGGAGAGTTCGCTCGTCTGGGGCAGGTCTCCCCCCGCATGCTCCGCCACTACGACCATGTCGGGCTCCTACAGCCCGAGCGGGTCGACAGCGCCGACGGCTACCGGCTGCATACAGATCGGCACGTCTGTGGGCGGCTCAAGCCGTGGGTCAGCCTGTCTCGGGTCTCAGAACGGGACGATCGTGGCGAGCAGGCCTGTTGCCTGCGCTCGACCGGCCAGCTTGCGACAGAACTCGACGGCGTCAAGCTCCACGCCCTCGGCCCCTGAGGCGTCCGGGTGCTGTGCGTAAGTGCCCCCGGCTGGACCGGTGAGCTCAAGCACGAACGGTCGGCCATGACGGCGCGCCCATTCGACAACTATGTCGGCGACGATCCGGCCATCGTGGCTGGCACTGAGGTCCAGGGGCCGGTCAATAGCGTGCGCTATGTCGACCCGGTGCATCCATAAGTCCCGCAGGTAGATCGTGTCGATGAGGTACCCGAGCTTCCAGGTCTCGTAGACCGGTCCGTCGACCTTTAGTTTCGCGTGGTCACGCACCAGCGCCGGGATGCGCGTGCGGCCCCTAACAGTCTTAGGCGCGACCACGCTCAGCCGCTCGAGTACTTGGACCGGGGTGAGGTGGGCGCGCTCGCGTACCTGCACGGCCGACAGCGCCGCTTCGAGCGGGCCGCCGTGCCGCTTGCGGTGGGCCCGGGCCCGGCGCACCTGGTGGACGTTTTCGCGCATGGACGCCCCTGCTTCGCATGCGCCGAGGACGTGTTGGCACATAGCACGCACGTCCCAGCCCGGGCAGTCAGTCGCCGCTGTCCACGCGGCGTCGTCTAGCGAGCGGAGCAAGGCGAGCACGCGTCCCAGCTCTTGTGCTTGAAGTCGCATCGCTTCGCCGTGGGTCAACGGCTCGATGGTCGCGACGTCGGTCGTCGTCATGGTCATGGTTGGCTCCTTTGGCCCGAGTTGGGCTGCGTTTGGGCTTGTTTGAAGCACTGGTCACAGAACAGTGGGCGAGGAACATGGTGATCGATTCGTCGGTCAAGCGGGCCCAACGGTCTCCACCCGGGTCGTTTGAGACTTGTTGGCTGACCAAGCCCGTCATCAGGGCGGTCCACAGGTCAAGGTGCTGCGGCTCGGTGACGCCGTTGAGGGCCAGCAGGTCCCTGGCCCCAGCCAGGGCACGGACCGCGGGTGCGTAGGACTCGGGCGTCGGTTCGAACCCAGGGAGGGTGCGCTGGAACAGCAGTTGGTAGCGCACCGGTTCGGTGGTGCAGAAGTCAAAGAACCGCCGGACGCTCGCGTTGAGAAGCTCGCGAGGGGGCTCTTCGTCGTAGGGCTCGTCCATCCTTTCAGCGAACTGGGTGGCCGCCTGGCCGAACATGGCGTCGTAGATGGCGTGCTTCGAGTCAAAGTAGGCATACACGGTCGGCGGGGTGATGCCCGCGCTGCGGGCCAGGTCTCGCAGCGACAAACCGACGAGACCCTCCCGTCTCACCAGTTCCCAGGCGGCGTCGAGGATCGCGTCACGTGCCGAGCGCCGGCGTGCTTCCCGCCAGTTCGCCGCCTCGGCCAACTTTATCATCGGTCGTTATCTTTGCACAGCGTTAAAGTCATGTCAAGTGTGAGACCGAGATGGAAGTCGAGGTCGACACTACGGACGATGCGGTCATGCTTCGGCCGGCGGTCGTCCTGCGACGTGAGGACGCCTGGGCGTACACCCCGGAGCACCGCGAGCTCCTGGGCCGCGCCCACGATGACTCTCGTGAAGGCCGGGTCAGGCGGCTCAACGCGGACGAGCTCAAAGAGCTAGGCGGTTAGCCGCCGTATGGCGAAAACATGTCGCTCGCTGGACTTCACCGAGACCTTCTTGGAGACGTTCGTTTCGAAAGACCTGACCGCCGCCGACAGCTCTGCCATCTTGAAGGCTCTGAGGCTGCTCGACGAGGACGAACGCCACCGCTCGCTCCGTGTCCACGAGTTGGAGCGGGACCGCCAGGGCTCCTGGTCAGCGTCGGCGAGCACAACTCTCCGGGTCACCTTCGAACGGCTGAAGGAGGCCGGAAGAGACTGCTCACGTGCTCCAAGCATTACGACGGCTGACGACCTGGAGCCACCAGGGCTGTCGCCCCCGTGGCGTGACTCGAGGTGACTCAATTGCTTCCCGACGGTGCCCCAAGGCGCCCCCCGGTGCAAGAGGTCACGCACCCTAGGCAGGGCGTCTTCGGGAAGGAGCACGTGGAAAGGGGCGTCACCGCTACGTTCGCATCGTAGAAGTCGCCGGTTCAAGTCCGGTCACCTCCAC
>DATJMJ010000006.1:0-77082 GCA_035508795.1 Acidimicrobiales bacterium
ACGTGTTCGCCGTCTACGTCAAGCTGGAGGGCGCCGGGCCTCTCCTCGCCGGCACGTACCGCCTCAGGGCCAACGAAAAGTACTCGTCGGTCGTGGCCGCCCTCCAAAAGGGGCCCGTCGTCGTTACAGCCAAATTGGTCATCCCCGAAGGTTTTACGGTGCGCCAGATCTCTGCCGCGGTAGCAGCGCTGCACGACGGCATTTCACGGGCCGAGTTTGAGTCGGCAGCCACGAGCGGGGCCGTCCGGTCGCCCTACGAGCCGGCAGGGACGGACAACCTCGAAGGGCTCCTGTTCCCCGCGACCTACCCCGTCCCCCAGGGCGAGACAGCCCGCCAGCTCGTCTCGTGGATGGTCGCCACTTTCGACGCCCATGCCGCCCAGCTCGGCCTGGCGGCGGCCGCCAAGCGGCTCCACTACACGCCCTACCAGGTCGTCGAGGTAGCGTCGATAGTCGAACGGGAAGCCAAGCTCACAGCAGACCGTGGGCCGATCGCGAGCGTGATATACAACCGGCTCGCCCGGGGTATGCCAATTGGTGCGGAGTCGACCCTGCTCTACGGGTTGGGGGACCCTACGGGGAACCCCGATATCCTCACCCCCAACCCCTACAACACCCTGTTGAACAAGGGCCTGCCACCTACCCCGATTTCCAACCCGGGCGCGGCCTCCCTCACGGCTGCAATCGCCCCGCCCTCAACGAGCTACCTGTACTGGGTCGAGGTCAACCGCGACGGCGAAATGGGGTTTGCCTCGACCTCCGCCCAGTTCAAGCAGCTCCAGGCCGATTGCCGGGCGGTCCACCTGTGCTGAAGGACGGGCGGTCGCACGGACGCCGACCGGGGGGCCGATTGGGTAGCTGGCCTGCGGCGACGACTGTCCTCGTAGGGGTGATCGGGGACCCGGTGCGCCACTCGCTTTCCCCTGTGCTGCACAATGCTGCGCTCGCCGAGCTCGGCCTCGACTGGGTCTATGTCGCCTTCCCGGTGGCCGCCGGGCGGGGCCAGGCCGCCGTTGCCGCCATGCCCGAGCTGGGCATACGCGGGCTCTCGGTGACGATGCCGCACAAGGCTCCCGCTGCCGCAGCGTGCCACCGCCTCACGCCCGTCGCACAGCGGCTCGGGGTCGTAAATACGGTCACCAACGTGGCAGGCGTGCTGGTCGGCGACAGCACCGACGGGCCGGGGTTCCTGGACTCCCTGGCAGACCAGGGCTGGTCGCCCGGGCAGAAGCGCTGCTTGGTCCTCGGGGCAGGTGGGGCTGCACGGGCCGTGGTCCTGTCGCTCGGCGAAGCGGGCGCACGCTGGGTCGGCGTCGTCGCCCGCCAGCCCAAACAAGCTCTTTCGGTGGCTCACCTGGCCGAGCCGGTGGGTGCCGTGGCCTCCGTGGAGGCCGCCGACGAGGCTGACCTCATAGTCAACGCCACGCCCGTCGGGATGAGCGGGCAAGGCGGCACCGAGGATTCCGCCGGAGGCGAGCGGGGCGAGCTCCCGTTCGGGCTCGACGCCAAGAGGCTCGGCCCGGGGCAGCTTGTCGCCGACCTTGTATACGCCCCGGCCAACACAGCCCTACTGGCCGCCGCCCGTGCCCGGGGAGCCGACACCACCAACGGGCTCGGCATGCTCATCTACCAAGCGGCGCGCCAGGTAAGGACCTGGACGGGCCGTGACGCCCCCGTTGAGGCAATGTCGGCAGCTGCGCTCAGGGAGCTGGGCAAGCGAGCTGCGAGCCAGTCCACCGGCCGGCGCCCGGGAGGCCACTTCTCAACCTCGCCCGCGAAGTTGCCGAAGTAGCAGCAATAAGAACCGGAGGTTACAGTGTCGCTTGAAGGAACGCTCGAGACAATTGCGCTGCCGGACGTCCTGGCTCTGCTGTCTGTCACTGCAAAGACCGGTGAGCTGCGAGTCGAGACCGGCAACTGGGTTGGGAGCCTATGGTTGGACGCCGGCCAGGTTTCAGGCTTTCAGGTGGGGAACAACAAAGAGGCCGTAGACGCCCTTTTCACGCTGCTGCGCCTCCGTGAAGGCAATTTCAGGTTCCACGCCGGCTCTCAGCCGCCCAATTCGGTTGGCCCGTTCGAGATCGGGCCCGTGCTCGAAGAGGCCGAGGCACGGCTCATGGAGTGGCCCTCCATCGCCGCTGCCGTGCCCTCGCTCACGACTGACTTGCGGCTCCAAAGCTCGATAGACGAGCCTGTAGCGCTCGCTCCCGACCAATGGCGCCTCGTGGCGACCATCGGCAGCGGGCTGAGCGTAGGCGAGGTGCTCGACGCCTGCGGGCTCGGCGAGTTCGAGGGCTCAAAGGCCCTCAAAGAGCTCGTGGACCTACATGTGGTCGACGTTGTGCTGCCTGTCAGCCCCGACGTCGGGGCGTCTCATGGCAGCCAGGCCGACACCGGTGAGTACCAGGTGCTCGGCGCAGGCGAAGACGCTGAAGCAGACGCCGACGGTGACGCCGAGGGCTTTGCCGCCGGTTTCGGCGGCGCCAGGCGGGCGCAGGCGACCGGTTGGGACCAAGGTGTGCGGCACGCGGCCGCCTACGAGGTGGTCCTTGCGGGAGACGCAGCCCCGGACGACGCTGCTGCGCCTCAAGCGGCGGTGCCGGGGACCGTGGCGACAGACGATGCCGAAATGCCCGATGTCTGGAGAGAAGAAGGCGAGGAAGAAGCGAGCCCGGCCGCAGAGGCACCCGAGGAAAAGGGCCAGCCCGTCAACCGCGGCCTCCTGCTCAAGTTCCTCGGTTCAGCTCGCAACTAGGACCAAGTTCCCCAACTGAGGTAGACAAGGCTTGGACCGGCGGGACGGCGAAGCCGCTCGGTCGCGAGCGGTAGGGCCAGAGGCTAGGGGCTGAGCGGGTAGGGGCTGAGCGGGTAGGGGCTGAGGGGCCGTAGCGGCGACGAAGCCCGGGCTCATAGCCAAGTAAGTACTTGAAGATCGCTAGTTACTCGGCGCGCCTGCGGGCACGCGAGTGGGCACGGAAAAGTAACCGATTGACCTCGTCTCAATCGGGAGCCGGAAAATGCCGAGAAATCACATTAGTGGCGGAGCCACGTTTTAGAGGAGGCCATGGACACCAGGGTTCGTGATCGGGAGGGTGCGCTCTCAGAGGACGAGCAACTCGGCGTTGTCCTCGTAAAGAGCGGCATCATCACCATTGACCAGCTGGGCGAAGCGCTCGGCCGGGCGAAGGACCGCGGCGTCAACCTGGCTCGCGTCCTCATCGAAGACAAACTGCTCACGGAGGAACAGTTCGTCGGGACCCTTGCCGAGCAACTCGGCCTCGAGTTCGTCGACCTCGCCACCTACCCTGTCGACCCGGCGGCAGCACGCCTCGTAAGCGAGGCACTCGCCCGCCGTTACCTCGCGCTCCCGATCGGCTGGTGGGAGGGCCGCCTCATAGTTGCAATGGCGGACCCCTCAAACGTGTTCGCCATCGACGATATCCGGGCGCTCACCGGCGCTGAGGTACGCCAGGTAGTCGCGACCGCCGAAGCGGTGACGGCGGCGATAAGCAAGTACCACCGCAAGGACAGCGAGGCCGAGCACATCAGTGCCCAGGCGTCCGCCAGCAGTGCCCCCCTCGAAGATGACCGTCTCACGCAGATAAAAGAAGTCCGTGAAGACGCCCCGATCGTACGGTTGGTCAACTTGTTGATAAGCCAGGCGATCACAGACCGGGCGTCGGACGTCCACGTCGAACCGACGGGCAAGGACGTCCGCATCCGTTACCGGATCGACGGGGTGCTCCACGAAGTGATGCGCTCGCCGCGCAACATCCAAAACGGCATCATCAGCCGCCTCAAGGTCATGGCCGACATAAACATCGCCGAGCGGCGCATCCCTCAAGACGGCCGTATCACGAGCTCGATCGACGGCCGGCCAGTCGACCTGCGGGTGGCAACTCTGCCCACGGTGCACGGCGAAAAGGTCGTCATGCGAGTGCTCGACAACTCTACGGCCAACCTCCGCCTGTCCGAGCTGGGTTTCCTGCCAAAGAACATGGAGCGCTACGAGTCGTCCTACCAGAAGCCTTACGGGACGCTGCTCGTCACCGGCCCGACAGGTTCGGGCAAGACGACAACCCTTTACGCGACGCTCAATATCCTCAACCAGCCAACGAAAAACGTCATCACGGTCGAGGACCCTGTCGAGTACCAGCTCGAGGGGATCAACCAGATCCAGGTCAACGCGAAAGCCGGCCTCACGTTCGCCTCTGCGCTGCGCACTATCCTGCGCGCCGACCCCGACATTATCCTTGTCGGTGAGATCCGAGACCGGGAGACGGCGGGGATCGCGATTGAAGCCGCCCTCACCGGCCACCTCGTGCTATCGACCCTTCACACGAACGACTCTTCGACAACCCCCAACCGCCTGATCGAAATGGGGGTAGAGCCCTTCCTCGTCGGCAGCGCCCTCGACTGCATCGTCGCCCAACGTCTTGCTCGCAAACTGTGCGACCGCTGCAAGCAGTCTTACCCAACCGAGAAGGAAAAGCTGATGAGCATGGGGTGGGAGACAGTAGGTATCGAGCTGCCCTCGCAACTTTTCCGCTCGGTCGGCTGCCAGGTTTGCGGCAAGACCGGGTTCATGGGCCGCTTCGCCGTGCACGAGGTCCTCAACATCAACGAAGAAATCGAGCGGATGATCGTCGAGCACGCCCACGCCGACGACATCCGCAAGGCTGCAATAGCGGACGGCATGCTGACTCTGCGGCATGCAGGCCTCATGGCGGCAGTCAACGGCATCACATCGCTCGACGAGGTGATGCGCGTCATCGCCTAGGCCCCGGCCGCCGAGCCGCAAGCGCCAATTGTGCATGCGCCAATTGCCGGGTTGCCCGGCCTAGCCAGTTGGACCTCATGCTTGCTTGGCCCCGAGCCGATAGACGCGGTAACAGGGGCCTTCGCCCGGGCAATTCGGCAGCGAACGCTCCTCGGAGGACGCGATGAGCAGGTTCATGGTTGGGCGCCAGCCGATCTTCGACAAGGACTTCGAGGTCCGCGGCTACGAACTGCTCTTTCGCGACCCGGGGAGGAGATTGCCAGGTGGCGACGCGATGACGGCGGACGTGCTCGTCCATGCCGGGCTCGACCTCGGCCTCGAGAACCTCGTCGGCAACAAGCTCGCTTTTGTAAACGCCACGCGCCCGTTCTTGGTGGGGGAGCAGGAAATCCCGTTCCCTCCCCAGCAGACCGTGGTCGAGATCCCCGGGACGGTGGCCTTTGACGCCGACGCCATATCGGGTTGCCGGTGGCTCGTGTCGCAGGGCTTCACCCTTGCGCTCGACGACTACGAGCTGAAAGGGAGCGAGCAGCCGCTGTTGGAGCTCGTCTCGATCGTCAAGCTCGACGTGCTCGCCCTGTCGGTCGCGGAGCTGAGACGCGACGTCGAGGAGTGCAGCGCGCTCGGGTTGGAGCTCGTGGCCGAAAAGGTCGAGACTCACGAACAGCTGGCGCAGTGCCAGGAGCTCGGCTTCGGGCTCTTCCAGGGCTACCTGCTGTCGCGCCCCGAGATCGTCGAGGGCAATGCGCTCAGCCCGAGCAAACTGGCGTGCGTCAAGCTCGTGCACGAGCTGTGCGACCCGACAGCGACGACCGAGGACATCCAGCGCGTCATCGAGACCGATGCCGCCCTTACCTACAGGTTCCTCCGCCTGGCAGGCGAGGGGGCGGCCCGCGGCCATTACCGGCGCATCACTTCGGTGCACGACGGCGTGGCGGCGCTCGGCCGCGAACGTATGCGCGCCTGGGTCACCTTGATGCTGCTGTCCGACACGGGCGACGCCGTCAGCGAGCAGTTCCACATCGCCCTGGCCCGCGCCCGCATGTGCGAGCTGATCGCCACCCGTCTCGCTCCTTCGTTGTCAGGGGCGGCCTTCACCGTCGGCCTGGTCTCCGCACTCGACTTGCTCCTCGGTGCACCTGTGGCAGAGATCGTCGAGAGCCTCTCGCTCGCCGAGGAGCTGACGAGCGCCCTCACCGCAAAAGACGGCTTGCTCGGCAAGATCCTCTCCGACGTCCTCGCATGGGAAATGGGGGGCTCCGAACTGCGCCTGCGCTGCGGGCTCTCCCTCGGGAGCCTCGAACGCAGCTACCTCGAAGCGCTGGCGTGGTCCACTCAGATCTGCGCGCTCTCCGAGGAAGAACTGGCAACAAGCGTCAGGTAGCTCGCCGGGCCAGCCGGGCCCGGGCTCGAGGGCACCGTCTCGGCCGCCGATACAGGCCTCGAACGCCTGATTAGCTAAAGCGCTGGCCAAAGGCCGCCGAAGAGAAATTGATGCAAACTGCCTCGCGCAAGGTCGGAGAGTTCCTAGTCGACCGCAAAGTACTGTCGAAGGACGCGCTCGAGTACGCCCTCAGCAAAGAGGTCGAGACAGGCGTCCCTCTAGCCAAGATCCTCTCGGCCGAAGGCATCGTCAGCGAGCGCGACCTCGTCGCCGCGATCGCCGACCAGCTGAAGATGGCCTTCTGGGATCCGACGACGACCCCTGTCTCGCCACTCGTGGACGGGGTGGTGCCTGCCGAGCTGGCTCGCAAGCACCAGGTGGTCGGGATCGCCCTCGACGGGGACACGCTCCTCGTCGCCACGGACAACCCCCTCGACGAGGGGGTCATGAAGATCATCAGCGAGGTGACCGGGTGGAAAACCCGGCCGTGCCTCGCGACCCGGAGCGACATCGACGGCGCAATCGCGGCCATGTACGGGCCGAGCACCGCAGGTGGTGCGGGGGCGCAGCTCCTCGGCGAGGAGACCAAGCCTCTCCATGTCAACCAGATGCTCGTCCGGCTTGTCGAGGAGCGGGGTTCGGACCTCCATCTCTCGGCCGGCCGCCCGCCGATGATCCGTGTCGACGGCGACCTTCGTGCGATGGACGAGTTCGAGGTCCTCACCCCGTCGAGGATCCGCGACCTGATCTACGAGATCCTTTCGCAGAAGATCCGCGAGCGCTTCGAGGAAGATCTCGAGCTCGACACTTCGCACATAGTCCCGGGCGTGGCTCGCTTCCGGCTGAACGTCTTCCAACAGCGCGACGCCGTCGGCGCTGTCTTCAGGGCGATCCCCTTCGAGATCAAGACCCTCGAGCAGCTCGGGATCCCCACCGAAGTCCGCCAGTTCGCCGACCTCCCGAGAGGCCTCGTGCTGGTGACCGGCCCGACCGGTTCGGGCAAGTCGACCACGCTCGCTGCCCTGATCGACATCATCAACGAGTCCAAGCCGCTGCACATCATGTCGGTGGAGGACCCGATCGAGTACTTGCACAGCCACAAAACCGCAGTCGTGAACCAGCGGGAAGTGGGGGAGGACACCAAGGGTTTTGCGAACGCCCTCAAGCATGTGCTCCGCCAGGACCCAGACGTGATCCTGATCGGCGAGCTCCGTGACCTCGAGACGATCTCAACGGCGCTGACCGCTGCAGAGACGGGCCACTTGGTCTTTGCGACCCTCCACACCCAGGACGCCCCCCAGTCGATCGACCGCATCATCGACGTGTTCCCCGCCCACCAGCAGCAGCAGATCCGTACCCAGCTCGCCACCACGATCCAGGGGGTCGTCACCCAGCAGCTGCTGCCTCGCGCGGGCGGGACAGGCCGCGCCGTCGCATGCGAGATCCTTGTTGCGACGCCCGCCGTACGGAACCTGATCCGGGAGGGCAAGACCCACCAGATTTACAGCACTATGCAAGCCGGTGCCAAGTACGGGATGAACAGCATGGACCAGATGCTCGCCGACCTCGTAAAGAGGGGCGTCGTAAGCATCGAAGTCGCCGAGGAGCGGTGTTCCAACCCCGAAGACCTGCAGCGCCTGGTCCATTCAGCTTAGAGATTTGCTCAAAGAGCGTGAAATTATGCCGGCCGCCGCAAGAGAGAGTAAAAGGACGCACTGATGCCGCAAGCTACTTATGACTATAAGGTCCGTGACGCCGCCGGCAAGGTCCTTCAAGGCACCCTCGAAGCAGACAACACAACCCTCGTCGTAAAGCGCCTCCGCCAGATGGGTTACGTGCCCATCGACATCTCAGCTCGCGCCTCTGGCAAGAATGCCATGCGCAAGGACCTCCACTTACCCGGGAGGGCAGAGCACGTCCCGCTCAAGGTGCTCTCGATCTTCAGCCGGCAGTTTGCCACGCTGATCAGTTCCGGCCTGACGCTCTTCAAAGCGATCACGATCCTCGAGGAGCAGACGGAGCACCCCGGACTTGCCAAGGTCGTCGGGGACGTCCGCTTGCGCGTCGAGCGTGGCATCTCGCTTTCGGAAGCGTTGGCCGAGCACCCGAAGACTTTTAGCCAGCTGTTCGTGGCAATGGTGCGTGCCGGAGAGGCCAGCGGCGGCTTGGACAAAGCGCTCCTCAACCTGGCGACTACAATGGAGAAGCAGGTCGAGCTGCGTGGAAAGATCAAATCGGCGATGGCTTACCCGATCGCGGCACTCTGCATTGTCCTGCTCATCGGTGCCGCGGTCCTCCTGTTCATCGTCCCTGTGTTCAAAGGGATCTTCAAACAGCTCGGCGGCCAGCTACCGACGCCAACACTGGTGCTCGTAGACATCTCCAACATTGCCGTCCACTACTTCCCGCTCGTCCTGGTCGGCTTTGTCGCCCTGGCACTGGGCTTCCGCCACCTCATCAAAACTCCCAACGGTCGCGCCGCCTGGGACGTGACAAAACTCAAGGCGCCCATCTTTGGCGAGCTGGCCCGCAAGACAGCCGTTTCCCGGTTCACTTCTACCCTGTCTGCGCTGCTCTCCGCCGGCGTGCCCGTGTTGGAGTCTCTCGAGATAACGCGCCAGACCGTTCACAATACGGTCGTCGCCAAGGGGATCGACTCAATCATTGACGGTGTCAAAAAGGGTGAGCCCATCGCGCGTGGTCTAAGCGGCCACCCGGTGTTCCCCACGATGATCTCGCATATGATCAGTGTGGGTGAGGAGACCGGCGGCCTCGACACGATGCTCTCGAAAGCGGCCGAGTTCCTCGACGGCGAGATCGAAAGGACTATCGAGTCGTTGACATCATTGTTGGAGCCGCTCATGATCGTCGTCCTCGGAGGAGCCGTCGGCAGCATGGTCATTTGCCTTTATTTGCCGATGTTCAAGGTGGACACCCTGATCAATGGGAGCGGCGGCAACAGCGGTAGCTGAAACCCCGAAGCGTCGTCGTCCTGCCGGCTCGGGCCCCGGTAAGGCTATCGGGCGGTACCGGGCTAAACGAGCCGCAAGCCTCAGTGCTTACAGGCGCATACCACCGGTCAGGCACCAGGGGGCGACGATGCGAGCGACTTTCCTCGACCTTGGCGTTCGTCGTACCTGCGACGGCCGACCGGCGGCCACGTCCAACCTCGTACTACCCGGGAATGGCGGGGCACCCGTGCACCGGCTCGGCATAGCTGTAGAGGTGTTCGGGCAGGGCAAAGCCGTACTCGTCGTAATTGGTAACCGCCACGAGCTTCGCTCGGGGATGGCCCCCGAACTTGAAGCTCGATATGACCCCGCACGTCGGCGTGACACGGATCGGCCCGTCCGCCTCTACCGGGGCCATCGGGTACTCGGCGTACCAACCGTTCCAGGCGAAACCGCCATCGACGCTCGAAGGAGCCTCGCCTGCTCGCACCAGTGCCTGCCCTGCGCGCCATACCGCGCTTCCGTACGCGTCCGAGTTGAGCGTCAGCGCTAATGCGCTCAAGCCCACAAGGCCCGCAAGCGCAATAGTCGCATAGGGCAGGCGGCGCGGTGCCGGAAAGGCTCCCTTGGTGACTTTGCCGCGGGTGCTGCGCGCCAGGATGGCCGCCAAGGGGAAGACCAACGGGTAGAGGTAGCGGTCATATGACCGGCTGGCGGAACACAACGTGTACGCCACCACGCCAGTCCCAATGAGGACCGCGAAGGCTCCGAGGAGGGTACTCGAGTTCACCTCCCATCTTCTTTTGAGAAGGCAGGTAAGGTTTTGTGCAGCCAAAGCCGCCAAGGCAGCACCTGAAACGATCGCGCCGACATTGAAGATCGCCCATGTACCAGGTGCAAAAACGTCGGGCCGGGAATAGTCTTGGAGATCGTTGCCCATGGCTCCTTGTACCGTGAGGTAGTTCCCGCGAAAAACCATGCCGGCGGTATGGTAGAGCACCCCGCCGGCGACAATTACAAGTGCCGCCACGACGACCGGTCCGCCTACCCTGGGCCGCAGGCGCTTCAGTACCGAGGGCAAGAGAGGAAGAAGGCAAAACGAGAGCGTGAAGTACAGCTGGAAGACCTCTGCGACGGTTGAGAGGTTTGGGCTCGACAGTTGTGTCACCTGTTGCCCGAACTTGCCGGCCAGGAGGTAAACAAGCTCGCATACTGCCAACGTCGCGGCGCCGAGGATGACCGTGGGCCTTAGATATGAGCGTCGCTGGAGTGCCGCGCACAAAAGGACGGCCGCCGGTGCCGTGATACCGAATTGGCGGATAGAAAATGCAAAGCATCCTGCGAGCATCGAAGCTGCAAGGAGCGTGTACCGCCGGCGGCCCGAGTTCTTCAAGGCGTAGGAGCCCGACAATAGGCAAATAAGCTCGGCTGAGAACGCCGGCACATCTGTCATGAAGGTGGCCGTGTTCAACAAGAACCCGGGGGAGGCAAGCGTCACCAGCACGCAGGCGGCAGCTCGACCTGTCGAGAGCAGTTGGCGTGCGAGCAAGTACGCTGCGACCAAGCCCGCACTTGCAAGGACCACTGTCGATATCACTGGCGCCCACGTGCCACCCCCCAGCACCAAAACAAACGGTGCGGCCCAAAGCACCTGCCCGATGAGCGTCATGTCCCCCCAGGGGACGAAGTGGAGATGGCCTGTCTTGACGAAACGCAAGACGGTCACACGATAAGCCCAATCATCGTTGCTCGGGAGGGGCAGCATGTGAAGTACGTAGGAGATGACGAGCGGCGTGACCGCGCCCAACACGACGAGGCCGGTAACCACGAGGATCTCGCGGCTCCGGCGCCCGCGAGGCAACCGCAACGTTGCGCTATCGCTTGGCACCTGCGTCTTGATCGCGAGAGCCGGCGCGTCCGAGACTGCGAGCACACTGAGTAGATCGGCCGAAAGGTCCCCTAGCTCAAGTCGGGCGGTCCGCTGGCCGATACCGCAGTGATGACGGTGACCGAGACCCAGAGGCCCGCTGGTGTTGGGGAGACGCTCGCCGCCCACAGCAACCACGGTGGCGCCGGTCCCGCCCGCCAGCCGCACCCCCAAGGCCCTGCGAGCCCTGCGCGGGCGCGCCAGGTCCTCCTCGAGGTAGTGGTCCCCGTCTACAACGAAGAAGCCGACCTGTCCGACAACATCCGCCGGTTGCGGGGCTACCTGGATGCGAAATTGCCTTTCGAGAGCCTTCTGACCATCGCTGACAACGGCAGTACCGACAAGACGTGGGCTATCGCTCGATCCCTTTCGCAGCAACTCGCAGGCACCCGAGCCGTCCACATCGACTGTCCCGGCCGGGGGAGGGCCTTGAGGAGCGTATGGGAACGGTCCGACGCCGAGGTCGTCGCCTACATGGACATCGACTTGTCGACCGACCTCCGTGCCCTCCGTCCGCTGCTGAGGCCCATCCTGACAGGCCAAGCTGACCTGGCAATCGGCTCCCGTCTCGCCAAAGGCTCCCAAACCCAGCGGAGCATACGCCGGGACGTCATCTCTCGCGCCTACAACGCGCTCTTGAGGACGGTGCTCAAGAGCGACTACTCGGACGCACAATGCGGCTTCAAGGCAATGAACGCCGAGGTCGCGCGTGCTGTCCTCCCACAGGTCCTGGACAATGACTGGTTCTTTGACACAGAGTTGCTTGCGGTGGCGCAGGCGCGGGGCCTTCGTACGGTCGAGGTGCCTGTGCGCTGGGTGGAGGACCCTGGCAGCCGGGTCAAGTTAGTACGTACAGCCTTGCAGGACCTGCGAGGCGTATGCCGGCTCCTCTTCAGCCCGACGCTACGGGAGCAACGGTCACTGGCTGCCCAGAGGCAGGCCTGGGGACGTGCGGCCAAGGAGCCCGCCGTGCCCTCGAGAAGGCAGCGGTCGCTGCTCGAGGTGTCGGGCATCGGCCGTTCTGCGGCGCTCTAGCGCCCCGGGCGCGATGCTGACGGCGCCTCCGACAACAGCCAGGCCGGGGCACCTGCGCCTGGCGCAGTACCCGGACCATGACAGGTTCTTAGCCTCGTCGCAGGCCCAAGCTCGCAAGCCAGCAGTGTGGCAGGGCCGCGCCGGCCTGTTCGCTCTCTTGACTGCCGCGGCGTTGCTGTACCTATGGGACCTCAAGCGCCTCGGCTGGGCAAATGGTTATTACGCTGCCGCCGTGCAGGCGGGCAGCAAAAACTGGGAGGCAGCCTTTTTCGGTTCGCTCGACGCGGCCAACGGCATCACGGTTGATAAGGCGCCCTTGGCCCTGTGGCCGATGGAGGCAGCCGTACGGGTATTCGGCATGTCGACCTGGGCCCTGCTCGTCCCCCAGGCCCTGGAAGGCGTTGCCACTGTCGCAGTCCTTTTTGCGATCGTGCGGCGCGGTGCCGGACCGGCAGCAGGGTTTGTCACCGGGGCGATCATGGCAATTACGCCCATTTCGGTTGTTATCTTTCGGTACGACAACCCGGACGCTCTGCTTGTGCTACTGCTTTGCCTCAGTTGGCTTTGCGCGCAGCGCGGCATCGAACACGGCCTGCTTCGATGGGCCGCTTTGGCCGGAGCGTGCGTAGGGTTGGGCTTCCTCGCCAAAGAACTGGAAGCGCTCCTGGTCCTTCCGTCGCTAACAGCCGGCTATCTCTTGTGTTCTTCACAGGTCTTCTGGAAAAAAGTGCGCGCATTGGTCACTTTGGGGGCGAGCGCCGCCGCAATAGGCGGCTGGTGGCTGCTCGTGGTGCAACTCACTCCCTCACGGGCCCGGCCCTATATAGGCGGATCCGCCCACAACACCCTCTCAGACGTGATCCTCGGCTATAACGGCGTCGACCGCATAACGGGCGCTGTCCGCGACGGACGTCGGCAGCCCTTCCCGATTGGCCTCAGCCAGCTGACTCGCCTGTTCGAGGGCCCTTTCGCCACAGCGTCCTCTTGGCTCCTACCTGCGGCGTTTATTTTTCTTGCGACGTGCCTCGTGATCGCGCGCAGGCATGATGGCGGGCGAAGCCCTAGTACCGCTCTGCTGGTTGTAGGCGGGACCTGGTTGGTAACCATGTGGTGCGTGTTCAGCTACGGCGCTGGGGCCATTAACGGCTATTACACGGTCGCGCTCGCGCCGCCCATCGCAGCAGTCATCGCAACCGGGGGTACCCTTCTTTGGTCAAGGCGCTCAGAAAGGGGCGCCACGCTCGTGCTCGCCGGCTCGGTCGCCATTACCGGAGTTTGGGCGGTAAATGTAATCGGCAAAACCCACTACCACCTGCCCTTGCTCCAGATCGCGATCCTGCTCGCCTGCTTGGGAAGTGCTACCGCCCTCCTTGCAGGAAAGTTGCCGTCCCTTTGGCGCCACTTGACGCTATTTATTGCTGCCGCCGGGATGCTGGCCGGGCCTTGCGTATTTTCGCTGGCGGCGGTCGTGCAGCCTCCGGCCGGCTCGGACCCATTGGTACCCGGGTTTGGCAGCCCTCCCACTCGCTCCGTTGCGGGAGCTCTCGAGACGATAAGTACGCCCACGCGCGAGGTTGTGGCAATGCTGCAGCGCGAGGCTCGATCGTTCAAGTGGGTGGGGGCCGTTGTCGGGGGTGACCCTGCCGCCGGCTACGAATTAGCTACCGGCTTACCAGTCCTGGCCGTCGGTGGCTTCGCTGGGACCGATGCCTACCCGAGCCTGGTGCAGTTCGAGGGCATGGTGCGTTCGGGTGAGATCCATTACTTCGTCACGCCCGGGCTGCCCCAGCCTTGCGGGCATCCCGACGATGCGTGCCTGGTCGCCGCTTGGGCCACGGCCCACTTCAAAGGACTTCGCGCCGGTGGCGTCCAGCTCTACGACCTGGCAGGCACTATACCCGCCGCCCCGCTGAAGATCACGAAGAATCGCTAAACGGTCCAAGGTGGCCTGCCGAAACCTAATTGAGCGACTAGCCAATTGGGGCCACCTAATGCCGCGAGTCCCGCTAGCAGGTGGCCGCGCTTAACACCTACGTACCCAGAAAGGACCGAAGTGCACTACCACGTGGCCGAACGGCGCCGTGACGAGGGTTTCACACTCATCGAGCTCATGGTCGTCGTACTAATTATGGGGATCCTGATGGCGATCGCCATCCCGACCTTCCTTAGCACAAGAGGCAGCGCAAACGATGCCTCAGCCAAGTCCAACGCCACCAACGCGTTTACCAACGAGAAGGCGTACTACGCCGCCAACCAGGTCTTCGAGCTCGCGACATCTGCGACCGACGGCGGTAACGTCCTGGACACGACCCTCCCCTGGGGCATTGCCCAGACAACTCAGGGTGATGTGACCGCCTACGTGCTCAGCTACGGCACGGGCAACACAAACAATGCCCTCGAGATCGAGGCCTCCTCCAAGTCGGGGAACTGCTTCTACATCCTCGACGTCGAAACGACCAGCAGTGCGACGATCGCCTACAGCGCCGACAACAACGGGTGCGCAGGCTCTATCGCCATATCGGCCTTGCCGGTCTCCGGCACGGCGACCCTCACCTCGGGCAACGCGGGGGTCCTTACCGCTCAACCGACGCTCGCCTCCACCCCGACGGGTTGGTATACCAGCTGGTAATAGGTAGTAGTCGGTAACTTACAATTTATCTAGTCGGACAGCGGCGGCGCCGGGCAACCTCGGTGCCGCCGCTGTCGTGTCCAGGTCCAAAGTTCTTCCTCAGGAGAAGGTGTGCTGACGACAGGCCCGGGCGGCACAGGTCGAGCCAAGCCCGACGGTTTCACTCTTATCGAGCTCATGGTGGTTGTCCTGATCATGGGCATACTTATGGCTATCGCGATCCCGACGTTCCTTAGCACACGTGCGGGCGCGAACGACTCCTCCGCTAAGTCGAATGTTTACAACGCCTTCGTCAATGAAAAAGCCTATTACAGCTCGAACGGTGCATTTGTCGACCTCACCGGGGGGAACGGGGCCGGGAGCCAAGCCGCGCTGCTCGACCCAACTCTCCCGTGGAGCGGGTCAGGATCAGTTGCTGCCGGGCAGGTAACGGCAATTGCGGGTACCACTAGCGGAGGGGCCAACCAGTTTGACCCCGTCGCGACAGCCGGTGGCACAGGTCAGGCTGTCTTGATAGAGGCTCTTTCGAAATCCGGCGACTGCCTGTACGTGTTCGATCAGGAAAACGGCGGCACAGTGTCTGTCCTGGGTTACGCCGAGTCCGACAATGCCGCCGGGTGCGCCAACGCGGCGACAAATGTGGACGCTCCCAGTACGTCGCCCCTCGTGTCGGCGGGCAACGCCGGCAGCAACATAATCACCGGGACGTCCATTGGCGCGGGCAACTGGTACGCCAGTTGGTGACGCCGAGGCAAGACGCGAGCTGTTCAAGACCGCGGCCGACTGTGCCGATATTTCTCGTCAGAGGCTGAGCCCTGGAGGGTGAGAGTGCCAAAGCGCACAACGATAGGACTAGACATAGGTTCGTCCGCAGTACGGGCTGCTCAGGTGACGAGCGACGGGAAGCGGGCAGAGGTTGACCGCTTCGCTCAGGTAGGCCTGCCGCCCGGCGCGGTTGTAGAAGGTGAGATCAGGGACCACAGCGCCGTGGTGACCGCACTGAGGCGGCTTTGGTCCGATGGCGGCTTCGGGCAAAAGAGCGTAGTGCTGGGTGTCAGTAGCCAGCGCGCCATGGTGCGAATGATAGAGATGCCGGCCATCGAGGACAAGCAGGTGCGGTCCGCGTTGCGTTACGAGATCGGCGATCTGCTCCCGATCCCGGTAGACGACGCGGTGTTCGATTTTGCAATTGTGGGGCCTGGACGGCCGAAGGGTGACGGAGGCCAGACGACGCAGGTGCTTGTCGTCGCTGCCCAAAAAGATATCGTCTCCGACGAAGTCGCCGTGGCCACCAAGGCCGGGTTGCGCGTCGCTGCGGTGGACGCGTCGCCGCTCGCGCTCCTCCGGGCCGTCCCGTCAGGTGGCGCCAGTGACGGCTTGGACGCGGTCGTATCAGTGGGAGCGCAGTTGCTTGTCGTCGCTGTGCGGCAGGGCGGGGTACCCCGCTTTCTCCGCACCACCACACTGGCATCCGATGTAGTAGCCGAACCGGTTGCACGTGTGGCCGCCGGCGCCAAACCGGGCTCGAGTCCTGCGGGCACTGAACCGCGGACCGGCCCAAGCAGGACTGACCTTGTGGTCGAGGAGGTCCGCAGCTCTATTGAGTACTTCCTGTCCCACGCGCAAGGTAGCCACCTCACCCAGATCGAACTGACCGGTGGGGGAGCTTTGGTCCCGGGCCTCGTCGACCGTTTGAGCAGCGGGCTCGCCTTACCCGTCGTAAATGCGACCGCTGGCGTAAAGGCCGATGGCTCGGCGCTGGGCTTGACGGAGGAGCAACTCGCGGAAGCTTCGCAACGCTGGGTCACCGCCGTCGGCCTGGGGCTTTGGGGCAGCAACGGGTCGTACGCCGTCAGCCTGCTCCCTCCCGAGATCGCAGAGCGGGCTCGCCAAAAGCGCACGATCGCCCTGGCGGCCGCAGGAGTGGTGGTAGTTGCCGGGGGCCTGGGGGTACTGTCCCACGGTCGCGTGAGCGACACAACAAAAGTCACGCAGCAGGCCGTCACCGCCGGGCAGCAAGTTTCAGCACTGGATGCCGAGATCGCGAGGCTCGGGTCGCTTACGTTGGTACAGAACGAGGTTTCCGACCGTCGGGCATTGGCAGCCAGCAGCTTGGCGACAGACGCGGACTGGTTGAGCCTTTACAGCAGGATCAACCAAGCATTGCCTCCCGGCGTCAAGATCCAGACAATAAGTTTCAGTTCTGATTCGCCCTCGGCTGCCGTCAGCGGCGCCAGCCCGAGCACCTACATAGGAGCCGTGTCCATAACCGTGCAGGCCAAGGGTGGGCTACCGGTAGTGGCGGACTTCGTCAAGGCGGAGTCGGCTGTAAAAGGCATGACAGGCCTCTGGATCGGTTCGACCAGTTCCTTGAACGGTGTCGAAAACTTCGCGGCTTCGGCCGATATCACCGCCGTGAGTGAGAGCAACCGAGCTTCGAAACTGCCTGGAGGGCCCCAATGAAACGCCAACACATTGCTGCCGGAGCTGCCGGAGCTGTGCTGCTCCTCGTCCTCGTCTGGTATGTCGCGCTTTGGTCGCCCGAAGGTTCGCACCTGAAGGCAGCGCAACAGCGCCTCTCCGAAGCACAGGCCCAGGTAGCCAGTGCGCAAGAGCAGCTTCTCCTCCTACGGGCGGAACAGCCGAAGTTGAAGGCTGAAAAGAAGGTGCTCGCAGACCTCGTGACCGCATTGCCCAATGGGCCGAGCCTCGACCAACTTCTCCGGACGGTGCAACAAGCAGCCGTTGCGTCAGGTGTAGACCTCACATCGCTCAGCACGCCCCAGCCCAGCGGATGGGCTGCCCAGGCAGGCGCTGCCGCATCTTCGTCGGCCGGGCCAGCGGGTGCGCAGTTCATTGCCATGAGCGCCAATGTCGGCGGGACGGCCGCGGACGTCCTGCAATTCGTCAAGGCATTGGACAGCCAACCCCGGATCTACGTCGTCACGAGCTTCTCACTGGGCACCAATGCCACTGAGCAGACCAACGTGACGTTCGACGCCTTCTTCGTCTCGGGTGCTACGAGTGACCCGACGTTCCCGGGCCCAGCAGCTCCTTGAGCTCTAGCCGATAACCGGGGCCGAGTTGGCCGCGGCCCGCTGGGATGCGGTCGACGTGCTGGGCCCTGCAACCTGACCAAGCCGTGGCCGAACTTGCCCAGGTGGGCAGCACTAGGGCGGCGGCTTGTGCGCTCAACCGGGCTCGGGCGAGTTATCGCCGCCATCTTTAGAGCAAAAGCCGGCTGCCAGAGCGCCTGGGGAACAGAAGGAGGCCTCGGCCCGAGCGCTGCCAGCGCCTGAGCGTCAGGCCGTCCTCGAGACCCTCCACGACGACGACCGTGTCAGCAAAACCCCGGCCGCCGTTTACACCAAGCTGCTCGAGTTGGTCGAGCTGGTCGGCTTAGGCGCCGTCAGGTGTGGCAGTGAATGCCGTTGCGGCCTTAGCGCTGGACGTCAAGTCGATCCGCGCGAACTCGAGCACGAGCTCATCACGCACCTCTATGCCAAAATGGCCTAATCGTGGGATCGAAGGTTGCAGGCCTCGCCGCGCTTCGTCTACGGCGCCAGGTCGGAGATGGGCCAGCCGGAAACCTCGTCGTTGATAGAAGCGGAGCGCATCGAGGTTGTCGTTCGTCGCCACGAGCCATAGCCTCCTCGTCCCGGCGCGCTTGACAACCTCGCTCATGAGGGCCGTCCCGGCTCCGAGGTGGCGTAGGGTCGTTTCAATGTAGACGACCTCGACCGAGTGGTTGTCCTCCTGGTACGTCACTATCCCGCAGCGGCGGCCGTAGGACTCCACGACGAAGCCCGGGCAAGCAATGGCGTCGATGAGCTCACCGAACCTGGCCTGGTAGCGGCCGCCAAGATTGGCCCCTATGAGAGTTTCGGCCCAGTCGACGTCATGAGGGCCGAACGGGCGTACTGCCAACGACATGCTGCAATTCTGCCACTCCCGCGCGAGCTTAGTTGCCAGAAAGGCCGGGCTCGTAGAGATGGCTCTCTTGCGCTTCCTGCGTGCTTGGTGGGGCGTTCCACTCCTCGTTGGCATCGTCCCCCGAACAACCAGCGACCGTCACCGTCGCAAAAGTGCTGCCGCCCGCGGGCTGCTGGAAGTCATCGGTATCGGCGTCGAGGCAGTCGTCGTAGTAGTCCGTCACGTTGTACGTCGTACTGCTGTTGACGGTCCATAAGAAGCCAGTGTTGGCGTAACTGCCGGTGCTACCGGTGGGGACGGTGTTGCCGGACTGGAGCGTCGGGCAGGGCTGCACCGTGACCCAGGCGGGGTTGTTGCCGGATGGGTCCCCGGTGCCATCGCTGCCATATTGCGACTGCCACGTCGAGCCCGTGTCCGGGCTCCACAGGCAGTACAACGTGTTGGGATTGTTGGCCGGCTGGTTGTTGGTCTGCAGTTCGACGTAGGTCTGGCTGTTACCGGCATAAGTGACGTCGGTCTGCGCGAAGCGTTGGTTCCAGGTGGGGTCGTAGGGGTTGACGCCGGACTGAGCGGTCCAGCTGGCGCCGTCAGGGAACTGCTTGCACATGTAGTCGATCAGGTAGGACGTCCCCACGTTCTGGTTGGTGACGTCAATGCAGTTGCCGAACTGCTCGTAGTTGACGAACTGCTGTGTTGGCGAGCCCGCGTCGCCGGCACCGACCTGCGGAGTTGGTGCCCAGGTCTGTTCGTCTGTGAACCCGCCGCTACAGGTCGCCAAATCGAGCTGCGACCCCGACGAGTTGGACTCCTCGTTGATGCACAGGTTGCCCGAAGCTGGCGCCCCGCTGCTCGAGACCGCCTGGTACATGCCGCTGTCGTTGATACCCCATTGCTGTAGGTAGAAGTTCGAGCTCGACGACGACAAGCAGGCGGCCAACTGAAGGGTGTCGTTGGCCTGGCTGCCCTGGATGCAAAGCTCGGTCGAAGTCGGGTCAGAGGTCGTCGGGATCGTGGACGACAGGATGAGCGTGAAGTTGGCCGAGTACTCCCAGGTTTGGTCTTCGTCGCCCGCTGTCAGACAGGTGTCGACGTAAAGTTTGCCACCGGCAGCCGGTGTAACATCCGTGTCGGAGCTGCTTGCTGACAGGCAGAGGTCGTCGACGGACCCATTGAAGTCCGTGATGACGCCGCCCGGCACATTTTCGTTGTCACTTGTGAAGCTGTAGATCTCGTTGATGGTGCGGCTCGGTGGTGTGACGGGGCTCGTACTCGGGTCTTGGCCAACCGAAGTTATCGTCGCGTACGAGGGAACAGCCTCCGGGTACGACGGAGTGGCGTACGGGTAACAAAGGATCGTCTCAGCGGTGTGGCCGATGTTGGCCAACGTAGGTATAGCACTGTCCGTGTAGTACGTGACGGTCGCCGTGTACTTCGTTGACGAAGTCGAGTCGAGGTACCCGGTCAACACGAAGCCGTCGGTATTTGAGCCCCCCGTACAGGGCAACTCCTGCACGACCCCGTTCCCGCTACCGTCGTTAGCAGCCCGGATCTCGCCGACCGCCGCGTCCAGGCCCGCCTCGGCCGCCTCGAGAGCATCGTTGCGCATAACTGTCTTCTGGCTTACGTTCTGTTGGCTGATCGCGATAGCCGCCACCATTACGACGAGGATGGAAAGGGTGACGATGATCGTGAGCACCATGACAATGGAGCCCCTCTCGTCGCGCGAACGAGCGCGCCCTTTTAGTGCGAGACCAGGGCTGCGCAAGCGCTTGCCGGTAACTCTCATGACTGTGTCCAGGTTTGGGTGGTCGCAAACGGGCCACCACACGCAGTGCCGGTGGCTGCCGCGTTTCCCGTCGAGTTGAGGGCCGTGAAGGTAACTGAGGAACTCGTCTTTTCATAGGCCTCCCCGGTCCCCGAGGCCGCGGATAGTGTCACTGACAGTTGGACCTCCTCGAAGTTGGTGTTCGAGACGATCGCGAAAGGATCCGCTGTGCCGGTAAGGCCGTTAACCAACATCTTGAACCCGGGCGCTGAGGTTGCGCCCTCCGACCAGGTTTGTTGCAGGAGCTCGCCCAAGCCGTCGTTGTACTGGAGCTCCCAACAGTTAGGCGTTGCCGCGCCGTCAAAGGTAGACGTGAACAGGACGTCCCACGTGTCCCCGCTTGTGCCCGCATAGGGCGCCCAGATCTGCGAGGCGTAGCGGACCTCCGAGTCCAGGTCCAAGAATGCGATGTTGAGGTTGTCCGAGGAGTCGCGGATTGCTTCGGTTTGCAGAGCCGGGTTGACCAAGTGGACCATCGTTGTCGTGATCAGGGCCATGAGTATCGTCATGATAAACATGGCGACGCTCAGCTCGACGAGCGTGAACCCTTTTTGGTCGTCGATGCGTTGGGGCCGCGCGGCAAACCCTCGGGGACCCACAAGCCTGCGCGGGCAAGGTCTCGCTTGCCTCCTGAACGGATGGGGTAGGAGCCTGCGCGTCATCACGTTATGTCGATCGCTATCGTCGCCCAGCTGGTGCTGCCGTTGTTCAGTGTAAACGTCTTGCTGGTGCCCGTGTTCGTGTTGCTCCAGTCTGTGCTCACCTCATATCCGCTTGCGTAAGCGTTGCTCACTTGGGTCCAGCTGCCGGCCGGCGTGGGCGTCGTGACGCCGCCCTCGTTCGCAACCGCGCCGATCAGGGCGACCTCGAGATCCCAGTTTGCCGGTGCGTTCGTAAGTGTCGCATTGGGGCTGGCGCTGGTACCGGAGGTCACGTTGGCCTGTGAGTAGGCCGACGAATTGCCCGAAAGTACGAGGACATCCAGGTGAAGATACGTTTCACTGCTGCTTACCCCGAACGTGACCGTGGAGGTCCCCGTTGCCGCGGTCGCGTAGTACGCCCACTCGAGGTAGTACTTCGACCCGGAGTGGGTAGACGAGGAAGTCCCAGGGATCGCCGTAGCGGAGCCTGAGGTACCTGTGATGGTGACGGTGTCCGACGAATGAGTGCCTTCCGCATAACCCAGGATCAGCAATGTCTGGCCCGAGGTGGCGGTGACGGACGCGCTTGCCGAGGTGGTCCCGGTGCCCGAGTAGCTATGGGTGACCGTGACCGGCACGACGGTCTCGGACATGCCCGAACCGCAGGTGGTCGGCGCCGCCGCGGGGTTGTTGTTGGCGTCGCCCGCATAGTACGCGTACCACCAGTAGTCACCGGCAGTCTGAGGGGTAAACGTGGTACTCGGGTGATAGGTAGCGTCTCCCGACGGTGTGAGCGCGGTGCCGACCTCTGTCCAGCTCCCGCCGGTGATCTGGCAGGTGGTCGGCGCTGAGGCAGACGGCCCGTACACGCTGAAGGTCAGGGTGCCATTTCCACCGGGTGAATAACCGCCGGATAGCACTGCGCTGATGGACGTAGTTGCAATAGCTGTACCTGGCGCATCGGTCGAGGGCCCGGAGACGGTCAGGCTTGGGGACTGGAGGCTCAGTACGGTCTCGGCCATCCCCGACCCGCAGGCCGAATTGGCACCGTTGTTGTTGGTGTCGCCGGCATAAGACGCGTACCACCAGTAGTCGCCGGCAGTCGGCGGGGTGAACGTGGTGCTCGGGTGGTAAGTGGCGTCCCCGGACACGTTGAGGGCACTGCCGATCGCTGTCCAGCTCCCGCTTGTCGTCGTCTGGCACGTCGTCGGTGCCGAAGCGGACGGCCCGTACACACTGAAGGTCAGGGTGCCATTTCCACCGGGTGAATAACCGCCGGATAGGGCCCCGCTTATCGAGCTAGCGGCAATGGCGGTACCGATCGAGCCGCTCGATGGCCCCGTCACCACCAGGGTCGGGGACGCCAGGCTCACAACGGTCTCGGCCATCCCGGAGCCGCAGGTCGTAGTAGCGCTGTTGTTGTTGGTGTCGCCGCCGTACGACGCGTACCACCAGTAGTCGCCGGCCGTCGTCGGGGTGGGCCCGCCGCTCGGGTTGTAGGTGCCATCGCCTGACGCGCTCGCCGTGTTGCCCGACCATGTGGTCCCACCGGAAGTGCACGTCGTCGGGGGGGTGGACTGCGGGCCGAAGACGGTGAAGGTGATCGTCCCGTTGGGGTTGTACCCACCCGAAAGCGCACCAATTATTGATGTATTGCCAATGGCCGTATGCACCGTGCCGCTCGAGGGGCCGGTCACCGTCAGCGAAGGGGATGCCTTTCCGGTGACGACGGTCTCGGACATGCCCGAGCCACAGGTGCTCACCGCAGTGTTGTTGTTGGCATCGCCTCCGTAGGACGTGTACCACCAGTAGTCGCCGGGGCCCGGCGGCGTGAAGCCCGTACCTGGGTGGTAGGACGTGTTGCCCGTGACGCTGACACTCCAGGAGCTTTGACCAGTACCAGTGCAGACGGTCGGGGCGCTTGACTGAGGACCGAAGACCGTGATCGTGAGGCTCCCGCCTGGCGAGTAGCCGCTAGAGAGCGTCGAAGTAATGTTGCTCGCACCGATAAGGGTGCCGGTAGTGCCCGTGGACGGCCCGGCGGCTGTGACGGTCGGGCTGGCAGCCGCCACGACCGTTTCGGACATGAGGCCGCTGTCGCAAATGGTTTGTGCAGCCATGTCATTGCTGTCGCCCGCGAAGGAGGCGTACCACCAGTAATCACCCGCAGCGGTCGGGGTGAAGGCCGAACTCGGGTACGAGCCGTTGCCCGATGGAGTCGCCGAACCTTCTGCCTGCCAGAGGCCGCTCGTAGTTGTTTGGCAGGTCGCAGGCGGGGTACCGGAGGGGCCGTAGACACCGAAGGTGATCGCGCCGCTGGCGGTCGGCGAGGCGCCCGAAAGGGTAGCCGCGGCCGGAGCGCTTGCAACTGCCAGCGTCCCCGAGGACGGGCCGAGGACTGTGAGGGTCGGGTAGTACTTGCCCGTGACAACTGTCTCGGACATCCCAGTGCCGCACGTGCTCGTCGCCGGGTTGTTGTTCGTGTCGCCGTTGTAGGACGCGTACCACCAGTAATCGCCTGGCGCCGCTGGCGTAAAGACGGCAGGAGAGCTCGGATGGTAAGTGGCGTTGCCGCTGCTCACGTTCGCTGTCCCCCCGGCATTTCCGCCCGTGGTGCAAGTTGTCGGAGCAGTGGTCGATGGCCCGAAAACTGTCCATGTGATGGAGCCGGTGGGGCTATAGCCGCTAGCAAGTGCCGAAGAAATGCTTGTGGTCGTGACGGCGGTCCCGGTCGTGCCGGTCGAGGGGCCAGTTGCCGTCAAGGTTGGGCTCTTCATGCCGACGACGACCTCGGTCATGCCGGCGCCGCAAGCGGCCTGAGCTGGGTAGTTGTTGGCATCACCCGGATAGGAGGCGTACAACCAGTAATCGCCAGCCGAACTGGGTGTGAAGCCGGACGAAGGGCTGACAGCACTATTGCCAGACGCAGTAGCGTTGCCGAGAGTACTCCAGCCGTTCCCGGTGCTGGTCTGGCAGCTAGTGGGTGCCGACGTCGACGGCCCGTAGTAACCGAAGCTCACCGAAGCCGTCTCTGAATAGCCGCTCGACAGCGTGCCGGTTATCGAGGCAGCTGTAATTGCCGTCCCGACCGTCGGTGGGGTCGCCGGGCCCGCAACAACCAAGGCGGGAGAGGCCTTTACCACGCTCAGGAGGAAGTCCTGGGTACCGGTCCCATCTGCGTTGGTGGCCTGGATGCACACCGTGTAGGTGCCGACGGTGCCACTTGCCGGGGTGCCGGAGAGCAGGCCGTAACTGGTGAGGGTCACCCCGCTCGGGAGGCTCGAAGCCGAGCAGGCACCGTTGCCATATGAAGCGTTCTCGTAAGTGGGGGGCGGGAAACCGCTCGTCGTTACCTGGAAGGTGTCCGCAGTCCCGACGATGAAAGTCGTGTCGGAGTCGCTCGTTATGTAGGGGATTATCGGGTTGACGTCGAAGCCCGGGTCGCTCGTCCCGCTGATGAGCGTCGACGTAATGTAGTAACAGCCCGCACTGCCGCAGCCCCCCCGGGGAGCGTTCCAGGTGACGTCAACGATCACTCGGTACATCTGGTAATTGCCGGCGCTCGAGGTGCACGTGTTGGAGGTCGACCCGCCCGAGTTGTACGAAGGTTCGGTACAAGTGCCGACGTAGTAATAGACCTGGAAGGTCTGGCCCCCCACCGACTCCGTCACCGGAGAGGTCGGCAGCACCGCAGTCGTGTCGCCCGTGTCGCTGTCGTAGGCCAGAGTTGTGTCGGCCAGGATCCCCGAGGTAGTGCTGAGCCCGGCCGCCGGGCTGGCCCACTCCGCGCTGACTGCAGCGCTCAGGCGCCCCTTGAGCAGGCCCGAGCCCCCGTTCTTGGTGGCATCGATCGCGCGCGCCTGGTCGAGCGCCGTGTCGGCGAGCATCGACGCAACTTCACGGGTGTGCGCGTCCTCCGAGGCGGAGATCGATGTGATGTACGCGTCGGCGACAGGTATGAGCATTATGACGAGCAGGCTGATCGCGATGACGACTTCGATCAACGTGAAGCCGCCGTCGGGCCGGTTGGCCGAGCGCTCGCGCAGCTTCTCCACGACGCGCGCGATGCGCCGGCCGGACCGTGAACAGTCACCCACAAAGGACGTTTCGGCACTTCAGGCCGTTGACTTAAGGTCGGCGGAAGGCGGCGAAGAGGGGCCCGAGTAGGATCGGGTGCCGTGCTTCGTTTCATGACGGCTGGCGAGTCCCACGGTAAGGCCCTGGTGGTAGTCGTGGAGGGCCTGCCGGCCGGCCTTGCCGTGACAGCTGAGGACATCGGCGAGGAGCTCGCCCGCCGTCGCCTCGGTTATGGGCGGGGCCCGCGGATGCGTTTCGAGGCCGACGAGCTCACCCTGCTCGGTGGTATCCGCCACGGCAGGACGCTCGGCAGCCCGGTGGCGATCGAAGTGGCCAACTCGGAGTGGCCCAAGTGGGTCGACGAGATGTCGCCGGCGCCCGGGCAGACGGAAAAGCCGCTCACACAGCCTCGCCCGGGGCACGCCGACCTGCCGGGCATGCAGAAGTACGGCTTGGTCGAGGCTCGTGATGTCCTCGAGCGAGCGAGCGCGCGTGAGACGGCCGCCCGGGTGGCCGGCGGGGCCTTGTGCAAGCTGCTGCTCCGCCGTCTCGGGACCGAGATCGTGAGCCATGTGGTCCAGATGGGCCCCGTCATCGCCAAGACGGGCCGCCGGCCGGGCCCGGGCGACCTTGTGACGGTCGACCTTTCCCCCGTGCGCTGCTTCGACCCCGAAGCCGAAGCCGAGATGGTCGAGGCTGTCAAGGCCGCCGCCAAAGACGGCGACTCTCTCGGCGGGGCCGCCGAGGTAATCGCCTACGGGGTGCCGGTCGGCCTCGGGAGCCACGTCCACTGGGACCGCAAGCTCGACGGCTTGCTGGCCCAGGCGCTCATGAGCATCCACGCCGTAAAGGCCGTCGAGATCGGCGACGGCATCGAAGTTTCGGGGCTGCGCGGCTCGGTCGCCCACGACTCGATCCTGTGGGACCCCGCTGCCGGGAGCTACAAGCGCGCCTCCAACCATGCCGGGGGCATCGAGGGTGGCATCACGAACGGCGAGCCGGTCGTCGCCCGCTGTTACATGAAACCTCTTTCCACCCTCAACAGGCCCGTCCTGAAGACGGTGGACGTGGTGACCAAGGAGGAGACGGTCTCTTTCAAGGAGCGCACGGACCACACGGCCGTGCCGGCGATGGGGGTCGTCGCCGAGACTATGATGGCTTGGGCCCTGGCGGCCGAAGCGCTCCGCAAGTTCGGGGGGGACTCGATGGACGAAGTGCTGCGCAACAAGGACGCGTACCTCTCCAGCCTCCACGCATGAGCGTCCAGCATCCGGGCCGTGGACCGGCCCGGCAACGGATCTTGCTCGTCGGGATGATGGGTGCCGGTAAGTCGCAGGTGGCGCGCCTCGTGGCCCGGCGTCTCGGCTGGTCCCGCGCCGACACCGACGAGATGGTCGAAGCTGAAGCCGGGATGTCTGTGGCCGAGATGTTCGCCTCGGTCGGCGAGGCGGAGTTCAGGGTCGCCGAGTCGCGTGCGATCGCGGCCTTGCGCGAGACCACCGGCCCGCTTGTCGTGAGCCTCGGCGGCGGATCGGTCCTGAGCTCGGCCAACCGGGAGCTGATCCGGTCGCTCGGGGCCGTTGCCTGGCTTCGTGCAAAGCCCCTGACCCTCGCCCGGCGGGTCGGGCAGGGAAAGGGCCGTCCCCTCCTGGCGACCGCCGACGACCGCCCAGCCGTCGCCCTGGAGCGGATAGCCGCCGAACGGCAGAACCTATACGCAGAGGTCGCCGACGTCGTCATCGACGTGGACGGCCTTTCCCCTGGCCGGGTGGCCTCACGGCTGCTTGCCGAGCTGGGCGAGCTGGCTGACCTGGCTGATGTCAAGGGCGCAGGGCGCTAACGTCGGCGGCGCTATGTCCCCCCTGAGACAGCTCGAGGTCGACCTCGGCGCCCGTAGCTACCCCGTCGTCGTGGGCAATGGCGCCCGCCACCACCTGGCGTCTTTCGCGCCGGGCACCGCCCGCAAAGCGGCTGTGGTCACTCAGGCCGGCGTCGGCGTGGGGGTGAGCACGGGCCTCGCCGAGGAGGTGTTCCTCATCGGGGAGGGCGAGGAAGCCAAAAACCTCGCCACGGTCGAAGGACTTTGCCGCAGCTTTGCTCGCTTCGGCCTGACAAGGTCCGACATTGTCGTCGCAGTAGGCGGCGGCGTGGTGAGCGACGTAGCGGGCTTTGCTGCCGCTGTTTACCACCGCGGCGTTGCTTTTGCCAACGTCGCCACGACCCTGCTCGCACAGGTGGACGCCGCTATCGGTGGGAAGGTGGGCGTCAACCTTCCCGAGGGCAAAAACCTCGTGGGCGCCTTCTGGCAGCCGTTGGCGGTCGTCTGCGACACAGAGGTCCTGTCGAGCCTGCCTCCTCGCGAATACCGCAGCGGCCTCGGGGAAATGGCCAAGTACGCCTTCCTTGGCGTCGACAGCCTGCCCGAGCTCGACCTCGACGAGGCGGTGGCCCGTTGCGTCGAGTGCAAAGCCCGCTTTGTCGCGGCAGACGAACGAGAATCGGCGGCCCAGGTCGGTCCTCAGGCAGCGGGGACGACACCGGCGGCGGGGCCGGTGCAGGGCCGTGCCTTGCTCAATTACGGCCACACGCTCGGCCACGCCCTCGAGACTGCCGGCCACTACGACTTGCGCCACGGCGAGGCGGTGGCTGTAGGGCTTGTGTTCGCCGCCCATTTGGCACGCCGGCTCGGGCGTGTGGACGACGGCGCGGTGGCGTACCACGAGCGCGTCGTAGCCGCCTACGACCTGCCCTCCCGCTTGCCGCAGGGAGCAGACCTCGCTGAGCTCGTCCGCGTGATGAGGCGTGACAAAAAAGCTGTCCACAATGGGCTGACTTTCGTGCTCGACGGCCCGGCGGGGCTCGAAGTGGTAAACGGCGTCGACGAGACCGAGGTAGTGAGCGCCATGAAGGAGCTCCAGTAGCCCGGCTCGTGCGGTGCGCCGGGCCGGGGCCTGGTCCGCCAGGTCAGCGACCTTGGTCCCTAAGCCCGCCCGGCGCTCCTGCCGATGAAAATTGCTGAGATGACCTCGCCTTTTTTCCTTCACCCGCCTCAGATAGGCCCGGCAACGCCTCCGAAGGGCCCTGCGGCCGCGCTATGTTGATCGCACCGGGAGCCGTACCGGCCCTGATGCTCGGCCTCGTCGGCTTGGTCATCGGGTCTTTTGCCAACGTGGTGATCTACCGCGTACCGGCCGGCCGCTCTATCGTCTCGCCCGGTTCGGCCTGCCCCAAGTGCGGCGCGGAGGTACGCCCGTTCGACAACCTGCCCGTCGTGTCGTGGTTCGTCCTGCGCGGCCGTTGCCGGGACTGCCGGGCAGCGATCTCGCCCCGTTACCCGGCCATAGAAGCTCTGACAGGCCTTGTGTTCGCGGGCCTCGGGTGGCGCTTTGGCATTTCCTGGACGGGGGCGGGGGAGGCAGTGCTTGCCGCCGGCCTCGTGATCCTCGGCTTCATCGACCTCGACCACATGCTCCTGCCGCGCCGCATCGTCTACCTGACCTTGACCCTCGTCGGCGTGGCGTTCGTGATAGGGGCAGCGAGCGGCAGCCAGTGGCACCGCCTCGGGGTAGCGGCAATTTGCGCCGTCGTGCCGTGGGCATTGTTCTTCGCGATCAATTTCATCAGCCCCAAGGCGCTCGGTTTTGGCGACGTCCGCCTCGCCCTGCTGATCGGGTTCGGGCTCGGGTGGCTGGGAGCCGGCTACGCGTTCCTGGGTTTCGTGATAGCGAGCGTCCTCGGGTCAGTTGTCGGCGTCACGCTTATGGCACTGGGCAAAGCCGGCAGGCGCACGCCGATCCCGTTCGGGACCTTTCTCGCAGCCGGAGCGCTCATTGCAGCACTGGCGGGCAGCCCCATCGTCAACTGGTACACGACGCAGATCCACCACTGACAACCCCGCTCTGCGGCCAGGCGAGCGCCGGGACGGCTGGTTGCTAGCTGCCCGCTCTCGCGGTGACCCGGGTCACGAGCAGTTCTAGGAGCACGAGAAGGGCGTCGCGGCACGAAGGCTTGCTCCTGGCGTCCATCTCGAACACGGGCACGTGGGCCGGGATACCGAGAGCTTCGCGGATGTCGTCGACCGAATAGTGGTACGACCCCTCGAAATAGTTGACCCCGACGACGAACGGCAGCTCCAGCTTTTCGAAGTAGTCGATGGCGGCAAAGCAGTCTTCGACCCTTCGTGTGTCGACCAGCACGACGGCGCCGAGCGCGCCCTGGACAAGGTCGTCCCACATGAAGCTGAACCGGCCTTGTCCGGGCACGCCGAACAGGTACATGACGAGTGCATCGTCGACCGTGAGCCGCCCGAAGTCCATTGCGACAGTGGTCGTGGTCTTGGTCGTGGCGGCGACGGCCTGGTGGTCGTCGACCCCGGTGGCGACCGACGTCATGGCCGCCTCGGTCGTGAGCGGTTCGACTTCGGAGATGGCCCCGACGAAGGTCGTCTTGCCGACCCCGAAGCCGCCGGCAATGACGAACTTGACGGCCATAACTCGCTGGTTGGCGCTGTCAAAGGGCACGGACACGTTCGATCATCCTTGTTAGGGCGGATAGTTCAATTTCGACAGGGTCGGTTTGGTGGACCCGGACTGCCCCGGTGTCCAGGAGGTCGCCGACGACCACGACGAGCACCTGCGCCGGCAGGTGCATCATGGCAGACAGCTCGGCGATCGAGATCGGTTGAGGAGACAGGGAAACGACGGCCCGCTGCTCGGAGGTACGCGCGACCCAGGCTTGCGCCGGGACGGTTTCGACCAACGTTTCCCAGCGCAGGTCGTACTTTTTCGCGACTGTTCGGCCCCCCGTGAGGATGAACGGACGTATGAACCCGGCATGCGCGGGAGCCTCCTGGTTGGCCACTTTCGGTTGCTCGTCCTAGCTGTTGAGCACTTGCGCGCGCAGCTCGGCGACGAGCGCAGGTGTTAGCAGGGCGCCGGCCCGGTCGAGCAGCAGGCTGGTCTGGTAGCCCACGAGGCCGATATCACAGCTCGCGTCGGCAACGACGCCGAGGTGGCTGCCGTCCGAAATGGACGAGACGAACAAGTAGCCGCCGTCCATCACCGTCACGATCTGGTGGACGGGGTCCCAGCCAAAAGCCTTCGCGGCGCCCTTGGAGAGCGCCACCATGCCCGAGATGATCGCCGCTACCCGCTCGGCCCCGGCCCGGTCCAATGTGTGCGACATCGCCATCAAGAGCCCGTCCGACGAGACGGCAACGGCGTCGCAGACACCGGCGCTCGTGGTGACGAAATTGTCGAGCAGCCAGTTGAAGTTCCTTACCTCGTTGCTCAGCGTCTCAGTGGTCATGAGGCGTCCTGCTCCTTCTCTAGCTTTTCGGCGCGGCCATCGTGGGGGGCGGTGGCCGAGAGGTACTGCGTCACTGCTCCGGCGACCCCGCGCGGGGTGCGTGTGGTCTTTGTCGGGGCCTTACGGCGGAGTGACCCGTCTTCTGCCTCGAGGGCAGCTCCCGGCACCCGGCGGGTCAGCTTGCGCAGAGCGGCAGCCGTTGTACGGGCCTGTTCTGCCGGGCCGACGGCGGGCGTCTCTCCGGTCGTCTCGGGGTGCCAGGCGAACCCGGCCGTGCTCGGAGGCGGCGGAGCCGCCGCCAACGGTGAGCCGATGCCGAGGTCGGGGGCGATCGGCCTCGGAGAGGGCGGGACTGCCACGTGCAGGGGTGGTTCGGGGGCCTCGGCCCAGCCCTGGCGGGCCGCCTCGGCGGCAGAGGTCTGACCGCCCGCCGCCTGCTCGGCCGCAGCGGCGTACGCTGCGTATGCTGCGGCGGCGCCGGGCATTGCCGGGGCCTGCGCAGGACGCCTGAAGGGTGTGATGGGCGACGGGCCGGCGTCTGAGGGGGACGGCGATTGCGGGGAACCTGGCACCCCCGGCTTGAGGAGCGGAGGCTGCTCAGCACCGAACGCCGGGTGTTCCGCTCGGTCGGGAGGAGCCGCCGGCGCTTCGAGGCGCCTCGGCAGCGGCGTCGGGCGCTCGACGGCCTCGACCTCCTCGGGCTGTCCTTCTTCGGCGCCCTCGAACACGCCGGGCTCGCCGGCACCGTAGACGCCTTGGAGGAAGTCCGCCGCAAGGCCTGCGTTGAAGCGGGAAGCCCCTTCGGCCTCACCCTGCGACGGGGCGGCGGGCCTGGGGGCGCTGGCCGGGTTCAACCGGGCCGGTTGGCCGTCCTGGCCTTGGGCTTCGGCCAGCGCCGAGAGGTCCGGCACGGCGTCTTCGATGAGCTCGGCCGGGATCTTTACGCGGGCCACGATCCCGCCGGATTGGGACGACTGGAGGGTGATCCCGAGTGCGTGGCGGGCGGCTAGCTTGCCTGCGACGAAGTGGCCGAGGTAGCGGCCGGGTACGTCGACGTCGTTGCCGAGCCCTGAAAGGCGGTGGTTGGCAGTATCGAGGTCGGCTGCCGCCATGCCGATCCCCGAGTCGACGATGACGATCACGTAGCTGCCCTCGAGGAAGCGCCCGTAGATGTCCACGGTCGAGCCAGGAGGCGAGAAAGTCAGGGCGTTTTCGATCAGCTCGGCGAGGATGTGCACCAGGTCCGTCGTGGCGGTACCGGCCACTTGCGCAGCGTCGAAGTGGTGCAGGCGGAGGCGTTTGTAGTCCTCGACCTCGGCCGAAGCCGCCCGTGCCACGTCCATGGCGGGCACGGCCTGGCTCCACTGGCGGGAGGGGCCGCTGCCGGCCAGGATCAGCAGCGACTCGGCATTGCGGCGCATGCGGGTTGCGAGGTGGTCAAGGCGGAAGAGCTCGTCGAGCGACGTCGGGTCCGACTCCTTCAGCTCGATCTCGCTGATGTACTCGAGCTGGCGGGTGAGCAGGTTCTGGTTGCGCCGCCCCAGGTTGACGAACGCTTCTGAGAGGTTTTGGCGCAGCTCTGCCTGTGCGACCGCAAGGTCGACGGCCGTCCGGTTGACGGCGTCGAGCGCCCGGGCCAGCTCGGCAACTTCGTCCGAGCCCTTGACGACTATTTGGGGCACGCTCGGGCGCTCCCCGCCGGACGCTCCGGCAGCGAGGATCGCCTGCACCGTCGAGGGCAGGACCGTGCTCGCAGCCTCCTCGGCCTTACGGGCGAGGTCGGACAGCGGGCGGGAAACCGAACGGCTCATCAATGCGACGACGGCGAGCCCCACCAAGAGCCCGAACGCACAAAGAGCTAGGAAGAAGAGGGCTTCGGTGCCTGCGCTGTGCTTGAGCGACTGCACCGCCGACGACAGGGATGCCTGGCTGTCGGCGCGGTTGACCTGGCGTGTGGTCCAAACGGCCCCGAAGCCGGCGCCGACGACCAGGATGCCGAACGGCACTGCGAAAGCCACGACCAATTTCGATCTGATGTGCCGGAACACTGGGGCCTTTCTTGGCGATTTTTTGGCCATCTCTAACGGCCCACTTCCACCAGTGGGCCTGGTTTGGGTGTCGAGATCTTCGAGGCGCTGCCAGCTTCGTGAGGCAGGCCGATGGCCCAACCGAGGAGGTTCACGTCTTCGGTCAGGTAGATGACCTGGTTGCCGCGCTGAGACAGCGCCGTGATGAGGGTGGCTGCACCTTCTGCTCCAAAGCGAGTGAAGGCTTCGTCGACAAAGACAGCCTCATCCGGTTGGAAATGGGCGCTGTTCACCCACACGACGAGAGCGTCGAGAGGCTCCAGCAGAGGCCTTTTCGCGCTCGTGAGCTCGGAGAGGTCCCGTTTCTCGTTGTCCAGGCGTGACTTCGCCGCCGCGGCGACGCTTTGAGCCTGGGTGTCGGCAGCATCCGCAGAGGAAGCGGCGGCAGCCAGCTGGTCGCGGTAGTTGGCGACGAGCCCGGGCAGCGGGACGCCCTCGCCCCAATCGGCAGGCGAGCTCATCCCCGCCACCGCGTCCCTGAGCGCATGGTTGGCGGTTGTAAGCGCCAAAAAGGCTTGCTGGGTTGCGCTGCGGGCAGTCTGGGAGATCTCGTCGGCCTGGCGCACGGCCCCCTGTTTTTCGATCTCCGCCGCCGTAAGGGCGGCCTGGAGGTTGAGCGCTTGCTGGAGGACGGCCTCGGGGACGGCGGAGCCGTCCCGTGCCTTGCGCGCTTGTTCGAGGGAGGCGTCGGCGTTGTGGCGTTGCCCGAGGGCCCGGTCGAGCTCGGCGAGCGCAGTTGCAAGCGACCGCGCCGATTCCGCCTCAGTACGGACGGCGGCTTCATAACCTTCCTGAGCAGCGAAGAGGTCCTTGGCGAGGTCGTCGAAGCGGCGGAGGTCACCGCTCGTCTTGGAGGCGGCGCTTGCCGCCTCGGATGCAGCTTGCTCGGCAACTTTCAGCGCGCTCTGGGCTTCGCCGACAGTTGACTTCTTAGTGGCTATGTCCGCCTCGTGACGGTCGAGCGCCTCCTTCTCGGCCCGCCTGAGCTCGTCGTCCACATCGGGCTCCACCACGATCACGCAGCCTGCGGTGTCGCGCACGCCGGCGGTGACGGCCGCCCTCGCTTGAGGACCGGCAGCTACGACGGCGATCGCGGAGTGGATGCCACGGGCAAGCACCTTGCCGTCTGCGTCGTGAAGCTCTTGAAAACGCACGTGGTTGCTCCGTCTGTCAGATCTCGCGGGCGGCGTGCCCGCACCGGCCCGAGGCGCCCGATCGCCTGCTGGCGTCACGCCGGCGGCGGGGGTAGCTGCTCCGCGGGTTGTTTGGCATATGCTCTGAGCGCCTTTGGTAGCTGGAACTTCTCGTGCTTAGAGTCGGCCCGAAGGAAGGCGAACTTGAGGAAGAGGGCCGCCCGCACCGCGAGCCTACCCCTCGGAGGTTGAGCGGCCGGGCGAGCCGCACAGGGCAGGAGGAGCCACATTGCCACGAGATGAACCGCCGGTACGCCCGGGGTTGACTGTCGTGACCGGTATACAGGAGCCCACCGGCGACCGGCCCGGTCGCGGGCCGGAGGAAAGAGCTGACGCGTCGGAGGCTTCGGTCGTCCTGCTCCTGTCGGGCCCTAACCTCAACCTCCTCGGGCAGCGCCAGCCCGAGATATACGGCCGTGACACCCTGGCCGACCACGTGGCACGGGCCACGCTCACCGCCGCCGAGCACGGCCTCGCCATCCAGCACGTCCAGTCCGACTACGAAGGCGCTCTCGTAGAGGCGGTCCACGAAGCGCGCGGCCAGATGGCGGCGATAGTGGTTAACCCGGGCGCCCTGACCCACTATTCGTGGTCGCTCCACGACGCCCTTGCAGCCTTCGACGGCCCGGTCGTGGAGCTCCACTTGAGCAACCCTGCCCGCCGCGAGGCCTGGCGCCGGTTATCTGTGGTGAGCCCGGTTGCCACCGGCTCGATCACCGGCTTCGGCGGGGAGGGCTACCGCCTCGCGATAGAGGCCGTGGCGGCTCTCCTCCGCAACGCCAAGCACTGAAACGCCAAGCACCGAGCGGCCGCCGGCCAGGCCGAGCGCTAGAAGACGATCGTCTTGCGGCCGTGGACGAGCACCCGGTCGGTGAGGTGGAGGCGGACCGCACGAGCAAGGACCACCGTTTCGAGGTCCCGGCCCACCCGGGCCATGTCCGCCACCCCGTCGCGGTGCGACACCCTGGCGGTGTCCTGGTCGATTATCGGCCCCTGGTCGAGCTCGGCCGTCGCGTAGTGGGCGGTGGCCCCGATCAGCTTGACCCCTCGGGCATGGGCCTGGTGGTAGGGCTGCCCGCCCGAAAAAGCCGGCAGGAACGAGTGATGGATGTTGACCACCTTGGCGGGGTAGCGGTCGAGGACCTTGGCCGAGAGGATCTGCATGTAGCGCGCCATCACGACGAGCTCGACCCCCGCTGCTTCGAGGAGCCTGAGCAGCTCACGCTCCTGAGCTTGGCGCGTCTCGGGGGTAACGGGCAGGTGGTGGTAGGCGATGCCGAAGTGGCTCACGAGCTCGGCATGGTCGGGGTGGTTGGACACGACGAGGGCGGGCCGGCCGGGCAGCTCGTGGGCGTGCCACCTGCCGAGCAAGTCGACCAGGCAGTGCGGCTGGCGGCTGACAAGGACGCCAACGCGGCGGTCCTCGTCGGAGTAGCGGACTGACCAGCGCATCCGGAGGGGCTCGGCTACCTCGGCGAGCGCCGGGCGGAGCTCGGCCCGGGTGAGCTTGAAGCCGTCCATGCGGAACTCGACACGCTGGAAGAACACGCCCTCTTCTTCGTCGTTGTGCTGGTCGGCTTGCGTCACGTCCCCGCCGTTGCGGTAGATGAAGTCCGCTATCGCCGCTACCAGGCCCGGCCGGTCGGGCGCCGAAAGCAGTAGCCGGGCCGTGGGGCGCGCCGCCCCGGCGCGGGAAAGTCCGCCGGCACCGGCGGCGGGGTCGCTCATAGCTTGTCCAGCGTGCCACGATGGCGAGGTGAGCGCCCCTCCGGCCCTCGCGGCCTTCGCGGCCTTGCCTCCGCTCGACTTCGGCGGCCGCCTCGGGAGGTTGCGCCACCAGCTCGAAAGTGAGGGACTGGGCGCCTTCCTCGTCACCAACCTTGTCAATGTCCGCTACCTGACCGGCTTCATCGGCTCGGCCGGGATGCTCCTGGTCGAGCCCGACAACGCGGTCCTCGTGACCGACGGGCGCTACGGCTTCCAGGCCAACCAACAGCTGGGCCGGTCGGGCGTGACTGCCCGGGTGGAGGCAGTCGCTGCGGCCGAGCAGGACGAGCTCCTCGGCGACCTCACGCGCGGGCTTGGGGAGGTGGGGTTGGAGGCCGGCCACATCACCTGGGCGAGGCAGCGGGCCCTCAAGCGCACCTGGGGGCGCGCCAAGGCGTTGGTGCCCACGACGGGGGTTGTAGAGCGGCTGCGTGCCCTGAAAGACAGGGGCGAGGTCGCTCGGGTCGCCGCCGCCGCTGCGGTGGCGGACGAGGCCTTGAAGCTCGCCCAGGCGATGCTGGAAGGGCGCACGACGGAGTCCGAGGTGGCCGCCGCTATCGAGGCGGAGATGCGCCGGATCGGGGCGGAAGGCCCCGCGTTCGACACGATCGTGGCGTCGGGGCCCAACGCCGCGCTGCCTCATCACCGCCCCGGTGAGCGCCGCATCCGCCGGGGCGAGCTGGTCGTGCTCGATTTCGGCGCCCGGGTAGACGGCTACCGCTCGGACATGACCCGCACGGTGCGGGCCGGCGAGGGCGCGAAGGTGCCGGCGGCGCTCGAGCGCATCGCCCGTGCCGTGTCTGCCAGCCAGGACGCCGGCCTCTCGGCCGTTCGCGACGGCGTCCCGGGGTCCGAGGTCGACCGGGCTTGCCGCGAGGTCATCGAAGCGGCGGGGTTCGGCGAGTACTTCGTCCACGGGACCGGCCATGGCGTGGGGTTGGACATCCACGAGGCCCCTTCGCTGGCCAGGGCGTCGAGGGATATACTTTCGAGCGGCCAGGTTGTGACCGTCGAACCTGGTATTTACCTACCTGGGGCCGGCGGCGCCCGCACCGAGGACACCGTCCTGGTGACTGAAGCCGGCTGCGAGGTGCTCACCCTCGCCCCCAAGGCGCTCCACGCGGGCAGTGGCGGCGGTGGGGGGGCGCGAGGCGGACGCCGGGCAGCGGGAGCGGCAGGAGCTGCGCGAGCAGCGGGAAAAAGAACGGCCGGGCAGACGGGCAAGAGAGCTAGCAAAACAGGAGGCGCCAGGTGGCAGCGGTCTCTACCAACGACCTGAAAAACGGGATGACCCTCAACCTTCCCGAGGGCTTGTACTCGGTCGTCGAGTTCCAGCACGTAAAACCGGGCAAGGGCGGGGCCTTTGTGCGCACCAAGCTCAAAAACCTCCGCAGCGGCGCCGTGATAGACCGCACGTACCGTGCCGACGAACGGCTCGACCAGGCCATCATCGAGAAGAGGGAGATGCAGTTCCTCTACACCGACGGTGACAACTACGTCTTCATGGACAACAGCGACTACGAGCAATTGGGCACGCCACGTCCCTCTCTCGGCCAGGCCGCCAACTTCTTGAAGGAGGGCGATTCGGCGCTGCTGCAGTTTTACGACGGCGAAATAATCGGCGTCGACCTCCCCGCCGCCGTCGAGCTGTCCGTCGCCCAGACAGAGCCAGGGGTGCAAGGCGACCGCGTCTCAGGAGCGCGCAAACCGGCCGTCCTCGAAACAGGGATCACGGTCCAGGTGCCGTTGTTCGTCAACATCGGGGACAAGGTAAAGGTCGACACTCGCAGCGGTGAGTACCTGACGCGCGTCGGGAGCTGACCTTTGTTCGGGCTCGGGAGCAGGCGCGAGGCGCGCGAGCGGGCGCTCGAGCTTCTCTACGAGTCGGAGCTGAAGGACCAACCGCTGAGCGCCGTGCTGGAGGACCTCCCTGTCGCCCCGCAGCCCTACGCAGTAGCCCTCGCCGAGGGGGTAGAGCAGTACCGCGACCGGATCGACGCGCTCATTTCGGCCAACGCGATCGACTGGTCGCTCGACCGTATGCCCGTAGTCGACCGCGCCCTCCTCCGGATGGCGACGTTCGAGCTCGGCTGGCGCCTCGACGTGCCAACGAGCGTCGTGATCTCCGAGGCCGTCCAGCTTGCCAAGTCGTATTCGACAGACGAATCGGGCGGGTTTGTCAACGGCTTGCTTGCGACAATTGCCCACGAGCTCCGGCCGGGCGAGGGTAAGCTCGAGCCTCAACCGTGAAGCCGATCGAGTTGCCGGCCGCCCGGGAGGCACCCATTGGCGCGTGAGCGGCAGGTCCTGCTGCGGGGTGGGACAGTGGTCGACTCCGGCGGCACCCGCAGGGCCGACGTACTCCTCCGAGGCGAAATAGTGGCCGGTTGCAGCGCCACGGCGGCACAAGATGTCGCAGAGGGCACCCTCGTCCTCGACGTCGAAGGCTGCGTCGTCGCCCCGGGGCTCGTCGACCTGCACACCCACCTCCGCGAACCGGGCCTCGAAGAGGCGGAGACGGTCGAAACGGGCGCGAGAGCGGCGGCCCTCGGTGGTTACACCGCAGTCGTCGCCATGCCCAACACCGTCCCCGCAACCGACAACCCCTCCATCGTCCGCCACGTGCAGTCACTGGCGAAGGCGGCTTGCTGCGACGTGCACCCGGCAGGCGCGCTCACTGTCGGGCGCGAGGGCAAAGTGTTGGCCCCGATGGCCGAAATGGCTGCGCTCGGGGTCACGATCTTCAGCGACGACGGTTCGGGGCTCCAGGACGGCGCTTTGATGCGTGGGGCGATGGAACAGGCCCGCGCTTTGGGGGTGGTAGTGGCGGACCACTGCGAGGAGGACTCGCTCGCAGGCAACGGGTGCGTAAACGAGGGCAAGGTTTCGGCCCGCCTCGGACTGCCGGGCCGGCCCGCCGCCTCGGAGCAGATCATGGTGACCAGGGACCTCGTCCTCGCTCAGTTGACAGGTGCCAGGCTCCATGTCCTCCACGTCTCCACGGCGGCAGCGCTGGCAGCGGTACGGGCTGCCAAGGCTGACGGGGCCAACGTGACTGCAGAGGTCACGCCCCACCACCTCGTGCTCACCGAGGACGAGATAGGCCCGGGTGCCACCCAGTACAAGGTCAACCCGCCGCTGCGCACCTTCGCCGACGTCCTCGCGCTCCGAGGGGGCTTGGGGGACGGGACCATCGATGCCGTCGCCACCGACCATGCCCCTCATCCCGAACGGGCCAAGTCCGTCGCCTTCCCCGACGCCGCCCCCGGGATGACCGGCCTCGAGACGTCTCTCGCCCTCTGCATGACCGAACTGCAGATCCCGCTCGAAAGGGTGCTTGCCCTCATGTCCTGGCTCCCGGCTCGCATAGCCGGGCTGTCAGCGGCGCACGGGGGCCCTGTCGCCGCCGGCGGGCCTGCCAACCTCTGCGTCATCGACCCGGCCCGGCATTGGGTCGTCGACCCGCAACGGATGGCGAGCCGGAGCCGCAACACCCCCTTTGCCGGCCGCGCGCTCGTAGGCAAGGTGCGCCACACGTTTTTCGCCGGCGAACCGGTGGTGCTCGACGGGGAGGCGCAGAGGTGACCCGCCCCATGTGGCGGGAGGGCCTCCTGGTGCTGGCCGACGGCTCGGTGTTCGAGGGCGAGGTCCTCGACGCCGCTCCCGGTGCCTGGGCGGCCGGGCCGGCGTCCGGTGAGGTCGTTTTCAACACGGTGATGGCCGGTTACCAGGAGGTGATCACCGACCCGTCCTACGCGGGCCAGGTGGTCGCCTTCACCTATCCCCACATTGGCAATTACGGGGCCGCCCCCTACGACGACGAGAGCCGGCGGCCTTTTTGCCGGGGGATAGTGGTGCGCGAGCTGACGCTGCAGCCGAGCAACTGGCGAGCCGCCGAAAGCCTTGCGACCTTCCTGGCCCGCCACGGAGTCCCGGCCATCGCCGGAGTCGACACGCGCCGGCTCACGCGCCAGATCCGTGAGGCGGGGGCGATGCCTGGGGCCTTCGGGCCCGTCGACGGCGGGGAGGGCTCCTCCGGGGAAGCGGCCCTCCTCGAGGCCGCCAGGGCCGAACTGCCGACTGACGGGCGAGACCTCGTCAGCGAAGTCACCTGCAGCTCGTCCTACACCTACGGGGACGGCCCGCTCCGCGTCGTCGCCTACGACCTCGGCATCAAGCGCAACATCCTGCGCAACCTCGGCGCTGTCGCCACCGTCACCGTCGTGCCTGCGAGCACGACGGCTGCCGAGGCGCTCGACCTCGCGCCCGACGGGGTGTTCCTCTCCAACGGCCCGGGTGACCCGGCGGCGCTGCCCGGCGTCACCTCTTGCGTGCGTGAGCTCCTCGGGAAAGTGCCAGTCTTCGGGATATGCCTCGGCCACCAGCTCATGGCCCAGGCCCTCGGCGCGAGCACCTACAAGTTGGCCTTCGGCCACCACGGGGGCAACCATCCCGTCAAGAGAGTCGCGAGCGGGAAGGTCGAAATAACGAGCCAGAACCACAACTACGCCGTCGAACCCGGGACCTTCGACGACAAAGTGGAGATCACCCACGTCAACTTGAACGACGGCGTGATCGAGGGCTTCACGGCTGCCGCCGTACCCGCTTTTTCGGTGCAGTACCATCCCGAGGCCGGCCCGGGCCCCCACGACGCCCGCTACCTCTTCGGCGAGTTCGCCGACCTGATGCGCCGTGCCTAAGCGCACCGATATCAGCTCGGTGCTCGTGATCGGATCGGGCCCGATCGTCATAGGACAGGCTTGCGAGTTCGACTATTCAGGCACGCAGGCATGCCGGGCCCTCAAGGCCGAGGGGTACCGCGTGGTCCTCGTCAACTCCAACCCGGCAACCATCATGACGGATCCCGAGGTGGCCCACAGGACTTACATCGAGCCGCTCGTGCCCGAGGTGCTCGAGGCGGTCATCGACCGCGAGCGGCCCGACGCCCTGCTGCCGACGCTCGGCGGGCAGACAGGTCTCAACCTGGCGATGAAGTTGTGGGAGCTCGGCGTCCTCGAGCGCTACGGGGTCGAGATGATCGGGGCCAACGCCGAGGCGATCGCGACCGCAGAAGACAGGGGCCTCTTCAGGGCGGCCATGACCGAGATCGGCCTGGCCGTACCGGACTCTGGCTTCGCGCACGACCTCGCCGAGGCGCTCGAGATCGGCGAAAGGGTTGGGTTCCCCATCATCGTCCGCCCTTCTTACATCCTCGGCGGCGGTGGCACCGGCATCGCGGCGGACCGTGCCGAGCTCGAGGCGGTCGCCGCCAACGGGCTCGGGGCAAGCCCGGTCCACGAGATCCTCGTCGAGCGGTCGATAGCCGGTTGGAAAGAGTACGAGCTCGAGGTGATGCGGGACCGGGCCGACAACTGCGTGATCGTTTGCTCCATCGAGAACTTCGACCCGATGGGCGTCCATACGGGAGACTCGATCACCGTCGCACCGGCGCAAACCCTTTCGGACGTCGAGTACCAAAAAATGCGGGACGCCGCCTTTGCGTGCATACGCCGGATCGGCGTCGAAACGGGCGGTTCCAACATCCAGTTCGCCATCAACCCCGCAAACGGCGACATGGTCGTCATCGAGATGAACCCGAGGGTTTCGCGCTCGAGCGCCCTCGCCTCCAAGGCGACGGGGTTCCCGATAGCCAAGATCGCCGCCCGTCTGGCCGTCGGCTACACCCTCGACGAGATCCGCAACGACATCACGGGCGAGACGCCTGCCAGTTTCGAGCCGACGATCGACTACGTCGTGACCAAGGTCCCGCGCTGGGCCTTCGAGAAATTCCCGGACGTGCCCGAGGTGCTCGGCACGCGGATGCAGTCGGTAGGCGAGGCGATGGCGATCGGGCGCAGTTTCCCGGAGTCTTTGCAAAAAGCCTTGCGCTCGCTGGAAACGGGGCGGTCGGGCCTCAACTGCGACCCGGGCGAAAAGCTCTACGACGGCCTCACCGACGACGAGCTCGTCGCGAGGGCGTCGGTGGCGACACCCGACCGGCCTTTCCACCTCGAGGCAGCGCTGCGCCGGGGCGTGCCCGCCGCCCTCCTTCACGAGCGGAGCGGCGTCGACCCCTGGTTCCTCGACCAGATCGCCCGCATCTCGGCGCACCGGGCCGAGCTCGCAGCCGTCGGCCGCACGGACGCGATGTCCCGCGCCGGCTGGAAGCGAGCCAAGAGGCTCGGTTTTTCCGACGCCCAGCTCGCCTTCCTCTGGGGCCAACCCGAAACCGACGTCCGCTCGGCCCGTTTGGCTTGCGGGGTGAGGGCGACCTTCAAGACCGTCGACACCTGCGCCGCCGAGTTCGCCGCCAGGACGCCCTACCACTACGCGACCTACGAGGACACCGACGAAGTGAGGGAGTCGTCCCGCCCCAAGGTCGTCATCCTCGGCTCGGGCCCTAACCGGATCGGCCAGGGAGTCGAGTTCGATTACTGCTGCGTCCAAGCGAGCTTCGCGCTCCACGACGCCGGCTTCGAAACCGTCATGGTCAACTGCAACCCCGAGACCGTCTCGACCGACTACGACACGAGCGACCGCCTCTACTTCGAGCCCGTGACAAAAGAAGACGTCCAAAACGTCCTCGACGTCGAGGCGGCGACCGGCCACCTGGCGGGAGTGATCGTGGCGCTCGGCGGCCAGACGCCCCTCAAGCTTTCTGCCGCAGTGCCCCCCGGGCTGGTCATGGGCACCTCCCCCTCGTCGATAGACCTCGCCGAAGACAGGGAACGCTGGAACACCCTGTGCGAGCGGCTGCGGATCCCCCAACCCCCGGGCGGTACGGCGACAAGCCTCGACGAGGCACTGGTCGTGGCCGCCAAGGTGGGCTACCCCGTGCTCGTGCGCCCGAGCTACGTGCTCGGCGGGCGCGCCATGGAGATCGTCTACGACGATGACGACCTGGCACGGGCGATGAGGGAGCTCGAGATCTCGGGCTCGCTCGGCCGCGAGGGCGGCCTTTCAGCCGAGCGCCCGGTACTGGTGGACAGGTTCCTCGAGGACGCCACAGAGGTCGACGTCGACTCGGTGCGCGACAGCACGGGCGAGGTGGTTATCGCGGCCGTGATGGAACACGTGGAGGAGGCCGGGGTCCACTCCGGCGACAGCGCCTGCGTCGTGCCGCCGCCGACGCTCGGGCCCGACGTCGTCCGCACGATCGAGGGCTACACGCGCGACATCGCCGCAGCCCTCGGGGTCGTAGGCCCGCTCAACGTGCAGTACGCCGTCCAAAAAGCCCCCGGGGGCCCCGGGGCCGCACCGCAGGTGTTCGTGCTCGAGGCCAACCCGCGGGCGAGCCGCACGGTACCTTTTGTCGCCAAGGCGACCGGGGTCCCGCTGGCGAAGGTGGCGGCCCGCGCGATGGCGGGCGCGACCCTGAAAAGCCTGAGGGAAGAAGGGCTTCTGTGCCCCCCTGTTTCGGGCTACGTGAGCGTCAAGGAGGCTGTGCTCCCCTTCGACCGCTTCCCCGAGTTCGACGGCCTCCTCGGCCCGGAGATGCGCTCGACGGGCGAGGTGATGGGCATCGACGCCGGCTTCGGCCTGGCGTTCGCCAAGAGCCAGTTGGCGGCAGGGGACAACTTGGCGAACGGGGGCACCATTTTCTTCTCGGTTGCCGACCGTGACAAGCCGTCGGGCCTCGACGCTGCAAAAGGCTTCGTGGAGGCGGGTTTCAAGATCGCCGCCACAGCCGGCACTGCTGCCTTCCTGTCGGCCGCAGGCGTACCGGTCGCCACCGTCGTAGCCAAGCTCACCCCGTCAGGGGCGAGGGAGGAGGGCCAGGCAGAGGGGGCCCCGGACGCGGTCGAAATGATCCGCAAAGGTCAGATCCAGCTCGTCGTCAACACGCCTCGCGGCAGCGGGCCGAGGTCCGACGGCGCCTACATCAGGCGAGCCGCCATGCAGCACAAGGTCCCGCTCCTCACGACGGTCGCGGCGGCGCGGGCATCAGCGGCCGGGGTCGTCGAACGCAGGAAGAAGCCTTTCACGGTCAAGTCCCTCCAAGAGCTCCACGCGGGGCTCTGAGAGCGCCCCGGGTGGCGTCGCGACGTTCTCGCCGTGGCGGGGGAGGAGCCCACAGTATGCGGGCGCCCGGCTCCCAGACGCCGGCTTTCGACCTCACGGCCCGTATCGGCAGCGTCGTCCTCCCGAACCCTGTTATGACCGCCGCGGGTACCTCGGGGCACGGCGCAGAGCTCGCCTCTTATTTCGACCTGTCCGAGCTCGGCGCCGTCGTCGTCAAATCCGTCTCGGCCGAACCCTGGGCGGGTAACGAGCCGCCGCGGCTGTTGCCGCTGCGTGCAGGGATGATGAACAGCGTCGGGCTGCAGAACCGCGGCGTGGCCGAGTGGCTCAGCCACGAGCTCCCGGCGCTCGCTGCCACCGGGGCGCGGGTGGTGGTCAGCGTCTGGGGAAGGAGCCCCGACGACTACGCCGAGGTCGGGCGCAGGCTGGCCGGGGCGCTTGTGCCGGCGGCGAGCGCGCATGGTCCAGGCAGCCAGAGCGCCGGTGAGCGAGGCCGGGTGGTCGCCGTCGAGGCCAACATCAGCTGCCCAAATGTCGAAGACCGCCACCGCATGTTCGCCCACACGATCGAGGGCACGTCGGCCGCGATTTCCTCCCTGTGGCGCTCCCTCGAGGGGACCGGGCTGCCCGTGTGGGCGAAGCTGAGCCCCAACGTGACCGACATCGTCGCCATCGCCGGGGCGGCTCTCTCGGCGGGCGCAGAAGCGCTTGTGCTCGTCAACACGCTCATGGGGCTGGCGCTCGACCCCGCCAGCGGGGTGCCCCTTCTCGGTGCGGGCGGCGGCGGCGTTTCCGGCCCCGGGCTGCACCCCGTAGCCGTCCGCGCCGTCCACGAGTGCCGGACAGCCTTCCCCGACGCCCCCATCGTCGGAGTCGGCGGGGTGCTTACCGGGGCCGACGCCGCGGAGATGTTGGTTGCCGGCGCGCAGGCGGTGCAGGTCGGGACGGCCACCTTCGCCGACCCGAGGGCGCCGGTCAAGGTACTGCGCGAGCTCACGTCCTGGTGCCGTTCCAGGGGGCTCCGCTCCGCCGGCGACCTCAGGCCGGCGGCGGGGTGGGCACACGCGCCCCTCGGTGCCCGGGGAGAGGGGAGCGGCTAGCTCCCCTATGATCGCTGCCACGATGACTGACGCCGCGATCCGCAGCCGGCTTGCTCTTGCGCTCGACTTCGACGACTCCGTCGTCGCGTTGCGCTGGGCGGCGAGGCTGAAGGATTACTTCGGAGTGGCCAAAGTCGGCCTCGAGCTTTTTTCCGCTTCGGGCCCATCGGTTGTCGCCGGGCTCGTGGGGGACGGTTTCGAGGTGTTCATCGACCTCAAGCTGGCCGACATCCCCAACACGACACGCCGTGCGGCAAGAGTGCTCGGGTCGCTCGGGGCTTCCTACCTGACGGTGCACGCTTCCGCCGGCACGGGCACGCTGCGTGCAGGTGTCGAAGGCTTCGCCGAAGGTGCCGAAAGCGCCGGGTTCCCGGTGCCGGTGACGCTCGCGGTGACCGTGCTCACCAGCGACCCCGACGCGTCCCCCGAGCTGCTGCGCGCCCGCGTGAGGACGGCCTGTGAGGCAGGTTGCGGCGGCGTCGTGTGCGCTGCACCCGACCTGGCCGAGGTCAATGCTGCCGGCCCCGGCCTGCTCAAGGTTGTCCCCGGGATCAGGTTGGCTGGCAGCGCGGCCCACGACCAATCGAGGACTGCCACGCCGGGCGAAGCCATGAGGGCGGGAGCGGGCATCTTGGTCATCGGGCGGGCCGTGACCGACGCGCCCGACCCTGTTTCGGCGGCCGAAGCGATCGTCGACGAGCTTTCTGCAGCAGTCCCGGCGGGCGGCGCGTAGCCAGGCGAGGGGGCCGAGCGCCCCAAGCCTGTGGATAGTTGCAGGCCAAGGGCGGCATCCGGCCATTTTTTTATGCCTCCGATGCTGCACGCGGGTGTTGTGACGCGCTAGGGTGCGCTCCATGCCTCTGCCGCCCGCTCTTTCTCCAGATCAACGGCAGGCCGCCCTCGAGAAGGCGGCCGCCGTACGTAAGCAACGCGCCGAGCTGAAGGACCGGTTAAAGATGGGCTCCATTTCTTTGAAGGAGCTCCTCGACCAGGGTCAGCACGACGAAGTCATCGGCAAGATGAAGGTGATCAACGTGCTCGAGAGCCTGCCTGGGCTGGGCAAGGTCAAGGCCCGCCGGGCCATGGACGAAGTCGGCATCAGCGAGACGAGGCGCGTCCAGGGCCTTGGGGACCAGCAGCGCCGCAAGCTGCTCGAAAAGCTCGGCTGACCGCGGCCGCGCGCTGCGCGCCCGCTTGCGATCAAGTTCCCTCGAGCTGGGGGCATTGGGCGTGCTGGCCACCCGGGCACCTTCCGCCAAAAGGCCGTGACTCCCCGTCGCGACCCGAGGATATTCGTGGTGTTCGCCCCGGGCGGCGTCGGCAAGACGACTCTCGTCGACCAGCTGCTCAAGCTCCGTGACGGGCTTTGGCTGTCGCGGTCGTGGACAACGAGGCAGCGACGGCCTGGTGAAGCCGAGGCTGCCTATGTGTTCGTCAGCCGGGACGAGTTCCTCGCCAGGGTCGCCGATGGCGGCTTCCTCGAGTGGACCGAGTTCGCAGGGACTGGCCAGCTGTACGGCACGCCGGTGCTCCACGCGCCGCCGGCTCACGACATAGTCCTCGAGATCGAGGTCGATGGTGCGCGCCAGGTCAAAGCTCGCCACCCGGCAGCGGTGCTGGTGCTCATCACCGCTCCCTCGCGCGACGTCCAGGAACAGCGGTTGCGCGCTCGCGGCGACCCCGAGGCAAGCGTGCAGCGCCGGCTGGCCATCGGCGTCGAGGAGGAGCGCGTCGGGAGGCAGATCGCCGACCACGTCGTGGTGAACGACGACCTCGGCCGGGCTTCGGAGGAGCTGGCCGGTATTGTGGACCATTACCGCCAGGCGAACGGCAGCTGAGCGCCGGGCGACGGGATCTGAGCGAATCTGAGCGAAGAGGAGAAGGCGACCACCCATGGCAGAGCGACGGGCCACGATGATGGACCCACCGATCGAAAACCTCCTGGAGAAGGTGGACTCCAAGTACACGCTGGTGAGCCTGTCCGCCAAACGCGGCCGCGAGGTCAACTCCTATTTCAACCAGCTCGGGGAGGGCCTCGGGTCGATCGTGCCGCCGCAGGTCACTTCGATTTCCCGCAAGCCGCTGTCGATAGCCCTCGACGAGATCTCGGCGGGCAAGATCACCTATCACCGCGTCGACCCCGACCCTGAAGAAGCGGCCGAGGAAGCCGGCGACGAGCAAGTCTGACCCACGGCTGCTGCCGGGGGGCGCCGAGCCGGCCTCGGCTCCGGCGTAAGCATGGACCACTAGCCAGGAGGCGCCTGTGAGACGCTGGGTGTTCACGTCCGAATCCGTGACGGAAGGCCACCCCGACAAGATGGCCGACCAGATTTCGGACGCCATCCTCGATGCCATCATCGAGCAGGACCCCCGTGCCCGTGTGGCATGCGAGACGCTCCTCACGACCGGCCTGGTGGTGGTGGCCGGCGAGATCACCACCGAGGCCTACGTGGAGATCCCCCAGATCGTGCGGGGGGTCGTCTCTACGATCGGCTACACGAGCTCCGAGATGGGCTTCGACGGCTTGACCTGCGGCGTCGCCGTTTCCATCGGCCAGCAGTCGGCGGACATCGCGATGGGAGTCGACACCGCCTACGAGGTCCGCCACGGCGAGAGCGGCGAGGACGCCTTGTTCAGCCAGGGCGCAGGGGACCAGGGGATGATGTTCGGCTATGCCTGCGACGAAACCGAAGACCTCATGCCGGTGCCCATCTGGCTGGCGCACCGCCTCGCCCAGCGCTTGGCCCAGGTACGCAAGGCCGGCGTCCTTCCCTACCTGCGCCCAGACGGCAAGACCCAGGTCACCTTCGAGTACGAAGACGGCAAGCCGGTAAGGCTCAAGACGGTGGTGATCTCGGCCCAGCACCGCCCGGGGATCGACCTCGAGACGCTCCTCAAGCCCGACCTGCGGGACCATGTCGTCGGGCCGATCGTGCCCGTCCAGTACGGCGACGACCGCTTCGAGATCCTCTGCAACCCGACGGGCCTGTTCGAGCACGGGGGCCCGAGCGCCGACGCCGGCCTTACCGGGCGCAAGATAATCGTCGACACCTACGGCGGGGCCGCCCGCCACGGGGGCGGGGCGTTCTCGGGCAAGGACCCCTCCAAAGTCGACCGTTCGGGCGCGTACGCCGCCCGCTGGGTCGCCAAGCACGTAGTTGCCTCCGGGGCTGCCAGCCGCTGCGAGGTGCAGATCGCCTACGCGATCGGGGTCGCCCGCCCGGTTTCTCTCATGGTCGAGCTGTTCGGCACGGAGCAGGTTGACCCTGCAAAGGTCTCCCACGCCGTCGGGGAGGTCTTCGACCTGCGGCCGGCAGCCATCATCCGCGACCTCGACCTGCGCCGCCCGATCTACCAGCGCACGGCTACTTACGGCCACTTCGGCCGGGCGGACAAGGAGCTCACCTGGGAGGTGACCAGCCGCCTGCCCCAGTTCAAGGAGGCGCTCGGCCTTTAGAAAGTTGGCCGACGGTCCCGGGGCGCCGGTCGCCCGTGTCATCCCCGACGTGGCAGGGATCGACCGCGAGTTCGACTACCTGGTGCCGGCTTCGCTCGCCGGCGAGGTGGGCAAGGGTTCGGTCGTCAGGGTGCCGCTCCACGGCCGCAAGGTCCGCGGCTGGGTCAGCGAGTTCCCGGTTGTCTCCCAGCCGGGCCTCGACCTCCTCCCGCTCGAACGCCTAGCCGCCAAAGGCCCCACCCCCGACCTGGTCGACCTGGCCGGGTGGGCTGCTTGGCGCTGGGCGGGCCGCCGGCGGTCCCTTCTCGTGACCGCCTCGGCCCCGACGCTGGTCAAGGCGCTGGAGCCACCGTCGCGGCGTACGCCGGCGAGACCTGCGGGCGGGCGCACCACCAGCGGCGGGGCTGCCGAAACCGTCTTGCGCGGCGCCGGGCCGGGGACACGCCTCGTCCGGGTCGGGCCGGCGACCCCGATGACCCAGCTGGTCCTGGCGGCGGCCGAGCGAGGCCCGGCGCTCGTCATCGCTCCTACCAGGCAACGTGCCGAGTCGGGCAGCTCGGCCCTTCGCCGCCAGGGAATGAGCGTGGCGCTCCTGCCCGAGGAGTGGGCACGAGCACGTTCGGGCGTGGACGTCGTCATAGGGGCCCGCGGGGCTGCCTGGGGGCCCTGCGCCGACGTCGCCTCCATCGTCGTGCTCGACGCTCACGACGAGGGCCTCGTCCAGGAGCAGGCTCCCACCTGGGACGCACCTACCGTGGCCGCCCAGCGCGCCCGCCTCTTGCAGCTGCCCTGCTTCTGGGTGAGCGCCTGCCCGACGCTGGAGCTGGTCCACGCAGCCGACGAGGTCGTGGCCGCCGGCCCCTCTGCCGAACGAGAGGGCTGGGCGCCCCTGCTGGTGGCCGACCGCCGTGGGGAGGACCCCAGGCTCGGCCTGTACTCCGAGATGCTCGTCCAGGCCGCCCGGCGGGAGGCTAAGCGCGTCGTCTGCGTGCTCAACCGCAAGGGCCGGGCCGTCCTGGTCGACTGCCGGGCATGCGGCGAACTGGCCACCTGCGAGGCCTGCGGCGCAGCGTTGACAATGGCCGGGGACCGGCTCGTTTGCCCGCGTTGCCACTTGGCCAGGCCACTTGTCTGCGGTTCGTGCGCTTCTGACGCCCTCCGGTTGGCCCGCCCGGGTGTGAGCAGGGCACGCGAGGAGCTCGAGGCGCTGACCGGCAAGCCGGCGGCGGAGCTGACGTCGGGGAGAGACCCGCTCCCCGACGGCCCGGTCCTCGTTGGCACCGAGGCAGTCCTTTACCGGGACGCAGAGCTGGCGCGTGGCGGGGGAGTCGGCCTTGTTGCGTTCCTCGACTTCGACCAGGAGCTGCTCGCCCCGAGGTACCGGGCGGGGGAGGAGGCCCTGGCCTTGCTGGCCCGCGCATCGCGCCTCGTCGGCGGCCGCCGCAAAGGCGGGAGGGTGCTGGTGCAAACCCGCCTGCCCGGCCACCCTGTGGTCGCAGCCGCCCAGCGAGCCGAACCTGGCTGGCTGAACGCCTCCGAGGAGCCCGTCCGCAAGGCGTTGCGGTTCCCCCCGTTCTCGGCGCTGGCGCTGCTGTCCGGTCCCGGCTCGAGCGAACTTGCCGGTGCCCTAAGCGCGCTCGTCCCGAGCACGCTCGAGGTCGAGCCGCTGGCCGACCAGCGCTGGGTCGTACGCGCCGGCGACCACACCGAGCTTGCGGACGCCCTCGCCCTTGCAGGCCGGCCCTCGGAGCGTGTCCGGGTTGAGGTAGGCCCGGTGCGCTTCTAGCTGCCGCTCAGGCGTCCGCCACCCGGCAGGGGATGTCGGCGTCCTCGTCAAGGTGGTGGCTGGCGCATATGCGGTGGTAGCCGTCGGCGACGGTAAGAGGCAGCCCGGCCTTCAAGTCGCCCCGCACTAGCAGCACAGGCGAAAGCCGCTGGCCTTTGCGCACCTTTTCGAGGTCCTTCGCGACATGGACGTTGTTGTCCGCCAGCGGCGGGAGCCTGCTCGCCCGGAGCAGGTCCTTGGCCTTGCGCAAGATGAGCCTGGACTTTTTGAGCTCCTCGACCAGCCGGGTTGCAGACGCCTCGTCCGTCACGAGCGTGAGGTAGTCGTGGGCTGCGGGGTAGTCGTGCTCGTCGGGGTCGACCTTCCAATGTTCCTTCTCGGTCATCGCGACTGACGCTAATCCTGCCGGGGCAGCGGCGGCCCCTATTGGGCCGAGCGGAGGGCGGGGTGGGGGAGCACCGGCCCCGAGAGCTCGCGCGCCTCGAGGTAGGTGCGGAGCCGCACGAACACCTCCGGGCCGATGAGCGCCGCGAGCTCTGAGCTCATGTGCTTCCACACCGGTGCCGCGCCCGTGAAGGCTTCGGGCGCCTCGGTGCACCACCAGGCGAATTCGCTGCCGCCCGGGCCCCAGTGGACGCGGTCCCACTCGCTCACAGTCGAGGTGACCGAGCCGTCGGCGTTGGAAACGTCCTCGCGGCGCAGCGGTAGTTGCCAGCAGACGTCGGGCTTCAGCTCCATGGGCTCGAGGCCCCGTTCGAGCGCCGCGCGGTGAAGGGCGCACCCGGCGCCTCCTTCGAAACCCGGCCGGTTGAGGAAAATGCAAGCCCCGTCGACGATCCTCGTCACCGCGGCCGCACCCGGCCTGCGCCGGGCCACGCCTCCATGGCTCGCACGGTCGGCTAGCTGCCACTGCTGGGGCGTAAGCGTCCGTGCTGCCGCTTTGACGCGCTCGAGGTCCTCGTCGTCTGTGAAATGAGCGCCGTACGAGCAGCACCCCTGCTCGAGCTCTGGGGCAAGCCCGGTCAGCACCCCCTGGCACCCTTGCCCAAAAATGCAATGCCAGTTGGACAAAAGGAACGTTACGTCGAAACGCCACGTGCGCTGTTCCTCCGCATCCTCGAAACTCACCCATTCGTGCGCGTCTTCGGGTACGAGTTTCCAGCGCTTGCGCGGGGCGGCTACGGGCGTTGCGGAGCCAGCCGCCGCCAGCGCGCTTTTGGCCCTTTTTTTGCGTGTCATCGCCCGCCCTCCAGGGAACCGAGGCCGACCAAGAGCTCGCCGGCTGCCAATATCCCCCGCCACAACTGGGGAAGTTCGAGGTGTTCGTTCGGGGCGTGAAAGCTGTCCGTCGGGAGCGCTACGCCGAGGAAAATTACCGGCGCTCCGAGCACGCGGCCCAAGCTTTCCTCCGGGCCGCTACCGCCGCTCCGTGTGAAAAGCGGGGCCTTGCCCCAGACACGCTCGATCGACTCTGACACGGCCCTGACCGCCGGGTGGTCTGAACTTGTCCAGAGCGGGGAAACCGCACCGTGCCTGGTAACGGTCACCTGCACCCCGTCAGGGATGCGGGCGGAGACCCATTGCCTGAACGACGCTTCTATGTCTTCGGGGCGCTGGTCGGGCACGAGGCGCAATGCCACCTTGAAATCGGCCGCAGCAGGCACGATCGTCTTTATGCCCGGGCCGGCGTACCCCGAGTGGATGCCGACGACCTCGGCGGTGGGACGGGTGCCCGTGCGCTCGTAAGCTGTACGGCCCTCTTCGCCGACAAGAAAACTGACGCCTGCCTGCTGGCGAAATTCGGCCTCGTCAAACGGGACGGCGGCCAGCGAGCCAGCCTCTTCGGCCGTCAACTCGCGCACGTTGTCGTAAAAACGCGGCAGGGTGACGCGGTGCCGTTCGTCGTGGAGCGAAGCCACCAGTTGCGAGGCCAACAGGGCGGCGTTCGGTACCGTGCCTCCCCAAAGGCCGCTGTGGAGGTCCGACTTTGCCGAGCGGAGCGTTACGTCGAAGGCCACGAGGCCGCGCATCGAAAGCGTTGTCGATGGGATCTCGGCAGCGACCATCCCGGTGTCGGAGACGACGATGATGTCGCATTCGAAACGTTCTCGCTCGGCCTGCAGCAGGTCTTCGAGATGAGGGCTCCCAACTTCTTCTTCGCCCTCAATGAGGAACTTCAAGTTGACGGGTAGCCCGCCCCGTTCTTCGAGCACCCCACGAGCCGCCTCCACCTGCATGAGCATTTGGCCCTTGTCGTCGCTGCAACCGCGGGCGTACACGATGCCGTCCGAAACGACGGGCTCGAACGGTGGTGACGTCCATTCCTCGAGAGGGTCGACGGGCTGAACGTCGTGGTGCCCGTATACGAGCACGGTCGGGGCGTCCTCCCCGGCGCCGAGCAGTTCGCCATAAACCGCCGGCGCACCGCCGCCGTCCCCACCGGCCCCGCCGGGCGCCCCCGCCTGGAGCACCTCGACCGACCCGAAACCGGCTTGCTGCAACAAATCGGCGCAAAAACCCGCAGAGGCCGCGACATCTCCCGCTCGCGCCGGGTCGGCAGAAATCGAGGGTATGCGTAGCCAGTCGAGCAAGGAACGCAGCGCGCGGTCCTTCGACCGGTCCAAGTAGCGGGTCAAAAGCGGTTCGTCCACGCCATGACCCTATAGCTTCCGAGGCCACCGCAGCATCCCTGTGAGCCGCGAGGCGCTCACCTATACTCCCGTGTTTGGTGAAAGCGAATGGGCGAGTTCGCCTAGCCGTAGGCGGCCTTTTGTGCGTGGGGCTTGCGGTGGCGATGTTGTCCGCGGGCGCAGGTACCGGCGGAGCTGCGGGGACCACCCGCTCCGGTGCGCGCGCTCGACTGGCGCCAACACGCCAGGACATGGGCATTGGCACGGGTGCGAGCGCCAGTGTGCGCGTCCCTGCGCTTGCCGTCCGGCCGCCCGCGGGCGCCGCCTACCTCGGCGAGGCCGAGCCGTCGACGGCACTCGATGTCGAGGTTGTGCTGGCGCCGCGCGACGAAGGGCAACTGGCCCGGCTCGTCTCTGCTGTCTCGAGCCCAAGTTCGCCGAGTTACCATCACTTTTTGACCGAAAGGGAGTTTGAGTCGAGGTTCGCACCATCGCCCGCCACCGTTCGCGCCGCCGAGTCGTGGCTAGGGGCCGAGGGCTTGGACGTCTCGCGGCCGACCCCGTTCGCCGTGCGGGGCAGCGGGACGGTAGGCCAAATTTCGGCTGCGTTCGGCGTTCGTTTCGGCAGGTACTCGGGGCACGGCGGCGCAACGTCCGGGCTGGTAGCCGCCGGCAGCCCGCAACTACCGGCGCAACTGTCCGGGGGGCTGGTGACCGGGGTGATCGGCCTCGACACCCTCGCCAAACCTTTTGCTTCCTTGTCGAGACCTCTCAGGCTGCGAGCCGGGCGCGAGGCTTCGGGCACGAGCGCCGGCGTGGCGCCCAAAACCGGCGCTGCGGCCTCGGGAGCCCCCCACCCCGCCATCTCGCAACCGGCCGTTTCGCAACCGGCCGTCTCGGAGCCCGTCGCTTGCGCGCCGGCTGCCACCACGGCGAGCGGCGACGACAGCTACACGGCCGACGAGGTGGCGGAGCATTACCAGTTGGCCGCCCTCGAAGGCGATGGGCAGGACGGTGCAGGCGTCACGATCGCCCTTCCCGAAGTCAACGCCAGTTCGTCTTCGGACATCAGCGCCTACCAATCGTGCTTCGGCCTCACCAACCCTGTCTCGGTAGTAAATGTGGACGGAGGGCCGACACAGCCGGTGAGCCTCGGCGAAGCCGACATCGACATCGAAATGGCGGCGACCGCGGCTCCCGGTGCCTCCATTTCGGCCTATGAGGCTCCCGACAGCGACCAGGGCCTCCTCGATGCCGTTGGCCAGATCGTCGGTTCGGGCACCGCCGAAGTCATCTCGATGAGCATCGGGCAATGCGAATCGGACACGAATTTCGTGGACGGCATGCACACTTACCTGATGGAAGCGGCGGCGCGCGGTGAGTCCGTACTGGCCTCGGTGGGGGACACGGGGTCCGAGGGTTGTTTCAGCTACGACGCCTCTCACAACCCGTCCAACTCGGGCGACTCGCTCCGCGTCCTGTCGCCTGCCTCCGACCCATTGGTCACGTCGGTAGGTGGGACCGTGCTCAGCGACGGCACCGACCTCGCCTGGAACGACTGCCTCTCCCAGTCAAACCCGCCCAGTTGCGCAGACGCGCTCTACCCGGGCGGGGCCACCGGCGGGGGAGCCTCCCAGGTGTACTCCTCCGGCCCGAGCGGCCAACCGGCTGTCGACGGCTCGGGAGGTGCCCGGGAGGTCCCCGACGTTGCAGCAGAGGCCGGCAGCAACTACGGCGACGACGTAGTGATGTACAGCAGCGGGAGCTGGGCGCCGTGGCTCGGCACCAGCCTGGCGGCCCCACTCTGGGCCGGGCTCGTCGCCGACAGGGACAGCTCGTGCACTTCCGGCACGGGCGATTTCGACCCTGAGCTCTACTCGCTCTACGCCGGCTATTACACCGACGCTTTCACTGCCGTCCCCGACGCCTTCAACCCTCCGGGCGGAGCCCCGGTCCCGGGCAACAACGACTTCACGGGGGACCACGGCGGCGACTACCCGACGGCGTCCAGCTACGACCTCGACACGGGCATCGGCACGCCGGTGGCGACCGGTCTCGGCTGTAGCCAGGTCGTCGGCTCCTACAGCGGCCAAGCAGGCGGCTTGCTTACGCTCGAGGGCCTGGGGCTCGAAAACGCCGCCATTGCGTTCGGCTCTGCGGCTGCCGAGGTCTTGACGGCGTCGGCGACATCGGTGGACGTGCAGGTACCCTCCGGCAGCGGGACGGTCACCATCGTCGCCCACGGGCCGCTCGGGGAAAGCACGCGAACCGGCACTTTTTCCTACCCCGGTGGCGGGGCGGGGGCCGGTGGCGGCGGGTCGTTCCCTGTCCTGGCGCCGACAACGACAACCGTCCCCCCGACGGCGACGACGGCACCCGTCGTGCTCCCGGCGCCCCCCGCTCCTCCGACGACTGTCGGTACTAGGGCCAAGACGAGCCCGCGGCTCGGTTACTGGATGGTGGGCAGCGACGGGGGAGTGTTCGGCTTCGGGAGGGCGGGCTATTTCGGTTCGCTCGTCTCGCTCAAGGTACGCGCCCTCGACATCGTCGCCATCGCCCCTGGCCCGGGAGGTGCCGGCTACTGGCTCGCAGAGAAAAACGGCAACGTCTACCACTTTGGCCGCGCAGGCAATTTCGAGACCATGGCGGGCCACCCTCTCCACGTCGACGACATCGCGGCCATCGCCCCGATGCCTGACGGCAGTGGCTACTGGCTCGCCGGCTCGAACGGCGCCGTCTACGCCTTCGGGTCGGCTCGCTCCTACGGCTCCGTCCCCCGTGCCTCGCTCGGCGCGGCACGGGTGGTGGGCTTCGCCGCCTCACCGGACGGGCACGGCTACTGGCTGGCGGGGTCGGGCGGCCAGGTTTGGCATTTTGGGGACGCTCCCGACCTGGGGTCCCTGCGGGCAAGTGCCCTCGAGTCGGGGACCCGCAAGACCACCATCGTGGCGATCGCCGCCGGCCCCGCCTCCCCGGCCCCCATCGCCTCTCCTACCCCTGCCGCCAGAGCTGCTCGAGCCTCATCCGGGTTCTGGCTCGTGGCTCGCAACGGGCTGATCTTCAACTTCGGCGGGGCAGAGAAATTTGGCCCGTCGAGCTGGCAGAAGGCCGCGGGCGACGTCGTCGGCGTCGCGCCGACGCCTGATGGCGCGGGTCTGTGGGTGGTGACTGCGGCGGGGGCAGTGACCAGCTACGGCGACGCCTACCCCGAGGGGTCGCTCCCGGAGCTGAAGGTTTCGACCAGCTCGGTCGTGGGCATGGCCTCGCTATGAGCTCCGGCCGCGCTGGCGGACCGGCCGGAGCCGCCGGCACCGAGGAACTGAGCTCGCGCCTCGAAGCCATCGCCGAAGAGCTCGCCGAGATCGCCCACGCCAAATTGCGCGAGGCCGTCGAGGATGGTGCGCCCGAAGCGCTCGCCGAGGAGCGGCGCCTGACCCGTGCCCGCCGGTCGGTACTCCGGGCGGCTGCGCTGCTCGGTGGCCCGACGGGTAGCGACGAGCCATCCGGCGAAGATCCCTAGGCCCGAGAGCCCGCTTGCAACCACGTCGGGTACCCGCTTGAAGCCACGTCCGCCCGCCGAACCTTGTGGGCGGCCGCCCGCCAGCGGCCTGCCCTCAAGTTATCTACCCACTTTCTCCAATCCTGACGCTCTTGCGGCCAAACTCAGCTCTTGGCCTTCACTGCCTCGACGTCGAACTCGAGGTTGACCCTCTCGCTCACCATGACGCCACCCCCGTCCAGGACGGCGTTCCAGTTGACGCCCCAGTCCTTCCGGTTGATGGTCCCGCCTCCCTCGAAACCGAGGCGGGTATTGCCCCACGGGTCGAGCGAGGCGCCTGTGAACTCGAAGTCGAGCGTCACCGGCTTGGTCACGCCCCGGATCTCGAGGTCGCCGCTCACCTTGAAATTGGTGTCGTCGACGCGCTCGACGTTTGTCGTGCGGAAGGTGATCTCGGGGTACTCCTCCATCGCCAGGAAATCGTTCGTGCGCAGGTGGTTATCGCGGTCCTTGTTGCGGGTGTCGATGCTTTGGACCTTGATCGTCAACTCGAAGTGAGAGTTTTCGGGCTTTTCGGCATCGATGTAGCCGGCGCCCTCGAAGTCCGTGAAAGCCCCGCGCACCTTGCTGACCATGGCGTGCCTGGCTGAGAAACCGAGGCGCGTGTGCGCTACGTCGAGCGTGTAGTTGCCGGTAAGGTCGGCGGTCGCCAGCTGCTGCTGGGACGTCTCCGCTGTTGTCATCTGGGTAAAGCCTCCTTCGGTTGCGCTCGTCGCAACCTACGTTGGTGTCCAACAATGGATGACATATCCACTATTCCCAAGACAGAGGGTGTACCCAAGGTGCACCTGCTCATGAAGTCCCTTTCAGCGGCATGCCCCTTCTCGTATCGTCTTGACAGGGTCGCTGAGAGCGAAGGGGAAAGGGGTGGCTACCGTCGATAGAGACCACGCTGGGCTCGATGGAGACCAAGCCACGGTGCCCGGGGCCCGATGGCTCGACGAGGAGGAGGCGAAAGCTTGGCGGGCGCTCCAGATGATGCAGGCGCGTCTCGGCGCTGCGCTCGCTAAGGACCTGGTGTCCCATTCTCAACTTTCCTACCAGGACTATCTTGTCCTGATTGCGCTGACGGAGGCGCCGGACGGCCGGCTCCGGCTCTTTGAGCTCGGCCACGCCATCGGCTGGGAGAAAAGCCGCACCAGCCACCAGGTGGCGAGGATGGCGCAGAGAGGGCTGGTCGACAAGTTCAGCTGCCCGTCGGACCGCCGGGGCCAATGGGCAATCGTGACCTGTGCCGGGCGGGCTGCGATCGAAGCCGCCGCGCCCTCCCACGTGGCAGCGGTACGGCGCCTGTTCGTTGACCAGCTATCGCGAGAGCAGCTCGCTCAACTCGCCTCCGCCGCCCAAACAGTCCTCGGCACCCTCGATGCCGCCGACGGTTGCGAGACCAGGACGGCGGCCGGCTAAGTCGTCCCCCGGGCTCGCGCCTTACCGGGCGCGCTGGCAGGCCGGGAGCGGCAGCCCGGGAGCTAGGGGAGGTGCGCTCGGAAGGCAGTTGAGGGCGTCTATCAGCTGCCTCAACTTGGCATAGGAGTGGCGGTCGAAGCTGAACGCCACCCGGGCGAGCTCGAGATGGTCGTCCTCCCTCACCTCGACGGGGAGCGGGCCGGGGAGCAGCTGCATCGTGCCGTGCTGCAGCAGGTCCTTGAACTCCTCGGAGAGGGTCGCCACCTCACGGTCTGTTGGCCTGGCCTGGAGCCTCAGCACCAGTCGCCCGCCGACCCAGCGGAAGGAATGGTAATTGCGGTAAAAACCGAGGATCTCGGCCGCAGCCTCGAGGACGTCGTCCGTTATCAGGAAAAAGCTCGAGTCCTCGGGGGATATGAGCCCGCGGCCCGCCACCTCCTCGCGCACGAACCTGTCCCATGCATGCCAGTAGCTGCCCCCGGGGACCTCGAGCAGTACCACCGGGGCTGGCTGGGCCTTCCCCGTCTGGAGGAGCGTCAGCAGCTCGAACGACTCGTCGAGGGTGCCGAAGCCTCCCGGGAGCACGGCGTACCCGTCGGACTCTTTTACGAGCAGGAGCTTGCGGGTGAAGAAGTACTTCATCGAAACGAGCTTGGGGTCCGACACGATGAACTGGTTCGGCTCCTGCTCGAACGGGAGCCTGATGTTTATCCCGAAACTGTTGCGCGGCCCGGCGCCCTCGAGCCCCGCCGCCATGATCCCTGGCCCCGCGCCGGTCACTGTCGACCAGCCAAGGGCTGCCAGCCGCGACGCCAGGTCGCGCGCCTGGGCATAGAGGGGGTCGCTCGGCAGCGTGCGTGCCGAACCGAACATCGTTATCTTGCGCGTGCTGCGGTAGGGAGCGAACACCTCGAAGCCGTCGTACATCTCGCGCAAGGCTGCGTTCGCGATCTTGAGGTCGAGGCGGTCCGGGTGCCCGCGGGCGAGACGGGCGAAGGTTTGGAGCATCTCGTGCAACTGGTCCCTGTTGGCCGTAACGCCGAGCGTGTCGAGGAGGTCGACGATCTTCGCGTCGAGCTCGGGATCGCCGCTCGATCGCCCTTGAGCGGTGCCGCCTCGAGGGCGAGCCTCGCTCACGTACGCAGTGGCCTGGGCGCCGCCTCTGGGTCGACGAGCCAGAGCACCCGCCCGGCGCTTACACGGGCGGCCGGCAGGTCCGCACCCCCGTACACGGCTTCCATCGCCTCGCGCTTCGACGCGCCGGCGACGGTGATGACGACCAGCCGGGCGCGGGCGATGCACGAGTAGGTGAGGGTCATCCGGGGGTGCTCGTTGCGCCCGCTCGGGTCCTCGCTGAACGTGACGAGCTGCCCAGGGTCCGCGTCGAGGACCTTGGACCCTGGGAAAAGGCTCGCCGTGTGCCCGTCGGGGCCCATCCCGAGGTGGATGACATCGAACTGGCCGACCTCACCCAGCCGGAGCTGGTACGCGTCGATACTTTCCTCGCAGCGCATCGGGTAGACGGCGTTGGCCGCGCCGATCCGCTCGAGCAGAGCTTCTCGGGCCAGGCGTTCATTGCTGTCGGGATGGTCGGGGGGCACGCAACGCTCGTCCCCCCAGAAAAAATTGACCGCCAGCCAGTCGATGGCCTGGGCGCCGTCCTGGGCGAGCCTTTCGTAGCAAGCGCGCGCAGTCTCCCCGCCCGACAGGGCGATGTCGAACTCTTCGCCCGAACGGTTGAGGAAAGCGTCGACGACCTCTTGCGTGAAAGCACCGGGGACGTCGTCGACGACGCGCAGCTCTCCGTTCACGGCATCGACCCTACTAGTACCACCAAGAAGTACCTATTGGGGAGCCCGGCCCGCTCGCGCGCCAAGGCGCGGGGGGACTGGCCTCCCTCAACCCTTGCTCCTCAAGAGGCGAGCGATGCCGCTGACGCGAGCGCGCGCTCCCAAACCCGGTCGGCGCGCAGGTTGGATATGGCGGCCGACAGCGCCGCCGTCAACGAGTCGTCCGGCAGCGGGAGGGCCTGGCGGTGGTGGGTGCCGCCCGAAGTCTCCGCAGTCGCCCAGACGGCTCGCGTCGAGTCGTCGCGGTGCACCTGGAAAGTGCCCGTCTCGTCGCCGAGCTGGGCCTTGAGCGTGATATCGACGTGCTTGGCGTCGCTCAGCACGACCTCGCGCGCCCGCAGGTCGAGCTGCGCCAGGAGCCACCCACCGAGCACGTGCCTCGGGCCGGGCTTCCCCGTCACGGTGGCCAGGCGGACTTCGGGGAGGAAGGCGCGGTTGTGCTCTGGCTCGAACAGGCCCGCCAGCAGCTCCCGCCACGGTTGCAGCCGCACCCAGGACAGGTCGACGACCGGGCAGTGGTTGACCAGCTCGAGCAGTGTCCGGTACGAGTGCGCCAGCGCCGACGGGTTCGGCCCGACGTCGCGGGTGTCCACCAGGATCGCCGAGGCGAGGCGCAAGAGAGGGTCGCTCGAATCGGGCAGGTCCCAGGGGAACCACATCACCGCAGGCAGGTCCCCGAGAACGAACGGGCTCACGATGGACGCGAGATGGGACGCCGCCTGGCCCCCGACGCGGAGGTGGATTTCTTCGAAGAAGACGGGGTGGCCCACGGCCTCGGGCGGTTGTGCCTGCCAGAGGCAGGCCTTTGCGTCGATGGCGGGCGTGCTGTCGGGGTCGGGCCGCACGATCACCACGCGGCACGGGTGATGGGCCCCGAGGGACCTGACCGAAGCTGCGAAGTCCTCCACTTCGACGTCCGAGCTTGCGACCATGACGAGCGTCATCACCGCCGTGCGGGTGCCCGCCTCCCGGGCGGACGCCTTGCGCCTCAGTTCGGGGAGCGCGTCGAGCACTTCGCCGAGGTTTGCCCTTGTCTTCTCCCAGGACTGGACGGCCTGGGGCCCGCCGGCTGGGTCGCCGCCATCACCGGCAGTGCCATCCCCGGCAGGGCCAGCACCGGCCAAAGAGCCCGGAGGCACCTGGCCATCGGCCGAGCCGGGGCTTAGGGCGTCCGCCACTTACGGCCATCCCGCTCGATGAGCGTCTCAGCTGCCCGCGGCCCCCACGATCCCGAGGCGTACCCGGCCAGGGGAGCGTCACCCGCCCCCCACACGTCGAGGAGCGGTTGGACGATCCCCCAGGCCGTGTCCACTTCGTCGCTACGGATGAACAGTGTCGGGTCGCCCACCATTGCATCGAGCAGCAAGCGTTCGTAGGCGTCCGGCGTCTCTTCGAGGAAGGCGGCGCCGTACGAGAAGTCCATCAGGACATCGCGCACCATGAACGTTTGGCCCGGGACCTTGGCACCAAAGCGCAAGGTGACGCCTTCGTCGGGTTGGATCCGCATGACAAGAGCATTGGGGTTGAGCCCGAGAGCGGCTTCCTTGGGGAACGCGAGATGGGGGACTGCCTTGAACTGCAGCGCCACTTCGGTCACCCTCTTGGGCAGGCGTTTGCCGGTCCTCACGTAGATGGGCACCCCCGCCCAGCGCCAGTTGTCGACCGAGAGCTTCAACGCGACGTAAGTCTCGGTCTGGCTTTGAGGGTTTACCCCTTCTTCCTGGCGGTAGCCGACGACCGAGTTACCCTCCACCCAGCCGCTGTCGTACTGGGCCCGCACGGCGACGTTCGCTATGTCCCCGGGCTTGGGGACCACGACCGAACGGAGAGCCTTCACTTTTTCGCCACGGACACCGTCGGCGTCGGTCGAGATCGGCGGCTCCATGAGGGTGAGGGAAAGGACCTGCATCACGTGGTTCTGCACTATGTCCCGGAGCGCCCCGGCCGTTTCGTAGAAGCTGCCGCGCTTTTCGACACCCACCGTCTCGGCCACGGTCACCTGGACGTGGTCGATGTAATTGCGCGTCCAGAGCGGTTCGAAGATCGCGTTTGCGAAACGCAACGCCAGGACGTTCTGGACGGTTTCCTTGCCCAGGTAGTGGTCGATCCGGTAAATCTGGTTCTCGTCGAAATACTGGTGCAGGGTCGTGTCGAGCTCGCGTGCGGTGGCGCGGTCGCGGCCAAAAGGCTTTTCGATCACCAGGCGCGCCGAACCGCCGTGCTCGGGCTCGTTTAGGCCGGACTTGCCGAGCTCGGTGGCGACTTCGCCAAACATTTCCGGGATGGTGGCGAGGTAAAAGGTCCGGTTGCCCCCCGTCCCAAGCGTCTCATCTATGGACTTGAGGCGCTCCTGGAGCTGGCTGAAGGTGTCCGGATGGGTGTACTCGCCCGCAATATAGATGCTGTTTTTTATGATCTCGCCCCACCCCGGGCCGGCGTCGGGGACGGCGCTCTTCATGAGCGAGCGGAAACCGTCGTCGTCCATCTCCGTGCGTGCCACACCGACGATGGCGAACGCGGCAGGCAGCAGGCGCCGCCTCGACAAGCGCTCGAGGGCGGGCAAGAGCTTGCGGTGGGTAAGGTCGCCCGACGCCCCGAAGACAACGAGGACGCCCGGGGGGGCCCGCTTTACAGTGTCGAGCCCCTCGGCAAGGACGTTTTGGGGTAGCTCTTCGGTGGCGGTGGTGCTCACGAGCCGGATTTCGCCTGGTGCTCGTTCGCCTTGTCTTCGAGCGCCTGGAGGAGCTCGTCGTAGCTCTTGGCGAAAGCAGCCACGCCTTCCTCCTCGAGCTGACGGCTCACGTCGGCCATGTCGATCCCCGCCTCGGCGAGCGCTCCAAGGTCGGCGTGCGCCTCCTGGACGGCCGTGTCGACTGTGCGGGCGACGGTCCCGTGGTCCTCGAAGGCGGCCATTGTCGCGTCGGGCATCGTGTTGACCGTGTCCGGGCCGATCAAGCTGTCGACGTAGAGAAGGTCGGGGTAGGCCGGGTTTTTCGTCGAGGTCGAAGCCCAAAGGGGCCGCTGGGTATGAGCGCCTTTGGCGGCGAGCGCTTCCCAGCGTGTTCCCGAAAAACGCTCGAGGAACAACTGGTAGGCCAGCTTCGCCTGCGCCACAGCCGCTTTCCCCCGCAATTTGGCCACTTTTGAGGCATCGCTGATGTTGCGCTCGAGCCGCCGGTCGACTTCGGTGTCCACCCGGCTCACGAAAAACGAGGCGACGCTGTGCACCCGGGAGACGTCGCCCCCGGCCCGGTCGAACGCCTCGAGGCCCGAGATATAGGCCTCGATCACCTCCCCGTAGCGCTCAAGGCTAAAGATCAACGTGACGTTTATGTTGCGGCCCTCGCTGATCATCTGGCGGATCGCGGGCACGCCGGGTTCGGTGGCGGGGATCTTCACCAGCAGGTTGGGCATCGCGATCGTCTCGTGAAAATGGCGGGCGTCGTTGATGGTGCCTTCGGTGTCGTAAGCCAAGCGAGGCGACACTTCGAGCGACACGAAACCATCGGAGGCCCCGCTCTGTTCGTAGAGGGGGTGGAAGATCTGGAGGGCACTGGTCACGTCCGAGGTCGCCATTTCCCAAAAAGCTTGCTCGACCGTGCCGCCTTCGATGAGCCGCGCAAAATCGGCGTCGTAGACAGTCGTGCCCGTCATTGCCTTCTGGAAGATGGTCGGGTTGGAGGTGACGCCGCGGATACCTTCATCGACCATGTTCGCCAGACGCCCGTCCCGGATCGCGTCTCGCGAAAGGTTGTCGATCCACGGGCTCTGGCCGCCCTCGGAGTAGAGCTGGTGCAACCTCGTCATGTTTGTTGCCCTCCTTTGTTCTTGAATGGGCTTGGGGTGAGGCTTTCAGTGAGCTCCTGAGACCTTTCGCGCATGGGCGTCCTTGCTGCGCAGAGTGAGCAAAGCCCGTGCTCTATCGGCCACGTTCCCCGGAGTGAAACCGAAATAGGCGAGCACTTCAGCGCCGGGGCCCGAAGCGCCGAACCGGTCGATCGATACGCTGTCGTCCGCCCAACGGGACCACCCGAAGCTGGCGGCCGCCTCGACAGCCAGCACCGGCACCCCGTCGCCGAGGACCTCACGCTGGTACTGCTCACCCTGAGCCTCGAACAGCTCCCAGCTCGGCAGTGAGACCACCCGTGCCTGGACGCCTTCTGCAGAGAGGATCTCCCTGGCGCCGACGCAGACAGCAACCTCGGAGCCTGTCCCCACGAGGACTATGTCGGGCGCAGGATCGTCACCCTCGAGCACGTAGGCGCCCTTTTGGAGCAGGTGGGCCTTTTCGGCAGTGCCCTCGAGCACCGGGATCGTCTGGCGAGTGAGGATAAGGGCCGTCGGGCCGTCGTGCTCGATCGCTGCCCGGAGGGCCTGTGCGGCCTCGTTGGCGTCCGCCGGCCTGACCACCAAAAGGTTTGGCATGGCCCGCATCGCCGCGAGCTGCTCGACGGGTTGGTGGGTCGGGCCGTCTTCGCCAAGGCCCACCGAGTCGTGCGACCACTGGAAGACGACCTTGGACTGTGAGAGTGCGGCCAACCGGACAGACCCGCGCATGTAGTCGCTGAACACGAAAAATGTGCCGCCAAACGGCAGGATCCCACCATGGCGTGCCATGCCCACCATCGAACCGCCCATGCCGTGCTCCCGGACGCCAAAGGCCATGAGACGGCCTTCGGGGTGTTCCTTGGACTGGGTCGGCTCGCCGTCGAGCATCGTGCCCGTATTGCCCGTCAGGTCGGCGGCGCCCGAGACAAGGCCAGGTACGTCTGCGACCACCGCGTTCAAACAAGCCTTCATCGCCGCCCTGGTGGCGAGCTTGTCGCCGGCTTTCCAGGTCGGCAACTTTTCCTCGTAACCGGGCATGGCCTGGCCGCGCCACTGGGCGTCCCAACGGGCGCGCTCGGGGCTGCCGCCCGGAAGTTTTTGCTCGAGGCGCACCGCCCAGGCGTCGCGCTCGGGCCGCCCACGCGCGCCGGCTCTGCGATAGAAATCGATCACCTCGTCGGGCACCCAGAAGGCCTTGTCGGGCGGGAGGCCGAGGATCTCCTTGGTGACCTTGATCTCTTCGGGGTCGAAGGGGTCGCCGTGTGCCTTGGGGTTGTCGGTGAACTTGGGGGAGGGCCAGCCGATGTGCGAGCGAAGCTGCAGGAAGCTCGGCTTGTCCTCGACGGCCATCGCCCTGCGGATGGCGCTTTCGAGCACCCCGGTGTCGTTCGCAACCTCGCCGAGGTCCTCGGTGTGCCATCCGTAGGCTGCAAAACGCTCGATCGCATTGTCGTTGAGGGTTATCTCGGTCGGCCCGTCGATCGTGATGTGGTTGTCGTCGTAGACGTAGATGAGCCTCCCGAGGCCGAGGTGCCCGGCCAGTGAAGCCGCTTCGTGGCTGATCCCTTCCATCAGGTCGCCGTCGGAGCAAATGACGAAGGTGTAGTGGTCGACTAGCTCGGGGCCGTAGTGCGCCCGCAATACCCGCTCGGCTACGCCGAGGCCGACGCCATTGGCGACACCCTGCCCGAGAGGCCCGGTCGTCACTTCGACCCCTTTTAGTTCGTGCGATTCGGGGTGACCGGGAGTGCGGGAGCCGAGCTGGCGGAACTTCTTCAGGTCGTCGAGCGCCAGGTCGTAACCCGACAGGTAGAGCATCGAGTAGAGCAGGATCGACGCATGGCCGCAGGAAAGCACGAAGCGGTCCCTGTTGGGCCAGTCGGGGTCCGCCGCGTCGTAAGACATCACCCGCGTCCAAAGGACGTGCGCCAAGGGGGCGAGCGCCATTGCCGTCCCCGGGTGGCCGGAATTTGCTTGGCGGGGGCCGTCCATCGCCAGGCCGCGGATGACGTTGATCCCGAGCTTTTCCACGTCCTCCAAGGGTTTGGGAATTGCCGCCTCGGCACCCGGGCGCCGGCCGTCGGTGGAGGGGCCCGTCCCAGGCCCGGCTGAGGTCACGGTCATGAGGCCAACCTACACCCGCCCGTGCTGCATTCCGGCTGGGCCAGGTAGTCGGCGAGCAGGTAAGCAGGGGTACGGACCTGAGACCGGCTCAGCCTGAGCCGGTGCCGCACCAGGGAGCCCGCCCGGTTGTCCTCAAGCCGTCTCTCGGGTAGGCAGGTGGCCGACGCCCCGTGACCGCCCGGGCCGCGCCGGCCCCCCATGTAACCGGGCCAGGCCGTTGGAACTGCTAGCTGTTGACGGGCGGCAACAGGGTCAGCGGGACTACCGTCGTCTGCCCGTCGGGCACGAGCTTGCAATGGGCTTCCAACGTCCCGAGCTGCTTGTACTCGAGCTCGCCCCGTACGAGACGGTAAGTGAACTTGCCAGGCTCGACGTTGAACGGCGAGACGTTGCGGGCCACCTGTTGTCCCTCCTCGTCCCGGAAGATCACTTCCAGGATCCCGTTGGGCGGGTCCTCCCGCCTCGACCGGATCAGCACGATGAGGTGCGGTGTGATCGTCACCGGGGGCGCGGAGGGCGCCGGCAAGGAAAACATCGCGCCGAAGAGGTCGACGCGCGTCGATGGCCCGGGTACAGGCCGTAGCTCGAAGTTCTCGATAAAAAGCGCCGAAACTATGTCCACTTGGCGGTCAGCCCGCGGCTATACAAGCTCGGGCTCGCGCTCCCCTTCGCTTTGCTCGCCACCCGGGTCGTCCGTTTGGCCGCCGCCACCGCCTCCGCCTTCGGCCTGCCGTCCCATGCCCTGTAACGCAAGAGCGGTGAAATGCACGTCCGAATGGCGTACTTCGAGGAGGCGAAGTTTCCTGAGAAGAGATATGACCCACCAGCCGAGGTCGACCTCGCCCGGCGCCAGCGACAAACGCGCAGAAGTCGGGGCCGCATGGTGGTTCGAGTGGAGCCCTTCGCCCCAGGTGAGCAGGGCGAGCCATTGGTTGTTGGTCGCTATCCCAACGTAGGGGCGCTTGCCCCACTGGTGCCCGATGGCGTTGATGGCCGCATTGAGGAGGAGGTAGGAGACAACGTGGACGGCGGCCGCCACGAGCGCGAACTCCCAACCGAGGAACGCCCAAAATATGCAGTAACCAAGCCCGAGGCCGACGAAGCCGTGGTTGAAGAGGACCTTGTCCCAGCGGTCCACCTTGATGTCCCTGCTGTACTTGCGAAGGGTCTCAGGGTCGTGAGCCGCTTTCTTGTAGAGGCCGATGTTCCACAACTGCACCCGCCAGTACCCCTCCAGTACGGGTGAGTGCGGGTCGCCGAGCACGTCGGTGTAGGCATGGTGGCGCCGGTGGACAGCAGCCCACTCGCGTGGCCGGATCCCCGTGGAGAGCCAGATGAGCGCCCTGCACACGAACGAAAGCGCCGGCCGCATCGTCGTGCCGCGGTGAGCGAGCGTCCGGTGCAGGTAGAGAGTTGTTAGAAGGAGCCCTAGTTGGCAAGAGACCAGGCCCGCGATGATGGCGACCAAGAGGCGAGGCATTGCGCGCAACGTTAGCCCAACGGCCTGGGAAAGCACGTACGGCGGCCCGACTTCCCACATCCACCGGGGCTCGCGTACGGTGCTCGGAGTGAGGAGGGCGGCCAAAGCTGTAGTGGCGGCGGCCTCGTGCCTTGCAGGCGTGGGGGCACTCGGGCTGCTCGGGCCTGCGCCAACGCTGCCTGGCAACGCCAACGCCGCCGTTGTGCCCGGCCACGGTGCCGCCAGCTCGACGGCGCCCGGGACAGGCGGCGCGCCCCTAATGAAAACGCCGCTGCTCTCCCCGGGCCGGCTCCCGCTCACCCTGCAGGACCTCTGGGCCGAGCGCAACCTTGCCAGTTCGCTCGGCAAGGCCATGTCCCCGTCGGCGCTGGGGGCTTCGGCTGCCGGCTCCAGCTGCGCGGAGGTCGCCCAGGGGGGGCAAGTGCTCTACGCCCACGGCGCCGGGCTGCGTGTCCTGCCCGCTTCCAACATGAAGCTCCTGACGGCTACCGCACTGCTCGACAAACTTGGGCCGGGCTACACGTTCAAGACCACCGTGCTTGCCGCCGCCGGCCCGGTGTCGGGGGTGGTCGACGGCAACCTCTACCTCGTCGGCGGCGGGGACCCTCTCCTGCGCACCCCTTCGTACGTCTCGAGCGTTCAGTACAGCGGCCCGGTGTACACGAACGTCGACGACCTCGTAGCGCTCTTGGAGGCAGCGGGCGTCCGTCAGGTCACGGGCTCGGTCCTGGCGGACGAGAGCAGGTACGACTCGGTCCGCTACGTCGCTTCCTGGCCGGCGAGCTACGCCGAACAGGGCGACGTTGGCCCTCTTTCCGCAGTCGGCATAAACGACGGGACGGCGACCGCCCCATCGCTCGTGCCGACGGGCGACCCTCCGCCTGTGCAGTCGGCCGGAGTGCTCACGCAGTTGCTCGAACAGGCAGGCGTCGGAGTCGGGGGAGCGCCCGGCGAGGGGTCACCCCCGGCCGGCGCGACCGTCCTCGCCCGCCTCGTGTCCCCGCCGCTCAAGCTCATCCTCGGTGAGGTGCTGCGGGAAAGCGACAACACGGCAATGGAGCTCATGACCAAAGAGCTCGGCCTGAAAGAGCTCGGGTCGGGCACCACGGCGGCCGGTACCGCTGCCGTGCGCGCCGACTTGAAGGCTGACGGGTTTCCCCTCAAAGGCTTCGTCAACGTGGACGGGAGCGGGCTGTCGAGGGTCGACCGGGTGACCTGCGGGCTCCTATTGGCCGCCCTCGAACGGTCAGGGCCGACGGGGGTGCTCGTACGGGACCTCCCCGTGGCGGGAGAGTCGGGCACCCTCACCGACGAGCTCAACGGCACCGTCGCCGCAGGCCGCGTCCTGGCGAAAACAGGCTCCCTCAACGGGGTGAAGGCGCTCTCCGGCTGGGCCCTACCCGTGAACGGCGAAGCGCCGGGCAACCCGGGGCTGTCGTCGCCGGTCGTGTTTTCCCTCGTCCTCAACGGCCTTCCTCTGTCGGTCGCGAACCCCGCCCTGCTGACGGACCGTGTGGCCGTGGACGTCGCCGAGTACCCCCAGGCGCCGGCTCTCGGTGCCTTCGAACCGGGCTGAGCGCCGGCGCGAAATCCCGATCGTGCAGCTTGGGACGACAACCGGTTAGCTTCTAGGGAATGTCCGCGACACCTGGCGACGGGGGTTCCCCGGGCGGCACCCCCTCCGGCGGCGGCACCCACGGTAGGGCGCGGCCCGGCACGGGAGGCCCGGGCAAATCAGCCGGCAAAGCACAGCGCAAGGGGGCGAAGGACGGGGCACAGGACGTCTTCAAGCTGGTCGTCGCGTATGCCAAGCAGGAGACGCTCGAGCCCGTCATAGCCCAGCTGAAGGCGATCGGCTGGGGGCTCGGAGGCGCGTTCCTCTTCGCTGTGGGCACAATTTTTTTGGCCCTGGGCTTCGTGCGGGCGCTCCAGGGAGAGTTCGGCAGCACTCAGTCGGTCCACGCCGTCACGGTGCAACTCCCGGGCGGGGCCGGCGCGATCGGCTCGGGCAGCTCGGGCGGTTTCCTGGAGGCGCGTACAGCGCTCCTCAACGCCCCCTACGGCGCGGGTCAGCACCTTGCCGGCGACCTGTCGTGGGTGCCCTACATGGGTGGCGCTGTCCTGTGCGTGGCCGTCGCCGTCTTCGCTTTGTGGAAGATCCGCAACGGGGCCTCGAAGTGAGCCCGCGCGGACGGTCCTCGGGCCGCGAGGCGCCCAAGGGCAGCGGGCCGGACGGCAGGGTCACCCCCGACGACATCAGGGACAGTGTCCGCCAGCTGGCCGGTGGCGTGGAATCCCAGGTCCAGGCGAAAGTCCCTTTAGCCAAGTACGTCGCCATCGGCGGGGCCGCGGCAGTCGTACTGGTCGCCTTCTGGCTCGGGCGGCGTAGCGGCCGGCGCCGGTCCACGATCGTCGAGATCCGCCGCGGTTGACGCACGCGATGAAGCCCGCAACCGCTGCCGCGCCGCTCACGGCGCCCACGGCCAAAGCGTGGGCCTGAGTGGCGGTCAAGGCAGGCCTCGACTACCTGGTCCGCAAAGGCCTGCGCCGCGGCTTGTTCGGTGGCGAGACCCTTTGGCTCGTCCTCGGTGGCGGGGCGCTCGCCCTCCAACTCGCCATCAAGGTCATGCGCAAGAAAGAAGATGTGGTGTTCACCGAGAAGCTTGCCGTCGGGGACAGCATCGTCATCACCCACCGCGCCCCGACGGGCCACAAGAGGCGCCGTGAAGGTCCTGCTCCGCAACCCTAAAAGGGAGGTAGAGATCCCCGGCCCGATGGGAGCCACACCTCTCGTGCGGCGGTTCGGGTACACGAGGGAAGCGGTCCTGGTGATCGTCGACGGCACGCTCGTCACGGGTGACGCAACGGTCCCCGACACCGCAGAGGTCGAGATCCGCCCTGTTGTCTCGGGGGGCTCGCAGTGAAGTGCCGGGCGTGCCGGGGGCCCGCTGCCGTCATCGAACTGCGCCGCCACAACGCCGCCTTTTGCGCCAGGTGCTTCGTGACCTACTGCCATACCCAGGTCGCCCGCGCCATCGAAGACCATGCCATGCTTCAACCGGGTCAGCGCTGCCTCGTCGCGGTGTCGGGCGGCAAGGACAGCCTCGCGCTGTGGGCCATCCTGCTCGAGCTCGGGTACCAGGCCGACGGCCTCTACATAGGCCTCGGCATAGGCGGATATTCGGGGCCGTCCGCCGAGTACGTGCGTCGTTTTGCCGAGCAGCGGTCGGTGCGTTTGACAGAAGTCGACCTCCCGGGTGATCACGGCTTCGACGTCCGCTCCGGGGCGGCGGCTGACGGCAGGGCACCGTGTTCGGCCTGCGGGCTTTCCAAGCGTCACATCTTTGACCGCTCGGCACTGGAGGGTGGCTACGACGTCGTCGCCACCGGGCACAACCTCGACGACGAGGCGGCCGTACTTCTCGGCAACGTGCTCCACTGGGACCTCGGGTTCATGGCACGCCAGCGGCCCATGCTCCCGGGCGGTGGCGGCTTCCCCTGCAAGGTCAAACCGCTCGTCCGCCTGAGCGAACGTGAGACGGCGGCGTACTGCATCGTCCGGGGCATCGACTACCAGGTCGAAGAGTGCCCGATGGCTGCGGGCAACCGCCACCTGGGCTACAAGGACGCCCTCAACGCCATCGAGGAACGCTCGCCCGGCACCAAGGCCAGTTTCTACAGCGGCTTCCTCGCGCGAGCCTCGGAGCTCGTGTCGCACGTCGCCGAGGAGGAACGAGCCGGCCTCCACCCGTGTACCAACTGCGGAGCGCCCACGACCGCCTCGCTGTGCGCTTTCTGCCGGCTGGTAAAACGGAGCGCCGCAAAGTCCCAACAAGGCGCCGGGGGTCGCGAGACGGTCCCGGTAGAAGCGGGCGCACCGTGAGCGACGCCGGCGCTCCTGACGACGCGGCTGCCCAGACCCCGCGGCGGCCCTTCCAACCGGGTGAGCGAGCCCTGCTGTTCGACTCGAAAGGGCGCCGTTACCTGGTCACGCTGGAAAGCGGGGCCGAGTTCCATACGCATGCAGGGGTAGTCCCCCACGACCTGCTCCTTGGCCACGACGAGGGGACCACGGTCCGCTCGACCCGCGGCGCCCGCTATATCGCCGTGCGGCCGACCCTCGGTGAGGTCGTCCTCAAGATGCCGAGGGGAGCGCAGGTCATCTACCCGAAGGACCTCGGGCCCGCGCTGATGATGGCGGACATCTTCCCCGGCGCCCGGGTGCTCGAGTCGGGCCTCGGCTCGGGGGCGATGTCGATGGCCCTCCTCAGGGCGGGCGCCGACGTCACCGGGTACGAGATAAGGCCCGAGTTCGCTGCCCGGGCGGTCCAAAACGTCACTGCCTTCCTCGGCCAACCCGCTCTGTCCAAGTACCACGTCGAAGTGCACGACATCTACGAGGGCATCGGCCACAAAGGCCTTGACCGCGTCGTCCTGGACCTCCCCGAGCCGTGGCGCGCCGTGAAGCACGCTGCAGGGGCGTTGCAACCGGGAGGCATACTGCTTTCGTACCTGCCGACCGTGCTCCAGGTGATCACGCTGCGCGAGGCGCTCGAAGGTGCCGGGTTCGCGATGGCTGAGACGGTCGAGATCCTTCAGAGAAGTTGGCACATCGACGGGCAGTCGGTGCGGCCCGACCACCGGATGGTCGGGCACACGGGCTTCTTGACCGTGGCGAGGCTGCTGGCGCTCGCGTGAACGCATTCGACATCGGCGTGATCATCGTCGCGGCGCTGGCGGCGCTCGGCGGCTGGCGGATCGGGTTCTTTTCCCGCGTCCTCTCATGGGTAGGCCTGGCCGCCGGGCTCTACCTGGCGGTCCGTTTCATGCCCACCATCGTCACGTTCTTCAAGGTCAACGGGTCGGTCGCCCGGGTCGCCCTAGCGGTTGTCGTCTTGCTGGCGGCGGGGTTCGTAGGCCAGGGGATCGGCTTGGCGCTCGGGTCGAGGTTGCACCGTGTCCTTCCTTTCGGCGGTGCCCGGATGGCAGACCGAGCCGTCGGGGCCGCCCTGGGAGCGGTCGGGGTGCTGACGGCAGTGTGGCTGCTGGCGCCTTCCCTCGCCGCCGTCCCCGGCACCGTGTCTGAGCTAGCGACCGGGTCGGTGATCGCCCAGTGGGTGAGCAACGAGAGCCACGCCGTCGGCCTCAACCCTCCCAACCCGCTCCGCTCGCTCCAGCGGTTGGTAGGCGAGGACGGGTTCCCTCAGGTTTTCGACGAGTTTGGGCCGAGCCAGTACACCGGTAAACCCCCTGTGGACGACCCCCTCTCGGAGACAGTGCTCACATCCGCCGAAGCTTCGACGGTGAAGGTCTTCGGCAACGCCTGCGGCCTGCTCCAAGAGGGGAGCGGGTTCACGGTGGCGCCCGACCTCGTCGCCACCAACGCCCACGTCGTGGCGGGTGAGCCCGGCGGCGCCACTTATGTCCTGCTCCCCAACGGCTTCACCAAGCCGGCGACCGTCGTGCTCTTCAACCCCGACGTCGACCTCGCTCTGCTGTCGGTGCCCGGCCTCGGGGAGCCGCCCCTCGACGTCGCTACCGGTTCAGTCGGCCAAAAGGGCGCAGTGCTCGGGCACCCCAACGGCCAGGACCCTTTGGCCGTCCAGCCGGCGGCGATCGCGAACCTGGTGAGGGCGCAGGGCGAGGACCTTTACGGCACGCACGAAACCGACCGGTGGGTCTACGTCCTCGCCGCCCAACTGGCTAAAGGGGATTCCGGTGCCCCGCTCGTCGACACACAGGGCCAGGTAGTCGGCATCGCTTTCGCGATCGCGCCGGACAGGCCCACCACTTCGTACGCCCTCGCAAGCTCGGAGTTCGCGCCGCTCCTGAAGGGCGCCGGCACCACGGCTGTCTCGACAGAGTCCTGCCTCGACGAGTGATAACCCGGGGGGACCTTGCGGCGCCACGCGCACGAGGTAACCGGCGAGCGGGTGCGCCTCCCGCCAACAAGTGACCACGTGGTTACTCCTCGCCGGAGAAGCGCTCCCAGGCCGATTGGCGTGCCATGTTGAGCGACTGCCCGATCACGGCCCAAGTGGCACCCATCTCCCTGGCTTTGCGGACCCAATGGGTGAGGTTGCGCTCGACCTCGTCCCCGAGGCGGGCGATCCTCGGGAGCCTGTCGAGCACCTCCGGGAGGCTTGCCGCAGCGTCCCAGGGCTGTGCGCTCTCTGCAAGCTTCGGTTTGCCGGCGATGATCTCATTGCAAAGGGAGATGCATTCGTTGCAGATGTAAACCCCCGCTCCGGCCACCATTGTCTCGACCTCGTTGCTGGCCTTCAGGCAGAACGAACACGAGGCGACCAACTCCACGCTCGTCATAGCCCCTCCCTTCTTGTCAGGAGTTACCTTACAGCGTCAGGCACAGCCTGACAAGAAGGGTGGGGAGACCTTGCCCGGCGGCTCCAGGCGCTCCGAGGGCACTGGCCGCCCTGGGCGCCTTGGGCGCCAGGCGGCGAGCGGGCCGCCTCTCAGGGGGCTGCGCCCTCGGTGCCTCCGTAGGCGAAGGGCTGCACGAGGCTGAGCGTGTTACCCGAGTGGTCGCGCAGGATGGCCTCGACACCATAGGGCCGGTCCGCCGGCGCGGATAAAAAGACGACGCCTCGCCCAGTCCATGACAAAGCACCCTGGGACCGGCGGCGGCCCGCCGCGGGCGGGGGACGCGCCGGCGGGGGACATAGCCGGCCGGCCTCTCGCCATAGGCCTCCTTGAACTCCCGGGCAAAACTTCGAGAATCCGGCATGTGCCGCCACACGGGACATATCGAGCGGTTCGCCAAACCGGCGGTCCGTGACGTGGCCTGCGCATATAAATTGCGCGGCCGGACCGTTTTGCCGTGGTACAACGTCAGCGTGCCAGGGCGTCAAATTGCCGGCTTCGAATGGAGGGGGGCTTTTACGAGCACTGAGTTAAACACGCTCCACGCCGAGGCGTTCGGTACCCGTCAGTACACCGACGACGAGTGGGATTGGCGAGCGCTTGTCGATCGCCACAGCCTGGGCTGGGTCGTGGCGCGCCGGGAGGGCGGGCTGGTGGGGTTCGTAAACGTTGTCTGGGACGGCTATGCCCACGCGTGGCTGCAGGATGTAATGGTTGCCCTCGAGGCGCGAGGCAAAGGTACCGGGGCTCGTCTTGTGCAGGTCGCTGCCGAGGGCGCTCGCGTTGCGGGGTGTGAGTGGCTCCACGTCGACTTCGACGACGACAGGTTGCGTCACTTCTATTTTGGTACCTGCGGATTTACCCCTACAAGCGCTGGGCTTATCCGGCTCTGAGAGGTCCTTCCACCGATTTTGGCTGGGTTACCGGCCCTTTTCGGTCCCGCCGGAGAGCGGCGCCGTAAGCGCGGCGGCGAAGAAAGCCTGCCAGCTGCTCGAAGTTCGTCACTTCAAAAAGACTTGACCGAGGAGACAGCGGTCGTTGCCCGTCGTTAACCGCCTTGCATAACCATTTTATCCCCAATGGAGGCTCTTGCCGCAAGCCGGTCGCCGGGCCCAAACTTCCTCCAGTTTTCGCGGAAGGGGACCGGATGGGGGTTGTCGAGGAACTGAACGCCGAGCAGGTTCACATAGATCGTGCCTACGCGCGCTTGGAACAGCTCCGGGCGAGCGCGGCTTCGCTGGCGGACGAGGTGCTCGGGCTTGGGCGGGGGGGTTCAGTGGCGGACCGGGTGGACCGTGACGCGCGCGTGCAGCTCGCGCTCGCCCGCCGTGCCGCGCTGTGGGTGGGGGAGCGGCCCCTGTGCTTCGGGCGGCTCGACACCGAGATGGAGGAGCGGCTCCACATCGGCAGGCTCGGCGTACCGGACGAGGCGGGCGATCCCTTGATGGTCGACTGGCGCGCTCCGAGCGCCGAGGCCTTTTACCGGGCCACCACCGCCGACCGGTGGGGAGTGGTCAGACGCCGCCATATCCGCATGAAGGGCCGAGACGTCGTTGGGGTCGACGACGAGCTGCTCACCGGTCGGGCAAGCGACGCCGGCCCCGGGCTGGTGGGCGAGGCCGCCCTGCTGTCGAGCCTGGAGCAAGCCCGTACCGGTCGCATGGGCGACATCGTCGCTACCATCCAGGCCGAGCAGGACTCGGTCATCCGGGCGCCCCTGCGGGGCGTACAGGTTGTGCAGGGCGGTCCGGGCACTGGCAAAACGGCCGTGGCGCTGCACCGGGCGGCCTACCTTTTGTACGCCCACCAGTTCCCCCTGGCTCACCAAGGGGTGCTGGTGGTCGGGCCTAACCCGGTGTTCTGCAGGTACGTGGGCGATGTGCTGCCCGGCTTGGGCGAAACGAGCGTCCGCCTGTCGACGCCTGCGGGACTGGTCGCCGCGCCGGCGGGGGCGGAGGTGGTGACCGACGCAGCCGCCGTGGCGGCAGTCAAGGCCGATCGCACGATGGCGGACCGTATGTCACAGATAGTGCGGTCACACCCGCGGCCGCTCGAGGAGGTCGCCTACGTCGGGTACGCCATCCACCGGCTGGCGCTCACGCCGGCCGACAGTGCTCGCCTGCTGGCCTCAGCGCGGGCCGAGCCGACCTATCGGACCGGCCGGGTCAAGCTCGAAGGCCTCCTTCTCCGTTACCTATGGCGCCGCGTCGAGCGAGCCGAGCGTCGCGCCACCCGCTCGGGACTGGCCAGACGGCCCACGCCCGACCAGGCCAAGGTCATCAACCAGCTGCGGCGCATAACCGAAGTGCGAGCTCTCGCCGACCGGCTGTGGCCCCCTTTGACCCCCGAGGCGTTGGTGCACGAGGCCCTGCGGGCTGCCGGTACCGAGCCGTCGTCGGGCTGGAGCGAGCACGATCTCGCGCTGCTGGACGAAGCCGCTGCCCTTATCGGGCCGGTCGTACCCAGGCACCGACGGCGCCGGAAGACTGCTCCAGATCTCGGCGAAAACCTTGAGCGGGTGCTGGCTTCCCTCGGGCGCTTGCCCGAGTGCCCGTCGTGCGGGTCCGAGCTATCGTTCTCGCACGGTCAATGGCAGTGCGGGCAAGCCATGTGCCAAAAGACCTGGCGCACCGGCCAGGTGATGTCGCCCGAAGCATTCCAGCAGTTGCGGGAGATTTCCCAACGGGTGACCGAGACGCATCACGAGACCGAAGAAGCGGCCCCGGCTATTGAGACCTTTGGGCACGTCATCGTCGACGAAGCCCAGGACCTGACCCCGATGCAATGGCGGATGCTGGCCCGACGCTGCCCCACCGGGTCGATGACCCTGGTTGGCGACCTTGGTCAGGCAAAACATCCCTGGTCTGCTACCAGCTGGTCTGCCGTATGCGCTCTCGCCGCTCCCATTGCGCGGCACCGGGTCCTCGAACTGACGATCAACTACCGGACACCCGAGGAGGTCATGTGCATTGCCGCCTCGGTGCTGGCCGACCTCGCCCCCGACCTGCGGCCGCCCATCGCCGTACGCAAATGCGGCGAGGGCCCGGTGGTGATAGCCGCGTCGCCCGACGAGCTGGCGCGAACGGCCCGGGAAGCGGCCCAACGTGAGGCATTGGCCGTCGCACCGGGAACGGTGGCCATTATCTTCCCCCCGGGCACGGTGGGCACCATCGAGACGGACGTCCTCGACCGCTCCGTAGCCGAACTCGACGTCGAGCGAGCCAAAGGGCTCGAGTTCGACAGCGTGGTAGTGGTTGAGCCGGCAGCCCATTCAGCTGGAGAGCTCTACGTGGCCCTCACGCGCACGACTCATCGCTTGGTCCTTGTCCACTCGCTGCCGCTGCCGGCCAGCCTGGGCCCCGCCGTGGCCGTGGATAGCGCGAAATCGCCCGCTGGTCGGTGTAATTAAACGTGGCCCCTTGGCCAGTGGCCAGTGGCCAGTGCCCGTGGCCACCGCCCGTCACTGGTGGCCGGTGGTCGGCGGCCGGCGGCTTGGCGATTAAGGCCACCGGGCTCAGCCTGGTAGCCCCTATGTCGACGGACAGGCGCACTCTGGTCGCGCTCGCGCACTCTGGTTGCGCTACAAGGTGGTTTTGGCACTCGGAGCGCAACCGGCTTTACGAACCGCGACCAGAGTAAAGCAAAATGTGAGCGATTGGCGACCAGGGCAGTCTCTGGACGCAGGACTTTAGGCCCGCGGGGCTTCGCGAGGCATCGGCGCCCAATCGAAATAGGGCCTCAGGCTCCTCCAGCTGGCTCGAATTGACTTGCGTTACAAGGACGCTCGCGCATATCGGCTTGCGGACCGGCGCTGAGCAGTCGGTGCCTCGATACTGAAGTCTTTGATTGGTTAATCTTTTGAACCTGCAGACCGGGGCCTCGCTTTGTGGCGGAGCCTTCTGTCCGAGACGGCAAACGCGGC
>DATJMJ010000007.1:0-3783 GCA_035508795.1 Acidimicrobiales bacterium
GCGTCGACACTCACGACACAATGATCGCAGCCGCGACGGCCAGAGTACGGGACCCGCGGCCAGCGTGCCGCGGGTGGCGGGCCGGGGACCGAAAGGCCGAGTGCCGAGGCCCCACGTTGGCGGGCGGTCAGCCGGCTCACCGGCCCGGTTAGCGCCGGGTACGCCGGTGCACGTCGGCACATCGGCATTTCTGCGCACCAAGCCACCGGCCGACGGCCTTCGGTTGCACGGTTAGGCCAACTCTGGTCGCGCCTGAGCTCTTTGGTTGCGGTTCGTCATGATTTTGTCACTCGTAGCGCGACCAGCTGCATCAAGCGCGACCAGAAATGAGCCTGGCAGGCCGACTTTTGCCACAACACACCCGGCGCAGCGCGTCGCGCACCGAGCAACTGTCACGAGTCCCCCTATGACGGGCCCGGCGGAGCGCCCGGAGGTGCGAGCGAACCTGATCCCCTCCCTGTGCGAACAGGAGAGTCGTCGATGAACGGCTCGCTCGCGCTCAAGCCGCTCACCGCCCACCGCCCAGTCGCTCAACGGCCGGGAGCCCGACGGCGGGCCGCAACCCAGCCCCCCCCGCAGCCGCCAGCCCGCCCAGGCGCCAGCCCCGCCCAGGCGCCGCCCGTCCGGGCACCCGGACGGGCTACGAGGCGAGAGGGAGCTCGTCCTGGCCGGTTGCCGCCGGGCCCTCCGGCGACAGAGCCGCAGCGAGGACCTGGTCAACGTCCTTCGCCAAGACGAACGTCATCTGGGAACGCACTTCTTCGGGCACGTCCTCGAGGTCGGGCCCGTTGCGCTCGGGTAAGACGACCTCGGCCAGGCCGGCCCGGTGCGCAGCAAGGACCTTTTGCTTCACCCCACCGATCGGGAGCACGCGGCCTTGCAAGGTGACCTCACCGGTCATTCCCACAACGGGGCGGACGGGGCGGCCCGACAGCAAGCTCACGATGGCGGAGACCATTGTCACCCCGGCCGAAGGCCCGTCCTTGGGGACTGCCCCGGCAGGAACGTGAACATGGAAGCGCTTCCCAACAAACGCCCGAGGGTCCAACCCAAGCTCACTGGCATGCGAGCGTGCAAAAGAAAGGGCTATCTCGGCCGACTCTTTCATGACGTCTCCCAGCTGGCCCGTAAGGGTCAGCCCTTCGGGGCCGTCCATATAGGTAGCCTCGACGAACAGGACGTCGCCGCCCGTCCCGGTGACGGCCAGGCCGGTGGCGACACCCGGGACGCTCGTGCGGTCGGCCGCCTCGAAGAAAAACTTCGGCCTACCGAGCCACTTTCGCACGTCCCCTACATCTACCGTTACCGGTGCCGAGAGCGAGCCATTGGCCAGCTTTGTCGCCACCTTGCGGAGGAGGCGCCCGATCTCGCGCTCGAGGTTGCGTACACCGGCCTCACGTGTGTAGTCGCCCGATACTGCCCGCAGGGCATCGTCGGTCATCTCCACCTCGTCCGGCCGGAGGGCCGTGCGCTCGAGCTGGCGAGGGAGCAAATGGTGACGGGCAATGGCGAGTTTTTGCTCCTCCGTGTACCCATCGATGCGTATCACTTCCATCCGGTCGAGCAATGGCCCGGGGATCGTCTCGCTCACATTGGCCGTGGCGATGAACAACACTTTTGAAAGGTCGAGCTCGACCTCCAAATAGTGGTCCCGAAAAGTGTGGTTTTGGGCCGGGTCAAGCACTTCGAGCAGGGCCGAGGACGGGTCACCACGGTAATCGGCGCTCAATTTGTCGACTTCGTCGAGGACGATCACCGGGTTCATCGTGCCCGCCTCGCGCAGTGCCCTTGCCAACCGCCCGGGTTGCGCGCCGACATATGTACGCCTGTGGCCACGGATCTCCGCCTCGTCATGGACCCCGCCCAACGAGACGCGCACAAACTTGCGTCCCAAGGCGCGGGCTACGGACTCACCGAGGGATGTTTTCCCAACACCCGGAGGGCCGACGAGCGCAAGGATCGCACCCGCTCCCCTGCCACCGACCGGGACAAGACCGCGCTCGGCTTGGAGCGCGCGCACCGCGAGGTGCTCGAGGACCCGCTCCTTCACGTCTTCCAAGCCATCGTGGTCCTCATCGAGAGCTCGCGCTGCCTCGTTGACGTCCAGGCGGTCTTCCGAGGTCACGCCCCACGGGATTTCGAGGACAGTGTCGAGCCAGGTGCGGATCCAGCCGTGCTCGGGGTTTTGCTCGCTGGTGCGCTCGAGTTTGGTGACCTCACGCTCGATCGCCGTGCGGACGTTGTCCGGCAGCTCGCGCCCTGCCAGCAGGTTCCGGTAGTGCTCGGGCGAGCCGTCGTCGGCGGTGCCTTCGAGCTCGCCGAGCTCCTTGCGGATCGCCTCGAGCTGGCGGCGCAGGATGAACTCGCGCTGCGTCTTCTCCATGCCCTCTTCCACGCTGGTCTTGATCTGCTGGCGCAGCGCCAGGTCAGCGAGCGTCTCGCGGGCCCAGCCGAGGACGAGCCGAAGCCGTTCGGCTACGTCAACCGTCTCGAGGACTTGCACTTTTTGCGCCAGGGAAAGGTCGGGCGAGTAGCCCGCCAAGTCGGCCACCTGGGACGGGCCCGTCACGTCACGCAGGCGCTCGGCGAGCTGGCGCGCTCCACGGGACAAAAGGATGTTTTCGAGGACGGCCCTGTACTCCCGGGCGAGCTCGACCAGCTCGGGCGTGGCCTCGGCCTCGTCGACCGGGTCGACCTGGACCCAGAGCGCCTGACCCGTGCCGGGCACAGCCGTCCCCAGAGCCGCCCGCTGGACGCCCCTCACGACCATCGCCTGCTGCCCGCCGGGCAGTTCACCGAGCTCGAGGACCTCGGCCACGACGCCCACTGACGCGTAGCGGCCCTCGATCTTGGGCACCAGCACCAACCGTCCTCCTACCGAACCCGCCGCCTCGACTGCAACCCGCGCCTCTTCGGTCTCGAGCGCCATCGTGAAGCCCATCCCGGGCAATACGACGCCCGAGGTCAAGGGCAGTACTGGCAGCGTCTGGCTGATTTCTGACATCTGATCTCCGATCTGCGGTGGCAGCCTTCGCCACCTTGGGATAAGTGGAACAACGGGTGAGGCTGGATTGTTCCGCCGCCTCCAGCGGCCATGCGCGGTGGGGGCCCCGGTCCCGGGCGCCACAAGGCGGGGTGAGCTCCGGGCGACTCGCTCCTCCCGCAAAAGCGGCCTTTCCTGCCGCATTACGATATATCGCGATATAGTGTCTCGAGGCCACCCAGAGGCAGCCGGACATACAAATGGTTGAAAGGACCAGGAGGAGCATTTAGATGCACACGCACGACGATTACGAACAAGGCCAGGAGCCCGGCCGTCGCGGACGGCGAGGGCGAGGAGGACGAAGCGGGGCCGCCTGGTGGGGCCCGCCGCCCTGGACAGGCGGTGACGAAGAGGGCACCGCGACCCCCGGGCCAGGCCCGGCGTGGTTCGGCGGGCCCATGATGGGGGCCAGAGGGTGGGGGCACCACCCCGGCCGAGGATGGGGACGGGCACGGCGGGGCGACGTCCGCAGCGCGATCCTCGCGCTGCTCGCCGAGCGGCCCATGCACGGCTACGAGATCATCGCCGAGCTCGGCGAGCGCACGGAGGGCGTCTGGAGGCCGAGCCCAGGCTCCATCTACCCGACCCTGCAACTACTCGAAGACGAGGGCTTGGTCACCTCCGAGACGACCACGGGCAAGCGGCGCTATTCCCTCACTGACCAGGGCCGCGCCGCCGCCGAGACCGTCGCGCAGGGCCCGTCTCCCTGGGAACAGGTGGCAGCCGGCGCCCCCGCCGGT
>DATJMJ010000008.1:0-10963 GCA_035508795.1 Acidimicrobiales bacterium
GATGCCGACTGCCAGCTGGGAGTAGAAGGGGTTGGCAAGGTTGCCGATCACCAGGCCCACCGCGCCGGCGCCACGTCCCATGCGGAGGTTGCGAGCGGTCAGGTTGCGGACATAGCCAAGCTCCCGGACGGCGTCTCGCACACGGGTCTTGGTTGTCTCGGTGATCCGGGCATCGTCGTGCAACACCCTCGACACCGTCATCACGCTCACTCCCGACAGCTCTGCCACATCGCGCATCGTCGGGACGCCGCCGTGCTGCCGCGAGAGGACGCCGCTCTGGCGGGGCAGGCCGCCACTCTGGCGGGGCAGGCTGGCCTTTTGCCGGGGGAGGGGGCCGTCTTTCCGCCGGTCGGTGGCCCTCATGTCAGGGTGCTCCTGCGGCTGGCGGCGGCGGCAGCCCCGAGCAACGCAGCCTGCTCGGGGTTGGCCGCCACCACTACCCGCAGCACCGGTGCCTCCGCCTCCGCCGTGCCGCCGCCACCACTGCTCGCGGCGCCGGCACCATCGACGAGCGCCGGGCCTATCACGTCCCAAGACCCTGACATCGACCCCCCTACCACGAGGACGCTGGCCTTGAACTGTCGTAACCAGGGTTTCAGTGCCCCGCCCAAGGCAACAAAAGCGTCCTTAAGCACCTCGAGGGCGGCGGGTTGGCCACCACGGGCCCGGCGCGCTATCTCGGCCGTCCCCGAAGTCGCCTCGCCGGTGCGGGAGCGGTACTCACGCTCGATGGCGCGCGTCGAGACGACGTCCTCGAGCGGCAGCCCGCCGATCGTCAAGAGGTCGGCCCTCCCCTCGGGAGGGACACCGGGCCCGCTCTGGCAAATCTCGCCGTCGGCAAGGAAAGCGGAGCCGATCCCGGTGCCCAAAGTGAGCGCGATGCAGCGGCTCGAACCGGCGGCAGCGCCGAAAAGCCACTCTCCCAAAAGGAAAGCATCAGCATCGTTTAGGAATGTTACCGGCCCGGGGGGCCCCGGGAGCCCTCCCGCCAAGGCGGCGCCGACATCGACGCCGTAGAGCGCTTCAAATTTGCCGACTCCTTCGAACCACGCGATGCCGCGCGCGTAATCGAACGGCCCCGGGATGGCCACCCCCCAGCCCTGCCCGGCGCGGGCGGGCAACGCCGACCCGCAAGAAATAACGGTCGCAAGGATTTCCTCGCTCCCGCCCGACGGCGACAAGGTCGCCCGCCGGAGGGACCCTGGGGTGACGGTGCCGCTTTGAAGCTCCACGAGCGCTGCGGTCACGTGCGTACCACCGATCTCGAGCACCGGGACGGGGGCGGCGCTCTGTACGGTGTTCAACGCACCAGTGCCTTCACCAGCCTCACGCGGCTCGCGCCGAGCGGGCGCAGCAGGTAATCACCAACCGATGCAGGCACAACCATGGTTTCGGCGTAAACAAGCGAGTCGACCCGGCCCCCCGGCATCTCGATCAGGACGCCGTCCCCGTCGACCACGTTGAGCACGTGGAACCGGCCGCCAGTGGTTTGCGCCGACATGGCCCCGGGCTCCAGGTTGAGGCGCCTGACTTCGAAAAACATTTCTGCGAGGGCCCCGAGCAATTGCTCCTCCCATCCCGGGCCACCCGCAATTGCCCGAGGGGGCTGGAGCAGATCCCGCTTTACCGCCTCGCCCCTCCGGTTTGGGTCGAGGTTACGGAAAGCGTGGTTGACGTGCACCGGCCGGAAACCGCCGTCGCGGCCGCGCCTCAGCCAGTCGTAAAAGCGGAGCGAGTACAGGTACGGCGTTGCACTGACCTCGAGCACGACGTTGCCCGCGCCGCTGCCGTGGGGGGTGCCGCTCGGGATGAGGAAGAGGTCGTGAGCTTGGGCCGGGAAACTCGCCACGTACTGCCGCACATCGAGAGCTTTGCCTTCCTCGTCGGCGAGACGGGCGTCGCGTTCGAACGAGCTCACATCGGTGGCCTGGTGCAACCCCAGGAAAACTTCGTTTTCCCGCCCACCCACCATCATGTAATAGGACTCGTGCTGCGTATAGGGCCAGCCGAACACCGACCGCATGTACTCGGCCTGGGGGTGGCAGTGCACCGAAAGGTTGCCGCCTCCCAGGGTGTCGAGGTAGTCGAAGCGGACGGGGAACGAGGTGCCGAAGGCCCTATGGACCTCTTCGCCCAGCATCTGTACGGGGTGGCAGGAAACGATGAGCTGAAAAGGGACTTCGACTTGCGGGCCGTCGTCATCGCCGACCAGCACGCCCGCTTCGGGCGCGATCAGCTCGTAACCGAGGGCGGTATTTGCTGCACCGGGGTTGTAGCCGAGCCTCGTCTGTCCCCAGTGCCCTCCCCAGGGAGTGGTGTTGAAGGTGGGGCGAGTGCGGAACGGGATGGTGGCGAGCTGGGCCAGGGTCTTACGCAGGCTATGCCCGTCGAGAAAGCTCGGCATTTCCGGCCGCTGGAAGTCGGCCCATATCTGGACGCTTTCGATCATCTCGTCGCGATGGCGGTCCAAAAGTGGCCAGTCGATGTAGAAAAGCCGCTTGGTGGTCGCGCTCCCCGTCCCGGGCGGCTGGCCCAGGTTGGTGCCGCCGCCGGAGGTGACGGCGGCTTCGGCATACCGCTTGGGCAGGTCCATGTACCACAGGGCGTCGTGCGGCACCAGGCCGGCCCCGGGCCCGTAGACCACCGAGAGCTCACCGTCGCGAGCCTCGGGAGGGGTGCGGGAGGCGAACAGGTCCGAAAGCCGGCCCGATGCGAGGAAGTCGAAGTCCGGGTCATCTCGCAGCTCGTAGGAAGAGGTGAGCTCCTGCACCCTGCGCCAGGGCAGGAACCTGGCACTGGTGCTGGCGAAAGTTGCCTTCCGGCCATGCTCCTCCAGCGCCTTGCCGAGGCCCGTGACCACCTCGGCCCAGGGCGCCACGGCCGGCCCGTCGAGAGCGAGGGCGCGGACGCCGCCGGGGACGCGCCGGGCGAGGGCGTCCCACCCTCGTTGGACCTGCTCGCCCGCCGCAGGGTAGCAGGGCTGGGCCGAATAGAGGCGGGCCTCGCCGACCTTGGTCATCCGACGGTGCGGCCGCGCTCGCTGCGCCGGCTGGCGCCGCACTTGCTAATCACACTGTGTTATCGTTAGCACAAGGTTTGCCGAAAGGTCAAGCGATGGCCTTTTTCGCCAGCGGGACAGGCGGCTGCACAGGGGAGAAGAAGTGGGCGATATCAAGGTATTTTACATCTTGAACCACAGTCACACCGACATCGGTTTTACGGACCACCAGGACCTTATTTTTCGCCAGCACGGTGACTTTGTCGACCAGGCCGTCGCCTTGTGCGAGCAGACGTCGGATTACCCCGAGGCTGCCCAGTACCGCTGGACGTGCGAGGGGACGGGCACGACCGAGAGGTACCTGCAAAACGCCAGCGCCGCACAAGTCGAGCGCTTCATGAAGTGGCACAAGTTGGGCCGCCTCGACGTCGGGGCGATGCAGTACAACTTCACCCCGCTCCTCGGCGTCGAGCAGATGTTCCGGAGCTTGCGGCCCGTGCGGCGCCTTCGGGAGGAGTGGGGGCTCGACATCTCGACCGCAATGCAGTCCGATGTCAATGGGATTGCCTGGCTTTTCTCGGATCTCCTGCTGGACATGGGGGTCGATTTTCTCTCGATGGCGATCAACCCGGTGCGCGGCGGGGTGCCGAAACCTTACCCGATGGCCTTTTGGTGGGAAACGCCTAGCGGGCGCCGTTTGCTTTGCTGGAACGGTTACCACTACCTGTTTGGCCGCAGCGTGCTGAAATTAGGCGACTGGCGGTTCGCAGAACGAGAAGTGTCGACATTTGTCGACAAACTGCAAGCCCGCGACGACTACCCGTTTGACTTTCTCTTTTTCCAGTCGACACATCCGATGCGTGTCGACAACGGCCCGCCCGACCTCGTGATCGCTGACTTCGTGCGAGAATGGAACGAGTCGGGGAGATCTCCTCGGATGCAGCTGGTGGCCCACAGGGAGTTCGCCGCAATACTACGGCAATCCCAGGCGCAGTTGCCCGTGATGACAGGTGAATGGATGGACTGGTGGTGCGACGGCGTCGGTTCGACCGCGTTCGAGACGACTGTGGCGCGCCAGTGCCATCAGGTGCTCGGCATGGCCGAAACGCTTGGTACGTGGGTGAAATTGAAGAACTGGGGTGCCTTGCCGTACTCCTCGGCCGAGGCAAACGAGGCCCATGAGCAAGTGAGCCTTTACGACGAGCACACCTGGGGTGCGTACGCGAGCGTCGCTGCTCCCCACGACCCCTGGACCAAGGGTCAGGAAAACGCCAAAGCGGGCTACGCCTTCAGGGCATCCGCGTCGGCGCACGACATGCTGGCCAAGACAGCGGGCAAGGTCGCCCATGCCCTCGGGGAGGGTAGCCCCGCCGGCAGGTTCAACCTGGGCGACCTGACCCCGGAAGAGGCTTACCCCTTGGACAAACAACGCGGTGTGCTCGTCCTCAATACCCTCCCGTGGGAGCGTGACGTCGTCGTCGACGAACCGCTGCAGCGGGGCGGGGCGGCTCCCGTCGGCGTGCTCGACATGTTTTTCCCGGAGGGCGTCCCCTGGGGTGGCGACAAACCGAAGTCGGAGCAGGTCACGTTCGCCGGCCGGGTCCCCGGCCTCGGCTACTCCTACCTCCGCTCCGAGTGCGGCACGGCGGCTGAGCTCAGGGGCGGCCCAAACTGGGCGGAAAGCGGAAGCTACAGGATCGAGGTCGACCCGCAAAGCGGCGGGCTCGTCCAATGGGTGGACAAGGCCTCCGGCCAGGACCTGGCCGGGACGTACCGGGGCTGGAAACTGGGCCAGTACGTTTACGAACGGGTTGCGTCGGCGGGCGGCCGCGAGGCGTTGTTCGAACCGGATTTCTCCGCCAAAGACTTCGGTTCTTGGCGCGACGATGTCGATTTCACCTACGAGGGCCCTTCGGAAGTACACGTCCAGCCGGCAAGGGTCGGAAGAGGACGTTCCCGTGTCTCGGTCGAGCTGGCCGGGCCGGGCGTGCGCTCGGCAACCTGCACCTACACGTTGTGGCAGGGCAGGCGGCGCCTCGACGTCGATTGGTTCTTCGACAAAGTGGCCGTGAGCGACCCCGAAAGTGTCTTTTTCGCTTTCCCCCTGGGCATCGAGGCCACGTCGTTCGCGGGCGACTTCAATGGCTTGCCCTGCGAGCCCGACGTCGAGCAACTCCCGGGCAGCGTGAGGAGCTGGTACCCGGTCCTCGGCTGGGTGGCGGTGGACGGGCCAGCCCAAAGCGTCGTCCTCGTGCCGGCAGACGCCCCGCTCGTGCACTTGGGCGCCGTCAATACAGGGCGAGTCGTGGAGCACATCGATCAAAAGAGCCCGGTCATAATGTCCTGGGCGCTCAACAACCATTGGTTCGTCAACTTCAAGGCAGCTCAGGACGGCAAGATCCGGCTCCGCTACAGCCTGACGAGCATGCCTGGCCACCTCGACCGGGCAGAAGCGGTGCGGTTTTCGGCCGAGGTGAGGACACCGCCCTTGGTGCTGCGGGACCGAAGGCCGCCAAGGACGCCCGAGGAGGCGGTCATCGAGGTGAAACAAGGCGCGGATCTCGTCGTTGGGTCCAAGGTGACCGAGGATGGGCGCGGCATCGTCGTCCGCTTGCTCAACTTCAGGCCCGACGAACAGCGCCTCACGATCGACCTCCGCCGGCCCCTGGCCGCAGCCTGGTTGGCCCACCCCGACGAGGTGGAGTCGACCCCGGTGCCCGTCGCCGGAGGCTCGGCCAGTGTCATCCTCGGGCCGCGCAACGTCGCCAGCCTGCTGTTAAGGTGGTGAGAGGGTGACCCGGTGCGTGCTCTGAGGTTGGAAACGATCGGGTCGGTCTCGCTCAAGACGCTCGACGAGCCGGCCGCCGGCGAGGGCGAGGTAGTCCTCCAGGTTGGCCGGACGGGCATCTGCGGCAGCGACCGCCACCTGATAAGCGGCGAGTACCCGGCCGTCCCACCGGTCACCCTCGGGCACGAAGTCGAGGGGACCGTGGTGGAGGCCGGCGCTGGCTCCTCGCTCGCAGCCGGCACCCGCGTCGCCGTCGACCCCAACATCGCGTGCATGAAGTGCCGCTATTGCCGCCTCGGCCTGGTCGCCCACTGCCTCTCGCTTCACGCGGTAGGCGTGGACCGCGACGGCGGCTTGGCAGATTACGTCGTGGTGCCTGAGCGTCAGGCCTACGCGTTGCCCGACGACCTCCCGTCCGGGTTCGGGGCATTGTGCGAGCCGCTCGCCTGTTGCTTGCGGGCGATCGACCACGCCAGGGTCACACCGGGCCAAACGGCGGCGGTGCTCGGTGGAGGCGTGGTCGGACAGCTCCTCTCGCAACTGGCACGCCTTGGCGGCGCAAAGGTCGTCCTCGTCACCCGCCAGCGCGAACGGCGCGAACTAGCCGAGTCGCTCGGGGCAGCGGCGACGCTTGACCCCTCAAGCGGGGATGTCGCCGGCGCGATCGCCGGGCCGGCGGGGTTCGCGCCCGGGGGAGTGGACGTCGCGTTCGAGGCCGCGGGAGTGGAGGACACCTTCCAGCAGTCGATGGCGGTGGTGCGTAACGCCGGCCGGGTCGTCGTCGTCGGTGCCGCTCCGAGTTCGCTGAAAACCTCGATCAGCCCCTTCGACCTTTTCGCCCGTGAGCTGGACATCGTGGGGTCCCACCTCAACCCGCTTACGCACGGGCGTGCGGTCGACCTTGCCGCCTCCGGTTCGCTCGACCTGGCACCGCTGATCACGAGGACGGTCGGCCTGGGTGAAGCCGAGGCGGTCCTCATGGGCGAGCCAGGCAGGGGCGAGGTCAAGGTGCAGGTGGCGCCGGCGTGAGGATGCCACCGCGCGAGCCGCGGGCGAACGACCGGCGGCGAGCGGGGGAGTGACGATGCGCGCAGTTTTCCTACCGGGAGGGCGACAAGTCGAGGTACGGAGCGTCCAAAGGCCGGCCCCCGGGCCGGGCGAAGTCCTCATTTCCATGCGAGCCGCGGGGCTGTGCGGGAGCGACCTCCACATGCACTACCGGCCGGCCCCCGAGCAAAGGCGAGGGCCGATCTTCGGCTTGGTCACCGACCCGGACGTCGTGCCCGGCCACGAACCGGCGGGTGTGGTGGCCGAGGTCGGCAGGGAAGTCAGTGCCTTCCACGTCGGCGACCGGGTGGCCGTCCACCACATGGGCGGCTGTGGGGACTGCATGGAATGCCGGCGCGGGTGGGACATCAACTGCCAGCAAAAATGGGGGGTTTACGGGCTCGACCGCCCGGGTGCGATGCAAGACTACATGCTCGCCCGGAGCCGCGACTGCGTACACCTCCCCGACGAGGTCTCGTTCGCCGAGGCTGCCTATTACACATGCGGCGCCGGTACGGGTTACCTGGCTCTCAAGCGGGCCGGGCTCGGCGTCGGCGACACCGTGGCCGTCGTCGGGCTGGGCCCTGTCGGGCTGGCCGCGGCCTACTTCGCGATGCACGCGGGTGCGAACGTGGTGGGTTTTGACCCCTTGCAAACTCGCCGCGACCTCGCTGAAAAGCTCGGGCCCGGGCCGGCTCATGACCCGGCCTCCGCCTTCGCCCCCGGTCCCTCTGCCACTGGCTTGGCCTCCGCCGGCGGGGCCCTGGGCGAGGAGGTCCGGGCTCTCACGGGTGGCCGGGGTGCCGACGTAGTCGTCGAAAGCTCGGGGTCGGCCAAGGGACGTGTTCTTGCCCTCTCCCTGGCGGCGCTGCGCGGGCGTGTCGTTTGTGTCGGCTTTGGAGACGCCAAAAATGAGCTCGACGTGCAGGCGACGATCATCCAGAAGCAGCTCGACGTCAGGGGCGCCTGGATGTTCCCGCTGCCCGACCTGCAGGAGATGCTCTTCGACGTCGCCCGCCGGGGGATCTCGATAAGCCCTCTTATCACTGGCAGCTACGACATTGCAGATGCGGGCGAGGCTTGGGCAACCTTCGACAAAGGTGTCGCCGGCAAGGTTGTTATCGGTTGGGAGACTAATCCCTCATAGGGCTCTGGAGGCCCTCGGGCGGCGCGACGTCGAAAGGCCGCTGCCGAGCGGGCCCGCGGGCACCGGTGTTCGTATTTCCCAGCTCCCTGAAGGGTCGACGCCCTGCCGGCCTGCTGCCCCTGCCGCCCTGCTGCTGAGCTGCCGAGCTGCCCTGCTGCCCTGCTGCCGTGCGGCCCTGCCGCCGAGCGGCCCTGCTGCTGAGCTGCCCTGCTGCCCTGCTGCCCTGCTGCCAGCGGTCAGATATCTCGTTTGTGAGCTTTGGTCGCGATGGCGAACTCCGGGCGCGCTTGGTCGCTAAAAACCGTCACCAAGCGCAACAGCGTTGTCGAAGCGCGACCAGAGTTCGTCGAAAATGGCCACAGTGCGCCCGAAATGGCGCAATGCGGCGGAAAATGGGCGAGCGTCAGCCGAAAACGGGTTCTCGGTGTGCTACCCGCCTCCGAGGACGGGGCTTATCGCCTGCAGATCTCCCCACGGGAGCCCGGCGACCACCGAGTAGACCGGGGCACCGTCGAGAGCGGCCGTGATGGGATCTTCTCCGGCGTAGCCCTGAGCGGCCCAGTCGCTTGGCTGCTCCATGACCAGGGCCGCACAGGATCCGCCGGTGTTGTCGGTCACGACCATCCCGTAGGTGCTGATGGCTTGGAAAACCAAGTCGGCAAATGGGTTGTTGCACGCGGTCCCACAGGTGGTGCCAGGGGCGAAGCGGAACCATTGGCCTTCTGCGGGCGCCCCCGCCGGATCGCCCGTGTTGGCACAGTCCCCCCGCACGGCCGGGGCGACGTAGCCGTCGCAGTAGGGGAGCTCAACAGCGATGGCGTGCCGGATCGCCCCGCTCTTAACGTCGTTTTCACTGATGATCGTGGCGGCGTAGGAAATGCCGCTGGCAGACATGCCAAAAGTACCGTTGAAAACGCCCGTGAAGCTTGCCAGAGGTGCGGCCCCGCCCCAACAAGCTGAGTAGCTCGTGGGACTGTCCTCCGAGACCTGCCATAGCTCGTATACCTCAAGGCTCGAATAGATGATCAGCGGGTTGTCGCTGCTCCCGTTAAGGTTGACCTCGCTCGGCATCGGCACCTCGGAGGGGACCTCGCCCGGCCCAACCCCGACGAAGTTGTTGCAGCCTGGGCTGACGTTCATCGCAACCAACGGTGCCCCGAGGGGCGCATAGTACATCGGCTGAGTATTCACCCAGGACGATTGCTTTTCATAGGACGCCATGGTGCTCGCGATTGCGTCGCTGTTGGGCAGGACGCCCCAGGCCGTAACGTTATTGTCGAAGTCGCTGGCGGCCATGAGCGCAGCAACGGGTACCGTCGGCGACGCCAGGAGAGCTGTCGGCAGTGTCGTCGCTGTCGTCACGGCTGCCTCGGACGTCGAGGTCGACGTCAGTGTCGTCGACGTGCTCGTCAGCGATGTTGGGCTATCCGATGTCGAGGTTACGGAAGGAGAAGTCGAAGTACCCGCGCTTGTGGTCGTCGAGCTCGAGGTCGTCGTACTCCGCCAGCCGCAATAGTGCGTCGCGCACCATCCTGGGCCACCTTGCCAGACCCCATTGGAACTATTGCCCTCGGCCGCCGCAGTACCGGTGAGAGTAGCGGCGACGATGGCTCCGAGGACGGCAACAAGTTGGGCACTTTTCCTTAACGACCCGGGGGCTCGTTTGCGGGAGCCCGTCGATCGCGCGGCTCTATTGCGGGTACCAGTACCGCCGGTACCTTCGGCCAAGTAGCGAACACGTGTCCGCACAAAGTGCTGACCGACGTAGTCGGGGCGTGGTGCTTGCGCATGGGCAGGTTGGGGGCGCTGTCGGCGGTAGTGCCCTCCGGCGCGGTCAGCGCGCGGCAACGTTTGCTCCTGCCGTCAATTTCCACGCCACGATCCCAACTAATTGTGCTGGCAGAGGTGCACCTTTATCGGCGCGCATACCGAGGGCCATTTGCATTGCTCACTTTCTGGGCTGAGCCGCCAATGTCACTCAAAGGAGTGATCCCGCTGCTTTGAGCAGCTGCTCAGTGGAGAAGTTCTGCGCTCGGTCCAGAACCTATTATCCGAGCCTCGCCAATTCAAGGGGCAATTCGCGGCATGCGTTGGTAAATGTGACAATGTCGTCGCGGGCCCATTGGATATTCAAACTGCGGTCTGCGGAAATGCTCGCGCTTAGGGCGCGGAACGGCGGCCTCATGTGGATTTAGCCGCGCCGCGTCCGCGCCGTTATTGCGTTACCAAGAGGGCGTATCCGCCGGCACCATTGGAGATATGCATTTGGCCCGGGCCAAGAGCAAGCCGGGCGATGTTGGGGATATTGGTGAATGTCCCATGCCGGGTGCGCACCCAGCCCGCCAGCAAAGCGCTGGTGATGCGCGGCGCACCGAAGTCCGCGACCGGCGGGGCCCGGGCAAGCGGGCGGCGCGGTGCCCGGGCAAGCGGGCGGCGGGGTGCCGGGGCGGTGGCGCCGCGGCGCGGTGGGGTGCCGCCCTTACGTTTAGATTTCGTCCAGGATAATCACGGGGATTTGGCGAGACGTTTTCTGCTCGTAGTCGGCGAAACCGGGGACGGCTGTCTTCTGCCTCTCCCAGATCTGGCTACGCTCCTCGCCCGACGCGACGCGAGCACGGACCTTGTGGGTTTGGTCCCCGATCTCGACTGTAACGTCAGGATTGGCGACAATGTTGTGGTACCAGTCGGGGTTGTTGGGCGCCCCGGCCTTGGATGCGAATATCGCTACCGATGTCGGTCCGAGCCGTTGGTAGGCGAGAGGGTTGATGCGCTCGGTACCGGTACGGGCACCTTTGGTGTGGAGGAGTAAGAGCGTGACCTCACCGAAGGAGCTCACCCGGCCGCTATTTGCGCGGAACTCATCGATAATTTGCCGGTTCCAATCGTTAGGGTCGCTCATGGGTTAGGGAGGCCTTTCCAGTCGGGTTGATGGTGACGGTGCAGCAGCAGCAAGAGTAACGGCCACGGGACCGTAGTTCCCGGG
>DATJMJ010000009.1:0-14425 GCA_035508795.1 Acidimicrobiales bacterium
CGCCGGTGGCCGCCGGGCCCCGATCCTCGACGCTCTTGTGGCTGCCACCGCGATCGTCGAGCAGATCCCGGTCGTCACCCAGGACAATGACTATGAGGCCATCCCTGGCGTCGAGGTGATCCGGGTCTGATCACCGCCCGAGCCGGACGCAATTTAGGCGACATCAGCGGGCAGCCCGCGTGTCGTCGCAAGGTTGATGCCTGCGTGCGGCGTACCGGGCGGCAATTTCCCCGGACGCGTCTGCCCGATCGCGATGATCAGCAAATCCGCCAACTTCGCGGAGTACTTCAGGTTAAGCTGCCCGTCCTCGTTGTTGGTCTCGGCCGCAAGGCGGCTCGCGAGCTTCCACGTCGCGCTGACGTGCCCCCGTCACCTCGACCGTCCCGGTAGCGCTTGTCGCCGCACCTGCAACTGCAGTCAAACTCCCGCTCTCGGTTGATCATGATCGGGAAGGAGGTCATCGGCTAACCACATAACGAATTATCGGCCGGCGAGACGGAGTACCCATGATGACGTTGCCGTCCTCGTCGCCTGCTACGCACAGGTCCGTCGCCGGGCAGGACAGGGTCGTGATTTCGGCACGTGGGTCGATGGCTTGGATCCAACCCCAGTTTTTCCCAGTGTAAAGGTACACATTTCCTTCCGTGTCGCTCCACGCGCAAAATGTCGGGCTGGCGCACGAGATCCCGTTGAGGGGGCCGGTTGGGTTGGAGTTGCCGGCTCCACCTAAACTGACGATCGTCAGATGGTGGACGGGGCCCCAGCGGGCGCCGTTATAGGTGACGATGTCGTCCCCGGGCTCCACGACCATGCAGAACCTCTTGGTCGGGCACGATATTGCCCCCGTCCCGGCATCGGGGCCCAGCATAGTAGGCCCCCGCCATGCGGCCCCGTCGTAGCTGAACACATCACCGTTGTCGTCGAGAGCGAAGCAGGAGTGAGTGCTGGGGCACGAAACCCCATCGAGGGAGCCCTCCCGGCTGAGAGGGACGGGTGCGCTCCAGCTGCGCCCATTGAACGTGACGGCGTTGCCTTCGATGTCAACCGCCGCACAGAAGCTGCTACTCGGGCAGGAGACATCTTCCAACCCGACGGGGTCGGCCTCCATCGCCAGGCCCCAGGCCTTCCCGTCGTAGACCGAAGCGCCGCCGGAGGCGTCAACGGTGACGCAGAACTGCCTATTGGCGCACGAGATTGTGACTCGCGGAGCCCCACGAGGCTGGCTGCTCGCAGGCCCGGCGCTGGCCCAGTGCTCGCCGGTCCACATGAGCCTGTTGCCGGCTCCGTCGACGGCGAAGCAGATGCTCGCACCGGGGCAGTCCAGAGAAAACCACCCGCCAGTCGAGGGGTCAACGGCCTTCGGGGCGCCCCAGGACAATGCCGGCGGCCCGATGGGGACGAGACCATTAACGCTTGTCTCTTGCGCCGCCGCCTGTACGCCGCCGGGGATTAGTAACGCTGCTGCGGCAAATATCGTCGCACTCAAAACCTTCACAACGCCGTCTCTTCTCGGCGCGAGCCTGCCATCCCAGCCACCCATCCCAGCCAAACGTGCCACCGGCGCGCGTGCCGGCAGGTCTTTTTTGCCTGCCTCAAAGTTTAAGCGAGCGCCAGGGCAGGTTCCCCGGGGCCGCGCCGCTGCTTCCTCGTCTTCGGGCGGTTGCCGCGTAGCGTGGCGCCTGCGCCCGTCCGGCAACGCAGTAGGCAGGGGCGGGGTTCAACACCTGGCCCAGCGCTACGCGGGGGCGGGCTTGCGCCTTGTCGCTACCACCAGGTGGATGCCGGTCCCGAGCGCGAGGACACCGAGCAAGGGGTGCAAGGCCCGGACTGCTGGAGGGCCGCTGTCGGCGAGGGCGGCCTGGACGGCGATGACGACGAAAAGCACGAGGCTCATCAGCTTCGTCCGCCGCTCCAGCCGCCCGGCGAGGGCCACGACCACAAGCGCGATGGTGAGGACGACGAGGATGCTGCCGAGCACGATGTGCGGGCCGAAGTTGTTGTCAAAAGCGTGCTTTGTCAGGGTCGAACCAGCTTTCGTCCCGACTTGCTGTGTTTCGAACACGCCAAGGCCGGCAAGGAAGAACTCTACGAGGGCACCGACGACGAAGAGCCCGGCCAGCCAGGAGAAGAGCCGGCATGCGGGACCGGCGGGCTGGGTGGCCGTATTATTTGACTTCGAGATCATATGATTACCGTACCATCTGACGAGCCGCGTCGCCTCCGGGCGCTGCACGGCGCGATCCGTGACCATCTACGCGACCTCGGGACCGAGATGTCGCTCCTCAACCGTCGCGTCGGGGCGCGCCTCGGTTTGAGCGACGTCGACTTCGGCGCGCTCAACGTGATAGAGGACCACGGCCCGCTCAGCCCGAGCGCGTTGGCTGCCCGCTGCGGGCTGCACCCTGCGACAACGACGGGCGTTGTCGACCGGCTCGAAAGCGCCGGGTGGGTGACACGCGAGCGCGACCCGGTTGACCGGCGCGGCGTACTGGTCCGCGTCGACCCGCGGCGGCGCGGGGACGTTGGGCGGCTCTACGCCGGGATGAGCAAATCGATGAGGGAGATCCTCGCGGGTTGTGACGGCGACGAGCTGCTCGCCATCGAGCACTTCCTCGAGCGGACGGTCGACGCGAGCCGGCAGGCTTCCTCGCGGCTCATCTGACAGGCGGTGCCCGGAGGCGCTGCTAGCGTCCCTGAACGACAGATGAACAAGCCCTGGCAGGGGCAACCGGGTGCGTTTGGGGCACGTCGTTGGGCCGAAAGGAAATGGGCAAACCTGACCGAGATGTGACCGGCCGGCGCGGCCGTCGTTGGCAACCCGCCGAAGGGCTCGTGCACGCCGGGCTTGGCGGTGGTGACCTCGACCGGTCGTACTGGCTGGCGCCGGCTCCCGAGGCGGGTGCCCCTCTCATCGTGGCGTTCCACGGCCTTGGGACCAATGGCCGGGACATGGCAGCTTTTACGGGATTGGCCGCTCGGGGACCAGCGGCGGGTTTTGCCGTCGCGTTCCCGGACGGTACCGGGCAAGCTTGGGATGGCGCGCCACATCCCACGGCGCCCGGGCGCGCTGACGACGCCGCTTTTGTCAACGCGCTGGTCAGCAGACTGGTGGAGGACGGCACCGCCCGGAAGGGGGCCCTCTTCCTGGTCGGGTTGTCGAACGGCGCATTGTTCGTCGAGCACCTGGCTCGCCAGGGCTTGGTTTCTCCTGCCGGTGTCATGACCGTGTCGGGGACGGCACGCGTGACCAGCCGGAGGGCGGTGCCGCGACCGCGTGCTTCCTGCGCGTTCGTCTCTGTACAGGGGACTGCCGACCCGATCATGCCCTTCGAAGGCGGCCGGGCAGGCGGCAAAGGTCTCGCCGGATGGCTGGTGAGGCGCCGTGCCCGGTCAACAGGGCGGGGGGTTGGCGACCAAGAGAGCGAGGTAGCGGGCGCCGAGGCCGTTGCCTCCGACTGGGCGGCGGCGAGGGGGACCGGTGCCCCCCCGCAGTTCGACTCGTTCCCGATAAGTGAACGGCGGCTGCACCTCACGAGGACTACGTGGTCGGAGGCGGGCCACCCGCCGGTCGTCCTCTACAGCATCGAAGGCGGGGGCCATGGCTGGCCGGGAGGGCCTCAGTACTTGCCGGCCTGGCTCATAGGCCGGGTCTCGCGCGATTTCGACGCAACAGCGGTATTGCTCGAAATGGCCCGGCACGAGACGGGACGCCTCAGTGGCGGCGATGGTGATGACGGTGGCGGTGGCGGTGAAGGAGAGGCCGGGGAGGCAGGGTAGGGCGCGCCCCGAGAGGGCGCTACGCTCGGACAGCGCTGGGCTGTGTGGCGCTAAGTCCAAGGACACGAGGGGAGCGGGAGAGGGCACATGGGAAAGCCGAAAATCTGCCGTCAAGGCCTACCAGCGCGGCGCACATCTTTGTCGGGGAGGGGTTGGGCGCGAACACCTGGCGGCCTAGTCGCCACACTTGGCCTGATAGCCGCCGCGACAGTGCCCGCACCCGCGGCCGCCGGCGCCGCGCCGGTGCCCGGGGGCCTTGTTTTCGTTGTGAACTATGGCGGTATGGGGTCGAGCGGCATCGCCGCCAACGGGTCCGTGATGTCGTACCGCCTCGACGGGAGCGGCAACCTTCATCCCTGGCAGACCATTTCCAAAGGCCTGAGCGCCCCGCAAGGCCTCACCTTCGACCACGCGGGCGACCTGTGGGTGAGCAGTTCCAATACGAATACCCTCGTCGAGTACAAGCGGGCCGAGCTTGCGGGGCACTCGCCCTTGCCGAGCGTGACTATTTCCCCCGACAGCAATGGGAGCCTCAACGGCCCCGGCGGGCTTGCGTTCGACTCGGCAGGAGACCTTTGGGTAGCGAACACGGGTGTGACAACTGTTGTGGAGTACTCGGCGGCGCAGCTCGCCAAATCCGGCTCCCCCACTCCCGAAGTCACGATATCCAACAGCAATTTCACCACGCCTTACGGAGTAGCGCTCGACTCCTCGGGCAACTTATGGGTTTCGGACAACGACCAGCCGACGAGCCCGGGCGTATGGGAGTACCCGAAAAGCCAGCTCGCCAAAGCCTCTCCCGCTCCCGCGGTCACGCTCAACCTGCCCGTGAGCCCGCTCGGGGACGACACCCGGTCCGGGTTGGCGTTCGACTCGGCTGGCAACTTGTGGGTAGTCAACTCTGGAGGCGGCGCTCTCGTGGAATTTGCCAAGAGCCAGCTTGCGAAGCGGACTTCGACGCCCCATGTGACGATCACAGCGGGCACGTCCAACAGCCTCAACGCACCCGACGGTATGAGCATCGACTCCTCGGGCGACGTGTGGGTCGCCAACACGGGCAGCAGCACGATCGTCGAGTTCGCCAAGAGCGAGCTGTCCAAGTCGGGGTCCCCGAAGCCGATAAGGACGATCGCCGGCACGAGCACGGGCCTCAATTTCCCGATGGACGTGGAGGTCGCGCCCGCGGGCTCGTGAGGGGCAACGTCTGGTTGCGCAGCGAGTGCGCACAGAGCCCGCAGGCCGGGACCTCTAGGACGAGACCCTGCCCACGCCCCGGTCTTCTGGGTCGTCGAGCTCGTGCGCTATCGGCAACGTAAATACAAACTTGGCACCCGGCTGCGAGCGCCCGACCTCGGTAACCCAAATCGTTTCCCCGTGCGCTTCGACAAAGGCGTGCGCGATCGCGAGGCCGAGGCCGCCCTGGCCGCCGGATGCCCGTGTGTTGAACGTCTGGAAAATCCCTGCCCGGGCAGCCGCAGGCACGCCCCGCCCGGAATCGCAGACACTGACTTTGACCTTCCCTCCCGAGCTGAGGGTCGCGGACACCGAGACGGGCGCGCCCGGAGGTGAGTGTTTCAAGGCGTTGTCGATCAGGTTGGCGAGCACCTGGCGGATAAGGACGTGGTCCACGTCCACCAACGGCAGGTAGCTGGGCGCGTCCCACTGCACGTCTGCCGTGCTCCCCGCTCGGCCGAGCATGAGCAGGGCTTCCTCGACGAGGTCGGCGACCGCCACGGGCTGGCGGCGCAGCTCGAGCGTGCCCGATTGGATCCGGGTCATGTCGAGGAGGTTGGAAACGAGCCGTTCGAGCCTGTCGGCCTGTGCGTCGATCAGCCCGGCGAGCTCTTTCACATCTCCCGGCGACGGCATCGGCCCGACCTCGAGCAGAGCCGACGCCGACAGCTTGATCGTGGCGAGGGGCGTGCGGAGGTCGTGCGAGACCGCGCCCATCAACGCCCCCCGCAGCTGGTCGACTTCCTCGAGCAGCCTTGCCTTGACGGCGTCCTCACGCAGCGCGGCCCTTTCGAGTGCAAGTGCAAGGTGGTTGGCAAAGGCGTGGAGGAGCTCCTGCTGAGCTTTGGACGCCCCGGCGCCGCGCACGGCAAGGAGCCCCACTGCTTTGCCGTTGGCGACAAGGGCCACCGCTTGCAGGCTTGCAGGGTCGGTGCCGGCAGGCAGCACGTTGACCGGGCCGCCCGTGCTGAGCGACAATCGCGCCGCTTCGGCCTCGGACAGCGGGGCCCCTGTCGAGGCCACGACGTCGAGGTGGCCGGCTGCCGGCAACAAGAGGGCGGCACCCTCGAGGCCGAAGGCAGACCTGACCGAGCTCACGATCGTGTTGAGCAGCCTCGGGGTCGGAAGGTCCTGGACGAGCAGCTCAGAGGTATTGAACAGGCGACGGGCGTCGTCGGCTCTGCGGTGTGCCTCGCTCCTGGCGGCGTTGGCCACCGCGAGCACACGCGCCACCAGAGGGCACACCACGACGTAAACGCAAAGCGCCGCCCAGTCCTCGGGGTGGTTTACGTAGAAGGTGTAGTAGGGGGGGATGAACACGAAGTCGTAGACCGCGAAGCAAAGGAATGTCGCGAAGATCCCGGCGGCGAACCCACCGACGGAGGTTGCTGCGACCACTGGGACGACCAGCACGAGCGCCGTTGTCGCCGGGGTCACCTGGCCGCGAACGGTCACCATGATCGCCGTAAGGGCAGCCGTTGTCGCCAGCGCGACTGCCGAACCCCGGGCGGCCCGGTGCGAGCGGGCCCAGAGCCCACGCCAGCCAGTCCCGGTCACGACCCGGGAGCCCTCAGACCTCGGGGTCGCCGCTCGCCTGGTTGCCCGCTACCCGCGCGACCAGGGGGGGCTCTAACTGCGAAGGCTTGGCGACGAGCAATGCCCTCACGGCGTCCTCGGAGTCAGGCGACGCCAGCACGAGGACTTCGTCGCCCACCTCGAGCACAGTGTCCCCCCGGGGGACCACGACGTGTTCCCGCCGGACCACCGCCACCACCGTGGCGTCGCGGGGCATCCCGAGCCTGGACAGCTCGGCCCCTGCGGCCGGCGACTCAGGCGCGAGCGTGACCTCGACGAGATGGGCGCCAGACGACTCGAGCTGGAGCAACCTGACCAGCGAACCGACCGATACGGCCTCCTCGACGATGGCCGCCAGCAGGTGGGGAGTGGAGACGGCGACGTCGACCCCCCATGTCTGGTTGAACAACCAGTGGTTCTTCGGGTGGTTGACCCTGGCCACCACGCGTGGCACGGCGAACTCCTGTTTGGCGAGGAGGGACACGACCAGGTTGTCTTCGTCGTCGCCTGTCGCCGCCACGACAACGTCGGCTTCGGCGAGGCCGGCCACGTCGAGCGCCGAAAACTCACAGGCGTCCCTCACCATCCACTCGACACCCAAGCCTGCCCCTCGAGCAGCCACTACGGGGTCGATCTCGATGACCAGGACCTCGTGCCCCGCGGAGTGGAGGTCCGCTGCCAGGTACGTACCGACGTTGCCGCCTCCCGCAATGACGACCTTCATGTCCGCGGCCCCTGCGCGAGCTGCTCCTCCATCTCGTCGAGTGCCTTGCTCTGGACCGAGAGGTAGAGCACGTCGCCTTCCTGGCCTATCAAGCCCGGCTTGGGCACGACCGACCTGCCGCCCCGGGCCAGGCTGACCAGGCGAGCCCGGCCGGGCAGCTCGACGTCGTCCAGACGGTAACCGACCCAGGCGCTGGGCAGCGCTCTCTCTACCATGGCGACGGCACCGTCCGGGCTGGTCCATTCGGTGACAGTGCGGTCGGGCAGCAGGCGGCGCACGACTTGGTCTACCGTCCAGGTGACAGTCGCGACCGTCGGGATGCCCAGCCGACGGTAGATTACGGCCCGGCGCGGGTCGTATATGCGCGCTACGACGTTTGGCACGAGGTAGGTCTCTTTCGCGATGCGAGCCGTGAGGATGTTGGTGTTGTCGCCGCTGGTAACAGCGGCCAACGCGTCGGCGCCCGCGATCCCGGCAGACTCCAGGGCGTCCCTGTCAAAGCCGAAACCGACGACCCCTTTGCCGCCCCAGTCCATCGCCAGCCGCTCGAGCGCTCTCGGGTTTTTGTCTATCGCGGCCACGTCGTGGCCTTCCTTGGAAAGGATGGTTGCGAGCTCGGAGCCCACCCGCCCACAGCCGACGACCACTACGCGCATCAGGGACCATGGAACAGGCTCGCGGCACTCAGCACAAATCGCCCGACCGCTATGAGCACGATGGGCGAAGCCGCCGGCGCCGTCACCGAGGCGACCACACGTCAGGGTGAGGCGACCCGCGCCCAGGGGAGGGTGACGCTCCCCGAGCCGCTTGGTTACCGCCTCAAAAACCGCTTGCTCGGGCCGCCGCTTGTCACCGAACAGCTCGAGACAGAGCGGCTCGGGAGCTTTATGGCGATGGGCGTGCTGTCTCCCGACGCTATTTCCTCCTCGGCCTACGGGACCGAGGAGATGCTCGTCGAGCTGGTCAAGTACGTAGGCATCGCGGCCTTCACGCTCGTGCTGCCCGTCACGTTCGCGTTGCTCATCGTGCTGTTCTTCGTGACGCTCTCCTACCGGGAGATCGTCATGGTCTACACGCGTGCCGGTGGGGCTTACGTAGTCGCACGGGACAACTTCGGGCCGACGGTCGCGCAGGTCGCCGCCGTGGCGCTCTTGATCGACTACACAGTCACCGTCGCAGTCCAAACTGCCGCCGGGACTGACGCCCTCGTCTCTGCGTTCCCGGGCCTGGGCGGTTACAACCTCCCCGTCTACATAAGCGTGGCAGTAGTCGTCGTGCTCGCCTACGGCAACCTGCGCGGTATCCGCGAGGCAGGCCGTATCTTCGCCGTACCGACTTACCTCTTCATCACCTCCATCGGTACGGTGATAATTACCGGTGTCGTGCGGTCACTTTTGGGGGGCCTGCACCAGTACTCGGTCCATCGGCCCGGCCTCTACCACTTCGGCCAACCCGGCAGCGGGTTGCTGCTCGGGGCGTCGGCGTTCATCATGCTGCGCTCCTTCGCCAACGGAGGCGCTTCTTTGACCGGCGTCGAGGCGATCTCCAACGGGGTGAGCGCCTTCAAACCGCCCGAAGGGCTGCGAGCACGGCGGGTGTACCTCCTAATGAGCGTCTCGCTCGGTTCGCTCGTGCTCGGCGTTTCCTTCCTCGCGCGTTGGACTCACGCCGCACCCTTCGTCTCCGGTGCCCCGACGGTGGTCTCGCAAGAGGCTCAGGCCGTCTTCGGCTCGGGCCCGTTCGGGCACGTCCTGTTTTACATGGTCCAATTTGCCACGCTGCTCATCCTCTACACGGGTGGCAATACAAGCTTCAACGGCTTCCCGTACCTGGCCAGCTTTATAGCCGGCGACCGGTTCCTCCCGCGCCAGCTCACCAAACGCGGCCACCGGTTGACGTTTTCCAACGGGATCATCGTGCTGGCGGCGGTAGCGGTCGTCTTGCTCGTCGTGACGAAGTCCAACGTGACCCGCCTGGTTGCTGTCTATGCGATCGGTGTGTTCACGGGCTTCACGATGGCCGGCGCGGGCATGACCAAGTACCACCTCCGCCACCGGAGAAAAGGGTGGCGCCACAAGCTCGTCATCAATTGCAGCGCGGCGGTGTTGTCCGCTGTCGTGGTCCTTATCCTCGCGGTCGCCAAGTTCGGCCAGGGGGCATGGACCGTTGTTGTCCTGTTCCCGTTGCTAACTATGGCGCTCATCCGGCTCAACCGGCGTTACCGGGCAGAAGCGCAATTACTCGAGAGGGGTGCTATGGAAGCATCGGAACTGCCGGCACTGCGACGTCACGTCGTGCTTGTGCTCGTGGACCGCCTCGACATGGCGACGGCGCGCGCCATCCAGTACGCACGCAGCCTTCGGCCGGACGATGTGAGAGTCGTCCATTTCCTCTTGGACAACCAGGTCGCCCAACAGTTGCGGGACAACTGGGAACGCCTCATGGTGCGCGGCCTCCCGCTCGAGATCAGAGAGTGCCGCGACAGGCGCCTGGTGCGGGCTGCCATCGAACTCGTCGATGGCATCGTCGCCGACGGCGAGACAGAGGTGTCCGTGCTCCTGCCCCGGCGTGTCCGCTCGCGCTGGTGGGGGTGGCTCCTGCACGACCGGACGTCTGACCGGCTGGCCGCCATGGTCGGCCGTATACCCCATGCGACGGCCACGATCTTGCCGTTCCAACTTGGCAAGGTCCGGTTGGTGCGCGAGCCTTTCCAGGACGCGCCCAAAGAGCGTGCGGCGCGCGAACACAAGAAAAAGGCACGCGAGGCAGAGCGGGCGGAAGCCGCCCCCCCGGCAGCGGCAACGGCGGTGGGCGGTACCGTGCCCATCGGGCAAGTTGTCTGGCGCCAGAAGGCGCGGATCTCGGGCCGGGTCACATCTGTCGAGGTCCAACCGTGGCGTGGCGTACAGGTGCTGAGCGCGACCCTTGCCGACGAGAGCGGGCCGATAAAGCTCGTGTTCACGCGCCGGGACGTGCCGGGGGTGGAAACAGGGGCGGAGCTCGTAGCCGAGGGTACGGTCGGCCAGTACGAAGGGCGGCTCGTAATGCTCAACCCGCTCCACCAGGTCCTCCACCGGGCGCCGCACGACCCTGTACGCGGCTGAGCCTGGGCGCCCGGCCGACTGAGCGCCGCTCGCCCGGCGGCGGGCAGCGGACGCCGGTCGCAATGCGGCGTGCGACCTGAGACGACGGGCGATGGGCGGCGGCGGGCGCCCCCGTTACGTACCCGGCAGGACCTGCAGCTTGTAGCCGTCCCCTTCCCGGGCTCTTTGGAGGATCTCGGGGTAGTCCTTCAGCGGGGCCTGGTCGCTCACGAGGGCCAGCAAGCCGAGGTCGGCCTCCGCTGCCAGGTCGCAGGCGCGGTCATAGCTCTTGAGCACCGCCATGGAACCTACGACTGTGACCTCTTCGTTGTAAATCTTGAACGGCGAAACCTTGGCAAACGCCCCCGCCGATGCCACGCCGAACTGGAGGAACGTCCCGCTCGGGCGCACCCGGCGGAGGCCGTCCTCGATGGCCGGGATCACCCCGGTCGCGTCCATCACGATGTCGAAGCGAGCACCTCTGTCGAGGTCGTCGGCCGACGCCACGGTTTTGGTCGCACCCAGTACGGCGGCCTTTTCGCGCCTGACCGGGTTCGGCTCGACCACTGTGACCGTGAGCGCCCCTGCGCGGCTCGCCAGCATCAGGAGCATGAGCCCCATCGTGCCCGCTCCATATATCAGAAAACGGTCACCTAGGCGGGTCTTGATCAGGTCGTACCCGTGGACAGCGCAGGCAAGCGGCTCGATCAGGGCGCCGAGGGCCATGTCGAACCCGGCCGGCAATAGGTGCGCGTTCCAGCTCGGGACGACTACGAAATCGGCGCAACCCCCGGCCTGAGTGATCCCGATGCCGCCCCAGCGCTCGCACAGGTTCTCGTGCCCGAGCCGGCAGGGGCGGCACCGGCCGCAGAAGATGCTCGGGTCCACCGCGACCATATCGCCCTCTCGTACATCGGTTACCTCGTGCCCGACCGCGACGACCTCGCCGGCAAACTCGTGGCCAGGGGTGACGGGGTAGCGTGCCGAAGCGAGGTCGCCGTCGGCGATGTGAATGTCGGTGCCGCAGATACCGCACGCCCGCACTGCGACGACTATCTCGGCAGGGCCCGGCACCGGGTCAGGAAGGTCGGTCACCCTGACGTCGTTAGGGCCCGCAATGACAACAGCCTGCATCAGTCCTCCCTCATTTCAGGGCTCCCATTGACAGGCCCCTCACCAGTTGTTTCTGAGCGATCCAGCCAGCCAACACAACGGGCAGGCTAGCGACCGTCGCCGCTGCAGCCAAATGGGCCCAATATAGGCCCTCGGTCTGGATCGATGACACGAGGAACACTGACATCGTCGGGTTCGTGGTTGTGAGGCTTTGGGCGAAGAAGAACTCGTTCCACGCGAAGATGGCACAGATGAGCGCCGTTGCAGCAATACCCGGCATCGTTATCGGCATTATGATGCGGGTGATCTCTACCCAAGTGCTCGCGCCATCGACTCGGGCCGCCTCCAACAAGCCTTTGGGTAGCTCTATGAAGAAGGATCTGATAACCCAAAGGGCAATCGGCAGGTTCATGGCCGTGTAGAGGATCACGAGCGCCCACTCGTTGTTGAGCAGCCGGAGGTTCTTGGCGACGATGAAGATGGGCACCAGTGCCGCCACATACGGGAGCATCTTGGTCTGCAGGAAAAAGACAATTACAAAGCGCCACCTCTTGATGGGCCGGATGGACAAGGCGTACGCGGCGGGCACCGCGAGGACCAGCACCAGGCCTGTCGAGACGAGGGTGACGAATATCGAGTGCTCGAGGGGTTTGGTAAAGTTGTTGACCCCGCCGAAAACCTGTGAGTACTCGCTCAAGGTGGGGCGGAAGACGAACTGGGGCGGGTAGGTGTAAGCCGTGCCCTCGGTTTTGAACGACGTGAGGACCATCCAGAACACGGGGAAAAAGAGGAGCAGGGCCAGCACCCATGTCACGACGGTCCAGAAGTGGTGCCAGCCACGCCGGCGCTTCCATGAGCGGCGCGACACTTGAAGGAGGGCGACCGTCATCGTCAGGCCATCGCCGCCGACGCCGTCAGGATCCCTGAGAGCAGTTTCAGGGCAAAGCCCGCAACTATCTCGGTAAGGACCAAGACGATGATGCCCGCTGCCGCCCCGATGCCTACCGTGAAGTTGTCGAACACCTGCTCGTACAAGAAGTACGGCAGGTTGGTCGTCGACGTCCCGGGGCCGCCGGCTGTGATCACGAAGATCTCCCCGAAAGTCTGGACGATATATATCGAGCCCAATAGCACGCCAAGCTGTATGTACCGTCTGAGCTGAGGAAACGTGATGTACACGAACGTCTTTAGGCTACTGGCGCCATCGACCTTTGCTGCTTCTAGCGCTTCAAGGTTTTCCCCTTGGAGCCCTGCGAGGACGATCAACATCATGAAAGGCGCCCATTCCCAAACGAGGACGGCGACGATCGAGCCGACGGCATGAGTGCCCGTCCAATTGACCTGGCCAACGCCAAGTGGCTTGAGCACCCAGTCGAGCAGCCCGAAAGTAGCGTCGTAGAGCGTGGTCTTGAACAGCAGGTCCGTGGCGACTGGCATTATCAGGAACGGGGTGATCAGAAGGGTACGGACAATGCCCCTGCCGAAAAACTGCCGGTTGACAAGGATGGCAAGGCCCGTCCCCAGGAGCATCGCCAGGACAACGCTCGAGGCAGTCATCTCGACGGTGCGCCATGCCGCCTCTCGGAACATCGGGTTTTCAAAAGCGGCACGGTACTCGGCCAACCCGGCGAATTGGTTGGAACCGGGGATGAGGAGGTTCCAACGGCGAAAGCTGTACCAGAGCGTCACGATGAAGGGGATTTGCGTGACGACGACGATGTAGACGAGCGCAGGGAGGAGAGGCAGCCGCCTCTTCCAGGCCTGCGCTCGTGGCCCAACGACAGGGCGCACCTGCTGGGGCAGCCCGTTGGCGGCTGGTAGCGCTTTGCCACCAACGGGCAGCTGTTGCAGCGATGAGGGCAATGTGGTCACGAGCCCTGTTTCACCATTTAGTCTTGCTGGACCGCCGCTACAGGCCGTTCGCCGAGACAATGTCCTCGGCGTCCTGCTGGCTGTTCGTCAGGGCTGTATGCACCGTTTCGGTCCCTGCGATAGCCGCCGAAATCTGGTCGGAGACTATCGTCCCGAGGTCGATGAACTCCGGGATGTCTACGAACTGGATCCCGACGTACGGCACCGGGCTCTTGGTCGGGTGGTCCGGGTTCGCGGCGTCGATCGAGTCCAAGGTGATGTTGGCGAAGGCGCCTGCCGCCTTCTGGTAGTTGGGGTTCTTGTAAAGAGATGTCCGAGTACCTGGGTTCACAGCGGCCCACCCGTACTTCTTGGCTTGCAAGGCCAGGATCGCCGGCCCCGTCGCCCAGGACAGGTATTTCCAAGTGGCCGCTTGGTCGGGGGTACCTGCCGGGATTGACAGCGACCAGGTGTACAACCAGCCCGAAGCGATGCCAGCCGGCCCGACCGGGGCGTAGGCATACCCTGTATTGCTGAAGATCTTCGGTGCGTTGGTGGAGATCACCCCGGCCGCCACTGTGGCGTCGTACCACATGGCTGCCTTGCCGGCATCGAAAGCGTTCAGGCACTCCGTGAAGCCATCGTTAGAAGCACCTGGCTCGCCGTACTTGCGGACCAGGTTCACGTAGAAGTTCGTTGCTGCTTCATCTGGCGCTGACGTCAGCTGCGGTTGCCACTTGAGGTTGAACCACTCGCCTCCATAGGTATTGATAACAGTGTCCAGGGCAGCGAGGTTTTCTCCCCACCCGCTCTCACCCCTGAGGCAGATACCGGCTATCCCCTTGGACGGGTTGTCCAATTTCTGTGCAAAGGAGGCAATTTGAGCCCACGTCGGGTGCGTCGGCATTGTAAGCCCAGCTGCCTTGAAAAGGTCTGTCCGGTAGTACATCATCGAGGACTCGCCATAGAAGGGCACGGAGTAGAGGTCGCCGTTTACTGACAATGCCTGTCGCAGCGGAGAGACCAGGTCGCCCACGTCGTAGCTCTGGTCCGCGTTGGCGAAGGTCGA
>DATJMJ010000010.1:0-52233 GCA_035508795.1 Acidimicrobiales bacterium
CTACCTTCCGAAAAATCATAAACGTACTTTTCCACTGGCTCTCCTCGTCGATTCTCCTGCGCCCTTGGCTGGCTCGAGAGGAACCTCCTTTCTTGAGCTTCAGGCACCAAATGACAGAGGCTCTAGAGGATGAAGGCCCTATTACCAGGGCCTAAGTTCGGCCTCTCCCCTGGCGCCCCGGCGACGGCCGACCGCTGGCGGCGGAGCGGCCGGACAGAGCCTCCGGCCAGCTGGAGCGGCCCGACGAGCCCAAAGGGCCTTTTGTCCCTAGCAGCAATTTGGCGAGGCTTCTTATGCTGGCTTCGACACAACGGACATGGCACGCCGGCCGAGCACCGCGTCTTCCCCGGCGAGACTAAGGAGACGAGACATCATGTCGCTCAGGATCAATTCGCCAGCCCCCAACTTCGAGGCAGACACGACCCACGGGTGGGTCAATTTCCACGAGTGGCTCGGCGGCTCGTGGGGGATGCTCTTTTCTCACCCGAAGGACTTCACTCCCGTCTGCACCACCGAGCTCGCCCGCCTGGCCGTGCTCGAGCCGGAGTTCGCTGCGCGTGGCACCAAAGTGATCGGCCTCAGCGTCGACCCTGTCGGGCGGCACAAGGAGTGGGAGCACGACATCGAGTCCGCCTTCGGCCACTCCGTCCACTACCCGATCATCGCCGACCCCGATCTCGTGGTCGCGACCCTGTACGGCATGCTCCCTGAAGGCGCCAACGACCCCCGGCACCCGGCCGATAGCATCACGGTCCGCTCTGTGTTCCTCATCAGCCCCGACAAGCGCGTCAGGGCCTCACTGAGCTACCCCAACGAGACGGGGCGCAACTTCGACGAGATCCTCCGCCTCCTCCAAGCGTGCCAGCTGACCGCCAAGTTCCAGGTAGCGACCCCGGTGGACTGGCACCCCGGCGGAGAGGTCATCATCCCTACGACGGTGACGGACAGCGAAGCCAAGCTTCGCTTCCCCGAAGGTTGGGAGGCGCCGTTGCCCTACCTCCGGCTGGTCGCCGACCCGCAGACAGCCAAGTAGGTAGCCGATAGCTGCTTTGACCCTGCCGTAGCTCGACGGCACGGCAGGAGCATGCCAGGCTGGGGAGCATGAAGATCACCGATGTCCGGACCTTCGCGGTCCGCGACCGCGAGCGCCCCGGCCGCAGCTATTGCTTCGTAAAGATCTACACCGACGAAGGGCTGACCGGCCTCGGCGAGGCAGGCGTGACGGGAAAGGAACTAGCCGTCCAGGGCCTGGTCGCCACCTTCAGGGAGTTCCTGGTCGGGATGGACCCCGGGCGCATCGAGCACATCTGGCAGACGCTCTGGCGGGGCCAGTTTTTCCGTGGCGGGCACGTCCACTCGGCGGCCGTGGCCGCGATCGACATCGCCCTTTGGGACCTGAAGGGCAAGGCCTTAGGCGTACCGGTTTACGAAGTGCTCGGCGGGAGGACCCGCGACTACGTGCGTTGCTACTGTCACGTCGTCGCCCCGCCCGAGCAAAGCGGGGCGTGGGGGGCGGTGGGCACCGCCGACCATCACGGAGAGGGCACGATAGCTGCCCTGGTTGCAAACGCCAACGAGCGCGTGGCAGAGGGCTGGAGGTTTATCCGCTTCAGTGCCGGCGATGCCGAGCCGGGCGTGTTGCGCGGTACCTACGACCAAGCCGCCGCCCTGCGCTGGACGGTCGAGGCATTCGCCGCCCTGCGGGAGGCCGTGGGGCCCGAGATCGAGATCGCGGTGGACTTCCACCAGCGCACCACCCCCGCCTACGCAGCCCAACTGGCCGAGGCGCTGCTACCGATGCGGCCCTTTTTCGTCGAGGACCCGATCCGGGCCGAGAGCCCATCGGCCTTTGCCCGCCTCCGGTCGCTCACGTCTGCCCCGATAGCCACGGGCGAGCAGCTTGCCAGCAAGTGGGACTGGCGAGAGCTCGTCGAGCAGGACCTCATCGACTACTGCCGGGTGGACCTGTGCATTTGCGGCGGTTTGACCGAAGGCCGCAAGGTCGCCGGGTGGTGCGAGACGCACTACATCGAGCTGGTACCCCACAACCCGCTCGGTCCTGTCTGCACAGCTGCCAGCCTTCACTTCGACATGGCGATGCCCCTGTTCGCGGTCCAGGAACTGACCTGGAGACCAGGCGTCCTCGGCAACGTCGTGCGTACCGATTTTTCCCTTTCGGGCGGCGACCTCGTCCCCGGCGACAGCCCCGGGCTCGGCGTCGAGCTCGACGACGACGCAGCGCTCGCCGAGGCAATCACGGAGCCGGCGCCGCTCCATATCCTTCACCGGCCCGACGGCTCGGTGTCCGACTGGTAGGCCCAGGCGCGCCGAGCCGGGAGAAGGCCGCTTGGGCCGGGCGCAGCCTGGGGCGACGCCTCGGGCCCGCACTATCGTGGTCCCTGGCGTACACTCCGCCCGTCCGTCCACCACAAGGAGCCGATCGCGTTGACTTTCAAGGTCATGGCCATGGCAGCCCATTCCCCCGGCGCCGAATTGGCTGCCACGCTCATCGAGCGCCGTGAACCGCGTCCCCACGATGTCGTCATCGACATTGCATATACGGGGATCTGCCACACCGACATCCACCAAGTGCGCGAAGAGTGGAGCCCCGGGACCTTCCCGATGGTGCCCGGCCACGAGATTGCCGGCACCGTCTCGGCCGTGGGCGAAGCCGTGTCCCGTTTCCGGCCTGGCGACCGGGCGGGGGTGGGAGTATTCGTTTATTCGTGCCGCGAGTGCGCCGACTGCCGAGCCGGCGAGGAGCAGTACTGCCAAAAGGGCCCTGTTTGGACTTATAACGCCCGCGACTACGAGGGCAACGAGACCTACGGCGGCTACAGCTCCCAGATAGTGGTGGACGAAAACTACGTCCTGCGGATCCCAGATGGCGTCGGCCTCGATGTCGCCGCGCCACTTCTCTGCGCAGGCATCACGGTTTATTCGCCTCTCGCGCATTGGGGAGCCGGGCCGGGAAAGCGCGTCGCAGTAGTGGGCATGGGCGGCCTCGGCCACATGGCGGTCAAGATAGCGGCCGCGAGAGGCGCCGAGGTCACGGTCCTCAGCCACACGCTCTCGAAGAAAGACGACGGCCTGCGCTTCGGGGCGACCGACTACCGGGCCACGAGCGACCCGGCGACATTTTCCGGATTGCGCCGCCATTTTGACTTGATCGTCAATACACTTTCAGTCAATTCGGACGTCCACGAATATCTCGAGCTGCTGGCGCGCGACGGCACGATGGTCGTGTTGGGGCTGCCTTCGGGGCCCTACAGCTTCAAGGTCGACATGCTCACGTCCCAGAGGCGTTCTGTCGCCGGCTCCAACATAGGTGGCATCCGTGAGACCCAGGAAATGCTCGATTTCTGCGCCGGGAACCAGGCGCTGCCCGAGATAGAAGTGGTCCAGGCCGACGCCATCGAGGCCGCCTACGAGCGCGTCATGCGCAGCGACGTCCGTTACCGCTTCGTCATCGACATCGCCACGCTGCCGACGAGCGTCTCCTAGGAGGAGGGCGCCGCGCCTGCCCAAGAAGCCCGGCGCACAGCTAAGTCGCGGCAGAAAACGGGCGCACCTGTATGCCCGAGGCCGCTAATGCCGCCCGGAGGCCGGCTGCAAGGACTACCGCCCCGGGCGTGTCACTGTGCACGCAGATCGAACCGGCGACGATTTGGAGCGGTTCGCCGTTGACGTCGGTGACCGGGTGGCCGAGCGCCAGGCTCCGGCCGCGCTCGCTGACCAAAGCGACATCGGTTATCACCGAACCCTTCTCGTTGCGGGGCACGAGCCGCCCGGCGGGGCTGTAGGCCCGGTCTGCAAAAGCCTCGGGGACGGCCTTGATACCGGCGCGCTCGAACACGCCAACGGACGCGCTCCCTGCCATTGTCAGCACTGCGAGCTGCCCACCGTACGCCACGAGCGCTTTGGCGAAGGCGGCCGCCATTTGCTCGTCGTCCGCCATGTCGTTGTAAAGGGCCCCGTGCGCCTTCACGTAACGGACCGCCGTGCCGTGCCTGCGGCAGAACGCGTCCAGGGCCCCTATCTGGTAAAGGACGTCCGTCATGAGCTCGTGTGGGCTCAGCCGCATGTGCCTGCGCCCGAACCCGGCGAAGTCGGGGTACGAGACATGAGCACCGATCGCCACCCCCGCCGCTACGGCCCCTGCCACGGTCTCGTCCATCGTGCGGGGGTCGCCGGCATGGAACCCGCAGGCGATGTTGGCGCTCGTGACATACCCGAGGAGCTCGGCGTCCGGGCCCATCCGGTATGCGCCGAACCCCTCGCCCATGTCGCTGTTGAGGTCGATGACCGGCGAGCTCGAGTTCAGGAAAACCCCTCCTCGGTTTAGAGGATCGTATCCTCGTCCCATCGAGGTCCGGACCGAAGTCGCGTTGAGGTCCCGTTGAGGTTCCTGCCTGCCGGCCCGTCGGCTCTGCTCGTCGAGCTCTCGAACCAAGACGAAGTCCTGGCCTTCGCCGAAGAGGTGGCCCGGAGGCGCGAGGGAGGATGGGGCAGCACGATCTCGGACGTGGTGCCGGGGGCGCGGACCGTGCTCCTCGACGGGGCGAGGCGCCCGGCGGAGCTTGCGGAGGAAATTGCCGGGTGGACGTTCCAACCCGCGCAGCGTGAACAGGCGGTCCCAGTCGAGGTGCAGGTCCGCTACGACGGGCCCGACCTGGCAGATGTCGCCGCGCATTGGGGTGTGAGCGAGCGCGAGGTCGGCGAGATCCACGCTTCGCTCTCCCACCGGGTGGCGTTCTGCGGTTTTTCGCCGGGATTTGCTTACATCGATGGGCTCGGGGAGCGCTGGAAGGTGCCGCGCCGGCCCACCCCCCGCCCGCAGGTGCCTGGCGGGAGCGTGGCCGTCGGCGGGGCCTACACGGGGGTTTACCCGCGCAGCTCGCCTGGTGGGTGGCAACTCATAGGGCATACCGACCTGGTGCTGTGGGATGACGCTCGCCAGCCGCCCGCACTGCTCGGGCCCGGTACACCGGTCCGTTTCACCGCGAGGTAGTCAGATCTCTCCAGGGCGAGCGGCACTGGTAACCCGGCCGGGAGCACTCACGACGGTGCAGGACGGCGGCCGTCCCGGCTTCGCTCACCTCGGCGTCCCGCGCTCAGGCGCCCTCGACAGAGCCGCCGCCGCCCTGGCTAACCGCCTCGTCGGCAACCCCGAGGGTGCGGCGGTCCTGGAGACCACGCTCGACGGCGTCGGCCTGCGCCTCGAGGGACAAGCCGTTGTGGCCGTCACCGGCGCCAAGGCGGCGGTCCGCCTCGACGGGCGGCCAGCCGCCTGGGGGATGCCCGTCTACGTGCCTGGCGGCAGCGTGCTAGACGTGGGCCGTGCCGAGCTCGGCGCGCGTTCGTACCTCGCAGTGGACGGCGGTTTTGACACTCCGCAGGTGCTCGGGAGCCGGTCAACCGACGTCCTCTCGGGCTTCGGCCCGCCTCCTCTCACCACCGGTGAGCGCCTCCCGATCGGCTGGCCATGTGGCCCCGTGCCTCCCGTCGACTTCGCCCCTTACCGCTTCCCAGCCCCCGAGATCCTCGTCCCGCTCCACCCCGGCCCGCGCGGCGACTGGATGACCCCGGCTGCTGAGGAGGCGTTGTTCACCCGTCAGTTCCGGGTCTCCCCCACCAGCAACCGTGTTGCACTGCGTTTGGCCGGACCGCCGCTGGAGAGGAGCCAGGTCGAGGAATTGCCGAGCGAAGGCCTCGTCTGGGGCTCCGTCCAGCTTGTGGCGAGCGGGCAGATCCTTGTCTTTCTTGCCGACCACCCCACGACGGGGGGTTACCCGGTTGTCGCCGTTGCCGACCGCGCGGCGGGACCGGGGTGCGCCCAGGCGCGTCCGGGCGATGCGGTCCGCTTCCAACGCGCCCGGCCCGTCTCCGGCCAGGGCCCCTCCCGACGGCGATGAGCGTTGCGCGAGGCCGGCTATCGGTTCCAGCCGCAGCAACGCCGGTGCGCGCCCCGCTGAACGCGCAATATGGTGAACCCGGAGAGGGGAGCCGCGCCTCGGGCCCGGAAGGAGACTACGGCGATGGCGGTGACGAGCGAACGACGCTACGCCGGTAGCCGGGCACCGCGCGAGGCCCGCCGCGAGGACCGCCCACGTCGCGCCTCGCGGCCTGTTGCGGGCGTCGTGGCCCCCTTGTTCGAGCGTCTCTTCCCCGATGGGCCTCCGCTGCGCTTCGTCTTTTGGGACGGGAGCGCGCTCGGGCCGGGCAACGAGCTGGGGGCGGTCCATTTCCGTTCGCCGGACGTCTTGAAGAGGATGCTCTGGTCACCAAACGAGCTCGGGATCGCCAGGGCCTACGTCGTGGGCGAAATCGAGATCGAGGGTGACCTTTTCAAAGCCCTCAAGTGCCTTCACGACAATGCCGCTTCGACCCGCCGCATCGGCGGGCGGGCATTGGCCGCAGGCGCGGTGGCCGCGCTCCGCCTCGGGGCATTGGGCCTCCCTCCGAAGCGCCCGCTCGAGGAGATCCGTCTCTCGGGTTGGCGCCACTCCAAGCGGCGTGACTCGGCAGCCATTAAGCACCACTACGACGTGGGCGACGATTTTTACCGTCTCGTGCTCGGCCCGACAATGACCTACTCGTGCGCACGTTTCGAACCAGGCGAGACATCGCTCGAGGCTGCTCAAACTTCCAAACATGACATGATCTGCCGCAAACTCGGCCTGGACGAGGAGCCCGGGGCACGCCTGCTCGAGGTCGGGTGCGGCTGGGGGTCGATGGCGGCCCACGCCGCCGAGACGTACAAGGCAGACGTCGTGGCAATAACGCTGAGCCCGTCACAAGCAAGTGCCGCCCGCTGCCGGCTGGGCGGGCCCGGGGCGTGCGGGAGCGGCAACGTGGACGTGAGGCTGCAGGACTACCGTGACCTCGATGGGGAGACGTTCGACGCTATTTCATCTGTCGGGATGTTCGAACATGTCGGGTCCAAACAGATGGACCAGTACTTCCGGAAGCTTTTTTCGTTGCTCAGGCCCGAAGGGCGTCTGCTCAACCATGCGATATCGAAGCCCGGAGGCTCGAAAATGCGCGGCCAGATGTTCATCAACCGCTACGTGTTCCCAGATGGTGAGCTCATCGACGTAGCCGAAGTCGTGCGCGCGATGGAGCGCGCGGGTTTCGAGGTTCGCGACGTCGAGTCGCTCCGGGAGCACTACGCCCTCACGCTGCGCTCTTGGGTTGCCAACCTGGAGGGGGCGTGGGACGAAGCAGTGCGGCTTGTGGGCGAGGCACGTGCCCGTGTGTGGCGCCTCTACATGTCCGCTTCTGCAAACGGTTTCGAAGACGGCGGGCTGGCGGTCCACCAGGTGCTCGGCGTCCGCCCCTCAGCCGGGGGGTCCAGCGGGATGCCGCCCACTCGGGCAGGATGGAGCTGAGCCGGGACCGTTACCTGCGGTACGGAAGGAGCGCACTGTGGCCGACGAGCTCGAGTACTTGTCCGTGATAAGGACCATGCTCGACGAACTGAGCGAAGACTCTCAGGCCCTCCGCCTGGCTGCCGACTGGTGCGCAGCCGCGGTGGGCGGTGGCGGCCTTGTGCACGTTTTCGGTGCAGGGCATTCGCATATGGCCGCCGAGGAGGCCTTTCACCGCGCCGGCGGCCTGGTGCCGGTCAACGCCGTCCTCGTCGAATGGCTGATGGTGCACAAGGGCGACGGGAGGGCAGCGCTCCTCGAGCGCCGGCCGGGCCTCGGTGAGGTGATCGTCAGCACGGAGCCTGTCGAGGAGGGCGACGTCTTTTTTGTCGTTTCCAATTCGGGCCGCAACCCCGTACCCATCGAGGTCGCGCAAGCCGCAAAGGCCCGGGGGGCAAAAGTCGTGGCTATAACCTCTAAAAAGCACGCCGAGGGCGTCGCGACACGCGATCCCGGCGGGGCCAAGCTGTCAGACGTGGCCGACCTCGTGCTCGACAACCACGCGCCCCTCGGCGACGCCGCCATCGAGGTCCAAGAGGGCCTCAAGGTCGGCGGGGCCTCGAGCGTCATGACGCTCGCGATGATCCAGACAATCGTCGTCGAAACAGTAAAGATCCTGTTGGGACAAGGGATCGAGCCCCCGGTGTTCAAAAGCGGCAACGTCGACGGCTCCGACGAGTGGAACGCCCAGCAGGTCAACCGGCTCAGCCGCCTCCCGACCCTCCTGCGCCGCGCCGGACGTTAGGCACTAACCCGGTCCTGCGACGTCCGCGAGGTCGGTGCCGGGGTCCGCAAGGCGTTGCGGGTCTACCTCTTGCTCGCTCAACAAGAGCGTCTCGATCCCGGGGGCCGCGTCCCAGATGTTGGAGTTCATGGCCGCCACGACGCGCCCCTCGTGCAACCAAAAAGCAAGGAATTGCAGGCTTGCCGGCTCGCCCCGGAACACGACACGGTCATACGAAGGCGCCCAGCCTCTGTACTCCATGCCGAGCTCGTACTGGTCCGAGTAGAAAAAGGGCGTCTTGTCGTAACTCACCTCTTGGCCGAGCATCGCCTTGGCGGCGGCCGGGCCCTGGTTGAGCGCGGCCGACCAGTGTTCCAGGCGGATCCACGTGCCGTAACGAGGGTGGAACGCGTTGGCCACGTCTCCCGCCGCATAAATGCCCGGGACCGCTGTCTGCAGGTGCTCGTCGACAACCACGCCATTTTTCACCGCGAGGCCCGCCCCTACGGCCAGCTCTGTCCGCGGGGTGGCCCCTACCCCGACGACAACGGCGTCGGCGTCGAGCGTCGTGCCGTCCGTGAGCCGCACCCCGCTCGCGGCGCCGTTGCCGACGATCCGCTCGACGCCGCTACCGAGGTGGAACTCGACGCCTCGTGATTCGTGAAGGTCCTTGAAAACCGCCCCGACTTCGGGCCCGAGGACGCGCTCCAACGGGAGGGAGGCCGGTTCGACGACGGCCACTTCGGCCCCGAGCTGCCTGGCCGATGCTGCAACCTCGCACCCCACCCACCCCGCCCCGATCACCACGACGCGGCCCGGTCGCGATAGGGCCTCCCTGATGGCGTCGGAATCGCTGACCGTGCGCAAATAGAAAACCCCGGCCAGGTCGGCGCCGGGCACTTCGAGCTTGCGCGGCGAGGCGCCTGTGGCAAGGAGCAAGCGGTCATAGCCGAGGCGCTCGCCCCGGCCGAAAAGGACCTCGGAGGAGCCGGGGTCGATCTCGCTCACGACGCTCGAGGTGCGCAGCTCGACCTCGTGGTGCTCGTAAAAATCTGCGCTGTGGACGGCTGCGAAATCGAAGCCCTTTTCGCCCCGCAGGTACTCCTTGGAAAGCGGGGGCCGCTCGTACGGGCGCACGGGCTCTTCGCCAATGAGCACGACTCTGCCGTCGAAGCCCTCGTTGCGCAGGACCTCCGCCGCCTTGGCACCGGCGAGGCCGGCCCCGATGATCACGAACGTTTGCCGACCGGGCATCAGACCTCCTGGCACACCGCACCAAAAACCGTGTGCCAAGGCTATATGGCCGTCCTCCCGTCACGGCGCGTCAGCCGGAGCACAGACCAGCCCGATACGACAGGTAGGGCAACCTCGAGCGCGAGCCCCTCACGGTGCTCTACGGTCCGGGACGCTACCCGGGCAAAACGGCCCCTCCCTTGACCGAGCACCGCTGCCGCTGCGTCCCAGCCGCCGGGGTCGTCGAGCAGCACTTTGACCAGCGCCGAGCGGCACCTGCCCGGTGGCGTCGCCTCCTGCCAGGACCCGTTGGGGCTGCCGCTCAGGTCGACAACGCTGACGGCGATATAGCCCGCGTCCCGCACGACGCGGGCGAAGACGGCGCCGCCAACCGGCTCCGGACTGACCGGCCCGCCCCAGCCGACTGCGACGGCACCGTTTTCGTCGCCGATCTCGTACCAACTCGTGTCCTCGCCAGAAAGGAAAAGGTCGCGGCAGCGCAGCCCGAAGCGGTGCCACTCGAGGGCGGCTGCCACCTCCGCCGGCGCGAGGCGCTCGTGCTTTGGGTAGTAGGGGTCGCACAACGCCCCGTACACGTCGCCGTAGACAAGGGCACCCGCCCCGAGGCAGGTCGCGACCGCTCCGGTGAGGACAACTGTACGCAGGCAGTCTTCCCTGGGCGCTCCCTTGTCCCAGACAGGCGGGTAGCAGGCGATCGTCCCGCGCATGACGGGCGACCCGCTCGGCTGGCCGAGCCGCCCGGCTGTGCCAGAGCTCCTGTCGAAGAGACCTTCGAAGTGGCGCCACAGGTCGTTGGGCGGCCAGATCTCGCAGTAGCGAAAGCCCGGCCCATCGGGCAGGCTTATCGCCGACGGGACGCCGTTGACCTGGTTGAAGCTCAGCTGGTCCGGCGGCCGCCCGGCCCGGACGAACCCGAGGAAAGTCTCGTAGGCCGAACGCATTTCCAGCTGCTCGCCCTGGCTGTTGCGGGCGGCGCGCGGGAAACCGTAGGTGTCCAGGTGGAAACCGTTGAAGCCGATGCTGTCGGCAGCGGCGCCATAAGTGGCCACGAAATGTCGCTGCCATGCCCGGTTAGCCGGGTCGGCAAGGAAGATGTTCTCGAAGAGCTTCTCCGGACGGCCGTCGCCTCGGTACATCAGCAGCTCGGGGTGCTCGGCAGCGAAGGGAGGGTCGACTGCGTACACGGGCGCGTAGGCATGTGCTACACCTCCGCCCGCCCGAATGCCCGCCGCCAGAGAGCGGAGCGCGTCGTAGGAAACGTCTCGCTCGGAAGGGTCTTTCCAGCCGCTCGTGGGCCCGAGCGGTGCCGAGTAACTTGCCATCCAGTCGTAGATCTGCACCACGGTGCAGCGCAGGGCGGCGAGCCACCGGAGCGTCCCGGCAATACTTTCGTCGTCGAACGAGGTTGCGAACCCGTGCACCGGCCGTTCCCCCGGGTGCGACCCGACGGTCGTCAGCTCTTCGGCCAGCACGCCGCCGTCGGCGCCCAGCGCCTCCACCGAGTAGGTACCGCCGAGCAGGCCGCCGAAGCGGGCACCCTGGCGTACGGTGGCATCGGCCTCGTCGCCATTGGCTCGCCTTGCCACGACGCGACGGGTACCTTCGGGAAGCCTCTCGACAAAAACCTCTTCGCCTGTCCGGTAAAATGGTAGGAGCCCCAAGAGGCGCCCGGGGCTGTCGGTCACCGTAAGCCGCCTAACGAGATACCGCTCCGGGCCCATCGCTGCGTCACGAGGAACACGACGACGACAGGCACAGTGGCTATGACGGACGCCGCGAAGAACGGGCCCCAAGCCAGGGTGTGCTCCCCGATGAAGTCGGCAAGCCCGATCGGCAAGGTGAAGTTCGACGGAGTATTGAGGATCGTGAGCGCGATCGGGAACTCGTCGAAGGCGGCACTGAACGTGAACATGGAGACGAGGGCTATGGCAGGCAGTGACAGCGGCACGATCAGGCGTGAAAGTACCTTCAGCGTGCTCGCCCCGTCGAGGCGGAAGGCTTCCTCGTACTCGCGCGGGATCGATGAAAAGAAGCCTCTCAGGAAAAAGATCATAAAGGGCAGGTTGGAACTTACGTACAAGCAGATGAGGCCCTCGAGCGAGTCGAGCAGGTGGAGCCTGTCCATCAAGAGGTACTGCGGTATCAGGAGCAACAGGTTTGGGATAGCAAGGCTCGCGAGGAAGAAATAAAAGATGGCCTCCCGCATGGGGAACTTGTACCTGGCAAAAGCGAAGGCAGCCATGGAGGCGAGTACGACGACTATGGCCACCGTCACGAGCGAGACATAAATACTGTTGAAGAAGTAATGCCCGAAGCTGTTTTCCGTCCAAGCTTGCTCATAATTGGAGGTCGTTGGGTGAGTGGGGATGAGCGAGGTGTTGCCAAGGATGTAGCCGTTGTCCTGGAACGAGAGCGACACCATGTACATCAACGGGCCGAGCGATAGCAACGCCAGGGCAAGGGCGATGAGGAGGCGAAGGGCGTTCTTCGGCCGCGTGCCCCACAAGCCCGGTTGGTGCGGCGCACCTCGCCCGGCCGGCGGCTTGGTCCGTCCTCGCCCGGTACCTGGCCCCGTTGCAGTCATCGACATGGCGCGCTCACAGGTCTGCCTGGCGCAAGACCCTGATCTCGGCCCAACTGAACCCGAAAAGCACCAGGGCCAGTAGCGATGCCAGCGCCGCCGCATAACCGAAATTGAAGAACGAAAATGCCTGCTGGTACATGTACATCATAAAGTTCTGCGTCGAATTGTATGGGCCGCCGAGGCCTCTGGTTATCTCGTAGAACTGAGTGAAAGCCTGCATCGCACCGATCACCAACAACACGAGCACAAACGTGATGGCGGCCCGGATCGACGGGATCACGACATGGCGCCAGACGCGCGGTTCGGACGCCCCATCGATACGAGCCGATTCCAGTAGATCTCGCGGTACCCCGTCGAGCGCGGCCAGGAAGATGATGAACGACCAACCAATGCCCTTCCAGACAGTGAGGATCCAGATGACGGCCATCGCCGTCCAGGTCTGACCAGTCCAATTGATGGCCTCGGTGTGGCCCGAAAAAAAGCCTGCGACCGCGTTGGCAATACCGCCCTCCGAGCTAAAAATGTACGAGAACACCCAGCTCACGACGACATAAGACGTGACAACCGGGATATAGATGGCGGCCCGCCAAAAGAGGGATCCTGGCAGCCGGTCGGTGAGGACCGATGCGGCGAAAAGACCGATCGCCATCTGCGCCGGCACCGTTATTGCCGTGTACAGGAGCACATTGCGGACGGCGGTGCGGACGATCGGGTCGTGGAAGGCCTTCGTGTAATTGGACCACCCGACAAAGGGGTTCGAGGCGCCAGGAAAAATATGCCAATTGAAGAAGCTGATCTCGAACTGCTTGAAGACCGGGTAGACCGTGAAGACGCAGTAGACCAGCAACGCTGGCAACAACAGCAGGTACGGGGTAGCGGCCTTTCGGGCACGACCCGAACGGTTGGTTTGACGGCGTGGCGAGGCGCCCAGCGTTACCGACGCCGGGCGCCCTTCCCTAAGTGTGCCCGGAGCGATCAAGCTCCAGCGGCAAGCGCCGCGTTGGCTTCTTGCGCCGCAGTGTTCATTGCGTCCGACACCGACAGCTTGCCTGCCAGGACCTCCTGGAGCTCAGCCTGGAAGTCAGCGTCGAGCTCGGAGTACCCCGGGGCAACGGGGCGAGCCCTCGCTGTCTTCAATTGCTGGACGAAGAGGTTGAGGTAAGGCTGAGCGGCGACTTCGGCTGCCGAGTCGGTCGAGTAACCGGCAAGGTCACCCTGGTTGGCCATTTGAAGCTGCGCGAATGGGCTGGCGAGGAACTCGGCCAGCTTGATGGTGTCCTGGAGGTGCGGGGCGTCCCGTGCTATGACAAGGTCCTCACCGCCGACGGTCGATATCGAGCCACCAGGCCCGGTTGGGAACAGAGCGGTACTCCAACCTGAGAAGTGCTCTTGCCGGTAGGTCGGGACAGCCCAGGGACCGTCGATGTACATCGCATATTCGCCCTTGGGGAAGCCCGTTTCTCCCGAGATGGCCCCCGAGCCGCCCACGAAGTCCGACCCGACGTCGCCGGCCGTGTCGAGGTTTACGAGCTGCTGGACTGCGGCCTCTGTCGCCGTGCCGTTCATGTACCCGGTGGCGGTGGTGAGAGCAGCGTTGGTGAACGACCCCCCATCGCTCCAAATATAGGGCGCCACGTTCCAGATGTCCGTCCCGTCTATACCCAAGCCGAACTGGCCTTTCGACTTGTCGGTCAAGGTGGCGGCGTCAGCCCACAGCTGGCTCAACGTCGTGGGAGGCCCGGCAATATTGGCAGCCGCAAAATCTGCCTTGTTCCAGAACAGGACCTGAGTGTTGGTGTCGTCCGGGATCCCGTAATACCCGCCCTGGTAGTAGTTGGTCGACAGCGGCCCGGGCAGGGCGGCCTTGAGGATCGGCTGGGCCCAGGACTGTTTGGTCAGGTTGTACAGCAGCCCCTCGGCGGCGAACGACGGGACCCAGGCTATGTCGGACCGCAGCAATGCCGGCGGGTCACCTGCGGCAGCTGCCGCGATGAACTTCTGCTCGAGCTGGGCATATGGGAAGTCGACGGCTACCGCCTTCAACCCCGGGTTTTCCTCGTTGAACTTCTTGAGGACCACGTTCTGCATCGTGCTGAACTCTTTGTCAGTCGTGTTGTACGTGTTCCAGAAGTAGAGGGTGACGACCGATGGCGATGCAGAAGCGGCGGTCGGCCCAAGGCCGACGAAGGCAGCCGCGGCAGCGAGTGTCGTGCAGGCGACACCTTTTCCAACGGAGCGCGTACGGTTACGGTCCTTGCGGGAGGTTGCTTCCCTGTGCATGTGAGTTACCTTTCCTCGGCTCGTGTTCGGTCGAGCTCGTTTGTCGGGAGCCGACAGGCTCGGTTGGTATTGGTGGTGTAGGGTTTGGCATTGGGGTCAGGTTTGTCTTGACATTTGGGTCAGTTCGGGCTTGATGTCGTGATCGAGCTTGCGTTCGAGGATGGCTTAGTCGGGCCTGTTGCACGTGCGTAGGCGTCGAGCTCAAACTCGAGCACGACGTACATTGCGTGCGACCACACGAGATCTGCAGCCGGTGGGCCCCAGCGGTCCACCCATTGGCTGTAGTGCGCGGGGTCGCGTTTTTCCCCGCCAAATTGCTCCGCCAACCTGCCTTTTTCGTCGAAGTGGGCTGCCACCCAGTCCCGGCAACGCGTGGCTGCGGCGCGGTCCCCGGCTGAAGCGTAGTACCAACCAAGCGACGCGGTGAGCACCGGCCACGACCCTCCACCGTAATAAGTGTCCTCCGGATAGCGACGCGCACCCCCCTCGAAAACGAGCCGAGCCGAAATTTCCCTTACCGTCTCGTTATAAAACGGGTCGTCGGGGTCGACGACGTGGAACGGTTCGCACAACCAGAGAAGTGACGCGTCAACCGAGGGGGAGCGGTCAGATTTGCGGAACCTGCCGGTTGCCCTCGCCTGCCCGAGGAGCAGTTCCCGGACTTGCGCCGCCCGGTGCTCGAGCTCAGCCTCGCCGAGCATGGCAGCCGCAGCTCGTAGCCCCGCGTAGACGCACCCGAGCGTGCTCGTATGCACCGAGGCCCCGTCCTCCTCCCACACGTCGAAGCAAGGTGTGGTCCCGAACTCCGACAGGTAGGCGGCCGTGGACCGCACGGCGGGCAGCAATTCGGCCGGCAAACTTTGTTCGTCAACCTTTTGAAAGTGCTGGTGGAGAGACCAGAGCCAGGTGCCATAGCCGTCGACCTGGAAATTTGGCCAGTCGTCGTTGACGGCCGTGCCTTCCAGGCTGAAACGCGCCGGTGGCATCGCGCTCGGCTCGATCGGCTCACCCGCAGCTTTGCGCTCGATAGCTCGTGAGATAAGACCGGCCACGCCCGACACGGCGGCAGCGCACCACATGTGGAAACGCTCCGCCGCCCCCACCTCGCCGGCACGGTCGAGGCTGTAGGCGGTGAAGGAGCCATCCCGCAGCCAGCAGTAGCGGTACTGGGCGAAGTCGGGCGACGCAACGAAGGCACCCTCCGCGTGTTGAGCCCGGAGGATGGCGGCGACCGAGCGCTCGAGGCCCGACGTCATCCGTCTGAGACCCGGGTCGCCAGTTCGTTCATATGCTTTACGAAGTATATGCAGCTAGGGAACCTTGTCAAGGCACCCCATGGCCTTTTCTCGTTCTCCCGGCCCTGGTGGCCGCCCCGGCGAGGCGAGGCCCGTTGTGGAGGCTTCTCGCGAGGGGTAACGTAAGGCGGCGATGGATGACGAGATTGCCGGTGGCGACCTGACCCGGATGGCCGTCCTGGCGCTGCTAGGCCGGGACGGGCCGGCTTCCCGTGCCGCCATCGCCCGCGAGCTCGACCTGAGCCCTGCCACCGTCAGCCAGGTGACCAGGCGGTTGATCCACCAGGGCGTCGTCGAACCGCTCTATTTCGCCCCGTCCGAGGGGGGGCGGCCGGGCCAGCTCATAGGCCTTGTAGGCGATGCCGGGCGCGCTGTCGGGGTGAAACTGGCCGCCGACCACATCGTGCTCGTCGAGGTCCGGCTGGACGGCCAGGTCGTAGCCACACGTTCCGAGAACTTCGACGCCAAGGCACCCGACGCGGTCCAAAGGCTGGTGGCCAACCTGGCCTCGTTCTGCGGCAACCAAGAAACGCGCCTGCTGGGCATCGGTGTTTGTGTACCAGGCGTAGTAAGTAGCCCGGACATCGGGGACGTCGACGCCGATGTCCTCGGCTGGAAGGCAATGCCTCTCGGGGCGCGCTTGCGCGAAGGCACCAATGTCCCGGTCCTCATCGAGAACGACGTCAAGGCGCTGGCGGTCGCGCAACGGCTTTTCGGGGCCGGCCGCGGGCGGCGCAACTTCGTGGTGGTCACGATCGGCCGGGGCATCGGGTTCGCCTTCATGACCAACGGCGTCCTGCAGCGAGGCGCGGGCGGTGGCGCCGGTGAACTGGCGCACGTGATCGTAGGGAGCAACGGCCCGCAGTGCGATTGCGGGGAGCGCGGCTGCCTCGAGGCCTACATAGGGAGCGACGGCCTGGTCGCAGCGGGCCGCACCGCCGGGTTGCTAAAAGCCCGTCAGGGGTTCGAGGTTCTTGCATCCCTGGCCGACGGCGGCGAGCCGAGAGCACGCGAAATATTTGCTCAGGCGGGCCAACGCCTCGCTCAGGCAATCGCCCCTGCGATCGCCGCCATCAACCCCGAGCTGGTCCTCGTCGGAGGAGAAGGTACGAGGTCGTGGCCGCACTGGGACAGGTCGTTCCGCACGGGACTGGCGCGCCGCCTGCCGGTGTGGATGCGCAACACCGCCGTCGAGGTTGACAAATGGGACGAGTCAAGCTGGGCTCGCGGCGCTGCCGCCATCGTGCTGGCGACACCTTTCGACCGCAACGCCGTGGCGGGCCAACAGCGCCTCCAGGTGCTCGCTCGCCTGCACGGGACGGCCAAGCACGATAACGCCGTCCGCGCCCGCGGCTGAACCGCCGTCTGGCGGGCGCCGCCGGACCGCACCGAGTTAGGGCAAGATTTTGGCCCGGTGGGCGCCTCCTTGAGCCCAGGTAGCTGCATCAGGCCGCCATATCGTGCCGTCTCAGGCTTGTCGGATACTTTCGACAAGGTCGGCGCAAACCAAGTCCGCTGGGACTGTCTCGGGCCCGGCGAACGCGCCACGCAGCAATGGGTGGAACGTGGAGCCCTCTGCCGCCACGAAGTCGGCGAAGTAAGCACGCCGAGCAGCGCGATTATCCGCTTGTTCGATGTTCGTCACTGCGATTATGTCTGCCACCAACCTCAGGCAACCCATCCGTTGGGAACGTTCCTGGCCGTAGGTAATAAAGGCCTCTGGGCCCCGGGCACCGGCAAGGACTAGGTCACGGACGATGCGGGCATCGCGCAGCGCAATCGCGAGCCCTTGGCCAAGGACCGGGTCGTTGTAGCCGGCGGCGTCTCCGACAAGCACCATCCCTTCGGCGTAGGGAGCGTCGGTCCAGGTGTCGTCGCCGGAGTAGGTGGCGCATGGGCCGGCAACCTTGCCGGCGGCGATAGCACGGCCCCACGGCAGGCAAGACAGGTCGCAGGCATCGAGGAAGCGCCGAGCAGCGTCTGTGCCTGCGAAACGCCGCCGCCACGACAAGCCATGGAAAAGGTAAGCGCGCGCTCGGCCGTCCCCGAGGTGGAAGAGAGCTAACAACAGGTCGCTTTCATACGCGATCACATCGAAATCCTCGGGCACCTCCTGAAGTCCGGCGACCAGGAGACCAGATGAGAGGCAGACAGGTTGCTGCCGGTGAAGCGTTACGCCGGCCTGACGTCGCACCGTCGAAGCCCGGCCATCTGCCCCCACCACGAGCGAAGCGGACACCGCTCCTTCCCCGCTGCAGTCTCCTTCCCCGCTGCAGTCATAGTAGGCCCCGGCGGGGTGGCCAGGCTTCACCTTCAAGTCGCGTACGCCGCGAACAACGGTCGCCCCGTAGGCCGAGGCGGTGGAAAGGAGGGCTTCGCAGGCCTCTGGGTGGCGCAGCTTGAGCGTGCCCGGGATCCCCTCGACCATTTCCGACAGGTCGAGCTCGTCTGGCTGGCCGGTCCCCTCGGCGTACTGCTTCCACTTCGTCCCAACTTTGGCACCTGCCTCACGGAAGATCCCTTCGACACCAAGGGCGCGCGCTTCTTTCACGCCCCACGGCATAAGGTTTTCGCCCCGGACGCAGTCCCTGTGCGCCAAGGTCGGTTCCAGGACTATGACCGATAGCCCCTCGCGAGCTAAAGCGACGGCCAGCGAGCCGCCGGCGATCCCGCCCCCGACCACCGCGACGTCCACATTGTGCTCCATGGCGACCCTTGTAGGAGGAGGCTATCGCTGCCGTGCCCTGCGCCACCGGTGCCCTGGTCGCCGGTGGCGTGCACCGGACGCGGGAACATTCCGCTAACAGGCGGGGATTAGACCGCTCACGTCGGCGCCGAGGCCGACCCGAGGAAAGGTACTCGCATGAAGACAATTGCAGCCTTGACTGGCGCTGCCGCCGCCGTGGCTCTAACCCTCGCCTCCGTGACGCTCGCCCAAGCCGCCGGAGCCGGTGCAACGAGCAGGCACGTGGCCAACCAGCCCGAGCCCATAACCATCGAGTCGTGGTTGTACGCGGTCCCGAGTGAGAACGTCCTCTCAGCGACGGTATGGGACTGCTTCAAGATCACAGGGGCGATCATGGACAGCGGCGGTGGCCCTACGTGGACGGACGAAACCTCGTACCACGCGCCCAACACGATGTCGAGCGGCGGCGCGACCGCGGCCGCCGCGGAGTGCTCGGCAAAGATCCCAGCCGGAGGGTTCGTCCTCGTACCACCTCCCGAGGCCAGCCAGTACGCCTTCGCCACCTACACCGCGGCGCCCGGTTCTCCGGGCGGCCTGAGCACGCTCTACGCGATCCATACCATCGCCGGGGAAAAGGGAGACATCTACATAACCTTCGCCGGGACCTACAACATGACGAACAAGGCCGTAGCGGTCAAGCTCGCCAATGGCTCGAGCGTCGAAGTGCAACCGTTGACGACGGGGCCGGACTGCACATGGGTCATCACGGGCGGCACAGGGGCCTATGCCGACCTCCAGGGCTCAGGCACTTGTTTTGGTAATGCGGAGAACACGTTTCCATGGGTCAACCACACCGAGCACGGGACGGTGTGGTACTCGAACGGCTCAAACTAACTAGCTCCGCAGGGGGCGCTCCGGCGAGAGCCAGCGCCCCACGGCGGCCAGACCAGGGGGGCGCGGCAATTCCGCAGTGAGATAATGCGGTCGTGCCCCCGTTGGCCGGCGACGCCCCAGGCCCTACCGGAGCCGCCCTCGAGGTGACGCTGCTCGGGCAGTTTGCCGTCCGGCTTGGGGGAAATGTCTCAGGGCCCTGGCGGCGTCCCCCGGCCAAACGGCTTTGCGCTCTCGTCCTCATCAGCCCCGGGAGGCGGGTGGGGAGAGAGGTTGCCATGGAAGCGCTCTTCCCGAGGCTCGCCCCACGAGCCGCGGCGCGAGCGCTTTCCCAGGCGCTCTCCTATGCCAGGGAGGCCTTGTCGACGCTGGGCGAACCGGGCAGGTCGCTGGTCGAAGCCGACCGTGCGCTCATCTGGGCCAACCCGGCGGTGAAGCTCGAGGTCGACCTAGACCTTGTAGAGGAGAGGCTGAGCTTCGCTCTTGCAGCCGAGCCGGGTGACGGACGGGACAAACAGCTCGTACTCGCGCTCAGGGACGGCGGGGTGCTACTCGAGGACGAGCCCTTCGCGGACTGGGCGAGCCATCGGAAGGAGCGCCTGGAGCGCGCCCGCCAGCAAGCACGCCTGGAACTGGCCCGGGACCGCGCCCGGGGGCTCGGGCGCTCGGGTGCGGCGGACGTCGTCGACGCCTGGGAGACCTGCCTCGAATGTGACCCGACCTGCGAGGAAGCCGCCTCGGCGCTCGTCCGCGTCCACGCTGCCCAGGGCCGGCATGGGCTGGCTCTCGCCGCCTATAACCGCTGTCGCGGCGCCCTTCAAGAGCACGGCCTGTCCCCTTCCCCGGTTTTGGAGGACACGTACCGCCTCACCAGGACCAGTGAACCTTCCCAGCGCCGTCCGGTCCTCGAACCGCCCCCGGCACAAGGGGAAGAACGGCGGCTCATCAGCATGTTGTTCGTCGAGGTGGGCACCCCATCGACAAGCGCACCAGTTGGGCTGGAGGAATTCCGCGAGCTTGTCGGAGGTTCGCTCGCAGACGTCGTCGCTCAGGTAGAGGCGCTTGGCGGCACCGTTACCGCTATCTCGGGCGCAGGCCTGGCAGCCATCTTTGGCGCGCCTGAGTCTCATGAGGACGACCCTGAGCGGGCGCTGCGCGCCGCCTTTCGCGTCGTCTCCAGCGCCGGTCACCAAACGGCGGGAGTGGTCGCCCGAGCCGGCGTGGAGTCTGGCCAAGCAGCAGTCGGCACTCTCGTTGGCGCTCTGGGGGCTCGATATAGCGCTGTAGGCGAGGTGGTGAGCGTCGCGTCGGTCCTCCAGTCGGCTGCAAGACCGGGCTCGGTGCTGGTTGGCCCGGCGGCTCGAAGTGCAACGGAGGACTTGTTCTACTGGGGCCCGACTGAGGAGGTGGAGGTCCGGCGCGGCGGCAAGGCACTCCTTTGCTCCCACCTGGAGCGCCCAAAGCCACGCACCTCGGGCCAGGCCGGGAGGAGAGCGCTCGCCCGTGGGACGAGGCTCTTGGGCCGGCACCCCGAGATGGCGGTCATAAGAGATGTCATCAACGGCGTCGTGGCGGGTAATGGAGCAGTCCTGGTGCTCTCCGGCGACCCTGGGCTCGGCAAGACGCGTTTGGTCTCCGAGTGCCGGCGTCTTTTCATGGCCTGGGTTGGAGCGGCGTCCGGGCGCCTACCGCTCTGGCTGGAGGGGCGTGCCGCCTCCTACGCAGCGTCGAGCCCGTTCGGGCTGTACCAACACGTCCTAGGTGCGTGGGTGGGCGCCGCCCCCGAGGAGCCCGAACCGGTGCTGCGCGCCGCCCTGGAGAGGGCGCTACTGGCGCTTTTCCCTGGCGAAACGAACACCAACCGCCTCCGGCTGCTGACCCAAATGATGGCACGCGGCCCTGCCGGAGGTGAAGGCGAGTTCTCGTCATTGGCCCCAGAGAAAGCGCAGAAGGCAATTTTCGAGGCACTGCGCGAGGTTGTTTGCCGGATGGTCGCAAACGGCCCGACCGTGCTCGTGTTCGAGGACCTGCATTGGGCGGACCCGACATCGCTGCGCCTGACAGAAAGGCTTGCGTCGATCGTTCCGGAGGGGCCGTTGTTGCTGTTGTTGACGCGCCGTCCCGAACCAGACCCTGGTGTTACCGCCCTCGAGGAGGCGATCGCCGCCGATCGGCGCGCCGGCCTCCGAACGCTCAAGCTCGCAGCCCTCGACACTGGGACCGAGCGCGAGCTGGCCAAAACCCTCCTCGGAGGTGGCGCGCCGGACGACGTCGTCGACCTCGTGACCCAGGGCACCGACGGGAACCCGCTGTTCCTCGAAGAACGCCTCTCCTCTTTGCTGGGCTCACGGGCCGTCGTTCAAGGCGAGGGTGGTTGGGAGGTTGACCGCGCTGCCAAAGAAGAGCTTCCCGAGGCCCTCGAACGCCTGATCATCTCGCGGGTCGACCGCATGGGCTCGCCGGCCAGGCAGGTGATCGTGGCAGCTTCGGTCGTCGGGGCTGAGTTTTCTCTTTCCGAGCTGAGAACTGTAAGCCCCGTAAAGGAGGGACTGGAGACCACCCTGGCCAGCCTATGCCAGGCGGGTTTGATTACCCGGGTGAGCACGTCACATGAGCCCGCGTACCGTTTCCGCCACGCACTCATCCAAGAAGCCGCCTACCGGGCACTTCTAAAGCACGAGCGGCTCCGGCTTCATGCCAGCCTCGCTTGGTCCCTGGAGCAGTCGTGCGAGGACCGTCCGCAAGATGTTGCCGCTTTGCTCGGTTACCATTTTGCCGCCGCTGGTGAGGCGATCCGTGCGGCTCACTATCTCGAGCTGGCAGGTGACCAAGCCGCCTCCGTTTTTTCTACCGAAGAGGCGGAGATTTCATACCGCACTGCGCTGTCGCTTATCGGCGTTACGGCCAACGCCGAGCACGCGGCGGTGTTGTTGACGAAGCTCATGGAGATCCTCTGGCGCGCTGGCCGTTGGAGCGAGGCCGAGGAAACCTTCCATGAAGCGATCGGCCTGGCGAGACGCCAGCCTTTGCTAAGGGCTCGGCTCCACTACATCCTAGGACGGATCGAACTGTGGCGTCGCGGCTTTGATGCCGCCGAAGTCACTTTTCGTGCAGCCGAATCTCTCCTCGAGGGCAGCACAGAGGATTTTGACCAAGAGACCTTCGACTTATGGTTCGACCTCGAGATGGAAGGGTTCGGCCTGCTGCACTATTGGCGAGACGAACCCGAAAAGGTGGCTGGGGTGCTGGAAAAGGTGCGCCCCGCTCTCGAAGGACGGGGGGGGCCGTTCCAGCGACAGGCTTACTACAACGTTTTAGCCCTATGGCGGGTCACTGAAAACCGGCACCGAGTGGACGACGAAATGGTCGCCAATTCCCGCTCTGCCTTAGAAGTGGCCGAGCACGTTTGCGGGCAGAACGAGGTTGGCTGGAGGGTGTTCGGTTTAGGATGGCTGCTGCTCCTTCATGGCGAGCTTGCCGAAGCTGAGGAACGGCTGGCCGGCTCCCTCAGCATTGGCGAGCGCGTAGGAGATGGAGGTTTGGTCGCACTTTCCCGCTGCTACCTGACCATGAGCGCGCTTCGCCGCCACGACGCGGCGGAAGTCGCCGCCCGTGCGCCCAAGGCGGTACAGGCCGCCGAGACTATCGCACTCCCGGAGTACGCGGCGATGGCTCGAGCAACACTCGCGTGGCTCGCGTGGGAAGAGGGCCGCACTTCGGAGGTCGAGACGTTGGCACAAGAAGCGCTGATGTCCTGGAAAGGCACAGCCTGGCACCCGTTCCATTGGATTTGCCTCTGGCCGGTGATCGCCGTGCGGCTCGCTCGAGGAAGGACGGCTGACGCCATAGAAGCCAGCCGCGAACTGCTCGCCCCCACCCAGCAGCTCCTCCCGGACGAACTGGTGTCCGCCGTGGAGGCTGCCATCGCAGCGTGGGAGGGTGCCAAGACGGCACTGGCGGCGAAGACGTTACGCAGGGCCCTCGACGTGGCGCGACGACTCAGGTACGCGTGATCATGCGTGAACGGAATTGCCTCCTGTGCCGACCCGGGCCGTGTTTCACCTTGTGCCTCCGCTCCGGCCAGGTGAGCTCACCGCCCCGGGGCTCGCCGGCGACCGGGCGCCTACTTTGCCTTCTTCTTACCGGTGGTCTTGGGTGGCAACGAGCGGGCATAGCCGACGCTCCGGTCCACCCACTTGGCCAGGTCCCGCTTGGTGCCCACCCGGTCCTCGCGGACACGCAGCCAACCCGGCATCGGGCGACCCCTGCATGACCACAACCTCGGCGCCTCCCGTGGCTACCCACTTCTGACTCTCCTCGGGGTCGGCTCGCACGAGGAGGCCGCCTTGCCCACTGGCCGCTATGGCCATATTGCCGCTTACGAGGAACGCCAGGCCGCCGAACATCCGTTGTTCGCTGATCCCGAGCTCCTGGGCGATCAGTTCACGGATCCGGTCCGCTAGTTGTTCGTCGTAGGCCACCCAATGAAATGTAGCCTCGCCGGTGGGCGCTTTTGGGGCGTACCTGGCACCTGCCGGCTGCCATCAGCTCCCACCTATCACGTGGCGCCCGACGCAGGCCACACGACACCTGGCGCCCGACGCCGGTCGCTGTCGGCCCGCGCAGGCACCACTCCGGTCGCGATCCAACATCGCGGTCGCGATCGCGCTGGTTTAATCCAGTCGCAGCGCGACCACAAACTCCAAACGCGCCCAGAGTGCGGCAAAACGAGCCCGGAACGAGCGCTAGACGGCCCCGAAATGAGCCCCGGCCCCAGCACGAGACGAGCTCACCGCGAGCCGGCAAGTCACTCGGAGCCCGCGACCACCAGGATTTTGCCCTCACGGCCGGAAGCAATGGCCGCAAAGGCATCGGCCGCTTTGTGTAACGGGAACCTCGCGGTTACGAGCCTTTCGGCATCAAAGGCACCGCTGCCAATGATGCGCGCCGCGCTGTCAAAATCCTCGGCCGTGTATGTCGTACACCCCTGCAACCGGACCTGGAACTCCTGGAGGATGGGAAGGTCGACGGTAATCGGCTTACGAGAACCTCCGATCACCCCGACGGTGCCGCCCTTCACCGCCATTTTGACGGCGCTATCCACCGTCGCCTGGACCGACACGCAATCGAGGACGACGTCAGCGCTCTCACCGAGCTCACCCCTGACGGCTCCGGCCAAGTCTTCGGTCGAGGCGTCGACGACGGCATCCGCCCCGAGGTCGAGGGCCATCTGGCGTTTATTAGCGAGCATGTCCGTGCTTATTACCGTGCGAGCCCCGGCGTCGCGAGCAGCAATCAGTGTCATCAGCCCGATCGTGCCCGCCCCGAGGACAACCACCGCCTTGCCGGTCAGGTCCCCTACCACCCGGACCGCGTGCACAGGAGTCGCCAAGGGTTCCATTAAGGCCGCCTGGTGGTCGGTGAAACCGCTCGGGATCCGGTGCAAACGGGCCGCCCTTACGGCGAAGACGTCGGCCATGCCGCCCTCGCGGTAGCCGCAACCGAAAAACTCCAGGTTTTCGCACAGGTTCTCGTTGCCGTTACGGCACTGCTTGCAGTGCCCGCAGACGTACGTGGGCTCGACGGTGACCCGGTCCCCCACCATGATCCCTTTGGGGTTGTCACCTATTTCCACTACGACGCCGACTACCTCGTGCCCGGGGTAATAGGGCGGCTTGAAAAATGCGTGCTCGCCATGGGCTCCCGCCTTGTCCGACCCGCAGACCCCTGACACCGACAACCGCACCAGCGCCTCGCCCGGGTCCAAGCCGGGGACGGGTTCGGTCACGATCTCCACCACGTCGGGGCCGCTGACCCAGACACGCCGGCGAGTTGCTGTGCTCATAGATATCCTCCTGTGGCTCGATGACTTGTGGCTCGATGACTTGATGGCTTGGTGACCGGGGCCCGCGGCTCGGTCGAGCCCCACGGTCCTCTCACGGCTGCAACTCCCCGTCCTGAGACCAGCTGCCGAGGCCGACGCCGCCGCCGGTCCCGAGGACGGCGCCCGCGCCCGCGGTCGCGACCGGCGGCCGCGACGGCCGCCCGAGCCGCCGGTTGCAGACAAAGGTAGCGTCGATGGCCGGACGTGGTGGAAGGTGGCCCGATAGCCCGACCACCGGGCCGGAATACCTTGACGATCAGACAACAGGAGCGACCAGGTGCTGACCAACATAAACCCATTGCTGACTCCCGAGCTGCTCTACGTGCTTGCGCTTATGGGCCACGGCGACGAGATCACCGTAGTGGACGCGAATTTCCCAGCCGACAGCGTTGCCCGCCGGACCGGTCACGGGAGCGTGGTGACGTTGGCGGGCGCCTCGGCCACCGAAGCTGTCCAGGCGATCCTGTCGGTGCTACCCCTCGACGATTTCGTGGACGAGCCAGTTCGCACGATGGCGGCTCCGCCTCCGGCTGCCATCGGGCCAGGCCCGAGCGCCCCGGGAGGTCTTGCACCGGTCCAGGAGGAGGTCCAGCGGCTGGTGGACGCCTCCGCAGGGAGGCACTGGCCGCTCGGGCGGGTCGAACGGTTCGCTTTTTACGAGGCGGCCGCCGGCAGCTATGCCGTTGTCCTTACCTCCGAGCGGCGCCTCTATGGCAACTTCCTGTTGAAGAAGGGTGTGGTCCCCCCCCAAGCGCAGGAGGGCGCAACGCCGGGCGCAGCCGGCCAGCGATAATCCCCGAAGCTGCCCGAAGCTGCCCGAAGCTGCCCGAAGCGGCGTGGCAACGGCTGGAGGCAGCCGGAAGCGGCCGGTGGCGGCAGCCACGATCCCCCTCGCATGTGGTGACCACAGGAGGCCGAGGCCCATGGCCGTGGCGGAGGGGCGCCTTGACACCCGCAATCATCCGATGTTAAATGGTCCGGCGTCCCGGGACTACATCAAAACGTGCTCTTGGAGCACCTAGCGCGGCATAAACATCGGATCATTTAGATAACGAACCGTCGACTGGCTCGCGGGAGGGAAGGCCCACGAGCCTCGTTGGCGCTCGCGTCTGGTCAGGTCGTTGAGGCATCGGGGGGTGCAGCGCTCGCCGGGCCTTATCGCTCGCAACCCAGTGGGCGCGCGCCAATCCGAGATTGGAGGGGAAGACCAACATGCTCAGATCCAACCGGTGGGTGGCGCTCGGCAGCGCCGCGGCACTCTCGTTGGGCATCAACGTGGGCGCCACCAGCACCGCAAGCGCACTAGCCACCCATCCGAGTGCTTCCGCGACGTACAACGTCGGCGTAGTGCTCACCTATAGCAACACGGATTTCTGGAGCGCCTACGACGCGTACCAGTCGCAGTTCGCAAAGCAGCTCGGCGTCCACCTCTTTACGACCACGCCGACCAACGGCAACATCTCAGGCCAAAACTCGGCGATCGAGTCACTCTTCACCGTCGACCACGTGAAGGCCATCATCGTCAACCCCGAGAGCGCGACGAGCCTCGGTGGTGCCATGGCTACCTGGATCGCCAAGAACGGCGTAAAGATCATCAGCGTCGACACGACCCTGTCCGCAGGGCATGCCTACGTGGTTGTCCGGGCCAGCAACCTCATCTACGGCCAGGACGCGTGCGCCATCATGGCTCAGAACGTAAAGAGCGGCTATATCGCCGACCTGGAGGGTGACCTTGCCTCCTCAAACGGGCTCGACAGGACTAACGGCTTCGACGCCTGCATGGCGGTCAACGACCCGTCGGTCCACATCCTCAAGTACCCGACTGTCTGGGTGGACACCACCGCCGTTTCGGATGCTCACACCGCGTACAACCTCTACGGCAGCAAGCTGAAGGGCATCTACAGCCAGTGGAGCAGCCCCGAAACAGGCATCGTCGGCATATACGGGGGCGGCACAGGGTTCCTCCCCAACTACAACACGGGCAGCAACCACGTAACTTTCGTGGCCGACGACGGCGTCCCGTTCGAGATGTGCAACATCGAGCACGGTGCAGTCGACGCCTCGCAGTCGCAGCCGGCAAACCTCTACGCTGAGTGGTCGCTCAAGTTCGCGATCATGGCCGACAAGGGTGTCACGCTGAAAGCCGGTGAGAGCTTCGGTGGGCTTTCGCTTATCAACCAGACGTACTCGGGTGCCACAAACCTCGGGTACCCGATCGTCGCGCCGATCATTACCAAGACGGCCGAGACCTGGCACCTGAAGTCGTACACGGTCGACGGCCAGAGGTTCGGGGGCGCGATCCAGACGACGCCGGTCAGTGACCACGCTACCTGGGGTTGGTCGTACACCAATGCCCACGGCGGCAACCCCTGCAGCGTCTCCTAAAACCTGCTAAAAGCTGCTGGAAGCAGACAAGAGACCGACATGGGACGCGGTTCCGGTGCCAACTGCCGGCATGGGCTCCACCAGCTCACGCCGGCGTGGCACCGGGCTGCCGCCTTGAGCCTCCTTTCGGCACCGGCGCGGGCGCTAGCCGGCGCTGGCGGTGATGAGACAATCGAGCAATGAGCAATCGAGCCAGATGGACCAAAACCTGAGCCCGGCCAACAGCGGCCAATTGACCTCGAGCCCGAGCGGCGCGCCCGGGGCAGCACCGGCGCTCGAGGCTCGCAACATCTGGAAGCGCTTCGCCAACACGCAGGCGTTGAAGGGCATGAGCCTCCGCCTCGATCACGGCAAATGCGTCGGGCTCGTAGGGCGCAACGGCGCAGGGAAATCTACTTTCGTGTCCATAGTGAGCGGTATCGTCCCCCCAGACAGCGGCCAGGTCTACTTCGAAGGGGCCTCGGCGCCCTCGCTGGGTGACCCGGCTGCATGGCACCGCCGCGTGGCGACGGTCTACCAGCACTCGATGGTCGTGCCGTGGCTTACAGTCGCCGAAAACGTCTACCTCGGGCGCTACCCGAAGACCTGGTACCGTGCAGTCGACTGGAAGACGATGCGGTCCGAGACGCGAAGGATCATGCAGGAGTGGGGTTTCTCGGTCGACGAGCGCCAGCAATGCGCAACTATTTCGGTCGAGCAACGCCAGGTCGTAGAGATCGCCCGGGCACTTGCGCTCGGCACGCGCTGCCTCATCCTCGACGAGCCGACTTCTGCCCTGGAGCGCTCGGGTGTCGCACGCCTCTTCGAACGTGTCCGCGCTCTGGTCTCGGCTGGAGTCGCCGTTCTTTACATTTCTCATCATTTGGAAGAGGTTTTCGACATCTGCGATTCCGTAGCGGTGCTGCGTGACGGCGAGCTCGTCCTCACCGCCCAGACGAGCACGCTCGATAAGCAAAGCCTCGTCGCCGCCATGGTCGGGGACAAAGGTGAAGTCGACGCCGCCGGTACCGGCGCCACGCGGACCCGCTCGGGCGCGACGCTCGGCACGGCCCGCCTCGTGGTGGACAACCTGCACGCGCAGGACCTTGCGGGAGGCCCGCTCGAAGGCGTGTCGCTCGAAGTCCGGGCGGGTGAGGTGCTCGGCATCACGGGGCTACGGGGTTCGGGAGCCGCAACGGTCGGGCGCGCCGTCGCAGGGGCGACCGTCTACAGTTCTGGCACGGTCACCGTCGATGGGCGCCAGCTCAAGCCCGGACGCCCGGACCAGGCACTCAGCCTCGGCGTCGGTTATGTGCCCGAAGACCGGCGCGGCCATGGCTTCGTCCCTCAGCTCGGCGTGACCGAAAACGCAACAATGACCATCGCGCGGCGCCTTTCCGGGCGGTTGGGCATCCTGACGCGGTCGCGGCGCGCAGCGGCGGCGCGCCCCGTGCTGCGCAGCCTCGAAGTGGTCGCATCGGGGCCGGACCAACCCGTTGCTGAATTGTCCGGCGGAAACCAGCAAAAAGTGACTGTTGCCCGGGCGCTCATCGTTGCGCCGGGCGTGCTCGCCGCCGTATCGCCGACCAGAGGAGTAGATGTGGCTTCCAAGGCCCTTCTTTTGGAGGCACTGGCCTCGTTCACCCAGGGCGCGGGGGCCGCTTTGCTCCTTGCCACCGAGGAACTTGATGACCTGGTGATTTGCGACAGGGTCCTCGTAATGCTCCGGGGCCAGATCTTCGCGGAGTTCACTTCACCGCCATTTGACCGTGCTGCGTTGATAGCGGCCTCCGAAGGCATCGCGGCCGCGGCCGGAGCTGCAGCCGGGACCGGCGCAGCTGGCGGTGCCATTAGCGGGGGGCCGGCCGCATGACGGGGACCGTGCTCGTCGCTCCCGAACGTCAGGCGCCTCCCGCTGCGCCCGGCAACGAGACCGCGCGACGGGTAGTGGCCGGCTTGCGCCAGGTGGCCCTCCTCCCGGTGATCGGGCTGCTGATAGTGATCGGCACCGTCATAAACTCAAATTTCCTGGCGATCAACAACTTCACCGAGATCGGCCAGTTCAGTTCCTCGTTGGGTGTTGTCGTCGTGGGTGAGAGCCTTGTGCTGCTGACGGGTGGCCTCGACCTGTCGCTCGAGTCGACTTACGGGCTCGCCCCGATGGTGGCCGCCTGGACGATACTTTCCACCAACCTTTTCGGCGCCGGGATAATGCTCAACCCTTACCTCGCCCTGCTCGTCCTGCTGGCGGTGGGCGCCGGCATCGGCATGGCCAATGGGCTCATGATCGTAAAGGGAAGGCTCAACGGCTTCATGGTGACCCTGGCGATGACGATCCTCCTTTATGGCTTGCAGGACGGCGTCGTGCACGACCAATCGCTTTTCGACCTGCCGGTGCCTTTCACCTACCTAGGTTCGGCTTACCTTTTCAGGGCCAAGAACAGCGGCACGGGAGGAATACCGGTCTCACTGCTCGTAACTACCGCAATCTTTGTGGTTACGGGCCTGTTCCTTCGCTACCACCGGGTCGGGCGGGCCATCTACGCCATCGGCGGCAACCGGGAGGCCGCTCGTGCCGCAGGCATAAAGGTGGACCGGATCCGCATCGGAGTTTATGTGACGGCGGCCATGCTGGCGGCGGTCGGTGGCCTTATGGAAGCCGGCCAAACGTCGCAGGTTTCGACTCTCCAGGGTTATTCGGAGGGCATTATCTTCCCGGTCTTCGCTGCCGCCGTCATCGGGGGCGTGAGCCTGCAGGGAGGCCGCGGCAATATGCTCGGCGCCGCCACGGGAGTTGCCCTCCTCGGCATAGTGACCAACATCCTCAACATCTCGCAGGTCTCCAATTACTGGATATTTGCCGTCCAAGGCGCTGTGATCCTCGCAGCGCTCGTCCTCGCCCGTCTGATAGGCGGCCGGGCCGCAGCGGAATAAATGCGGTGCGGGGCGTCGGGAATGTGCCACAGCGCAACAGCGCGAACGTGGGCCGGTGCGATGGGCCCGGCACGCGTCGCCAAAGCAAGCAAATAGGGTAGCGGCAGGGGAATGACGCGCATCGTATCGTTGGAGACCCACGACATCCGGTTCCCGACCTCTCAAGCGCTCTACGGGTCGGACGCGATGAACAGAGCACCCGACTACGCAGCCGCCTACGTCGTGGTGCGCACCGGCGAGGACGTTTCAGGCCACGGTTTCGCCTTCACTATCGGGCGGGGGAACGATGTCCAGCTCGCCGCGGTCCGGTGCCTCGAACCCCTGGTCGCGGGGCTCGACGTCGAAGCAACGCTCTCCGATCTCGGCGGCTTTTCCCGCCGCCTCGTTTGGGACAGCCCCCTCCGCTGGCTCGGGCCCGAAAAGGGCGTCATCCACATGGCGATCGGCGCTGTCGTAAATGCGATGTGGGATCTCCGGGCCAAGCTCGAGGGTAAGCCACTATGGCGGCTGCTCGCCGAGCTTTCTCCCGAGGAAATCGTTCCTCTCGTGGACTTCCGCTATCTTCGCGATGCCCTGGCCCCTGACGAGGCGCTGGAGCTGCTCCAACGACGCAGGACCGGGTCGGCGGAGCGAGCGCGCGACCTCGAGGCCAACGGCTACGCGGCGTACACGACATCGGCGGGATGGTTCGGCTACGACGACGGCACGGTCCGGGCACTGTGCGAAGAGGCGGTCGAGCTCAATTTCCCTCTCGTAAAGATGAAGGTCGGAGGGCGACCTGAGGACGACCTCAGGAGGTGCCGGATAGCACGAGAGGCGATCGGGAGCGAGCGCGGTCTCGCTGTAGACGCAAACCAGGTGTGGGAGGTCGACGAATCCATCGAACGGATCCGCCCTCTCGAGGAGCTCGGGTTGTCGTGGGTCGAAGAACCCACCAATCCAGATGATATCCTCGGGCTTGCCCGCATCCGCAGGAAGATCGCTTCACCGGTGGCGGCAGGAGAACATGTCGCGAACCGTGTGGTCTTCAAGCAGTTACTACAGGAAGAGGCCATCGACATAATGCAGATCGACGCGTGCCGCGTGGCCGGCGTCAACGAAAACATTGCCAACGTGCTGCTGGCTGCCAAGTTCGGGGTCCCCGTCTTCCCGCATGCCGGCGGGGTCGGGCTCTGCGAGGTGGTACAGCACCTCGCGATGTTCAACCACGTCGCTCTGGGTGCCGCTCCCCCCGCCCGGGCCCACCAGTTGCACGAGCCGATGATCGAGTGGATCGACCATCTTCACGAGCATTTCGTCGACCCCGCCAGAGTTGTCCAGGGCCGGTACATTGCGCCAAAGGAGCCCGGCGCCTCGACGGAGATGCGCCCTGAGGCCCTCAAGGCGTACCGCTTCCCGGACGGTGAAGTTTGGGCCAACGAGCTGGCAAGGTCCTCGAGCCCGTCAGGTGAGGGTGAGGGTGAGGCGGCCCCCGGGGAACGTGCACGATGAGCGGGCCCGGCGCGGGCATAAGCCCGAGCGGCAGCTTCAACGGGCTGAAGGCGATTGTCACCGGCGGCGCATCGGGGATCGGCCTCGCCACAGCTAGGCGGTTGAGGGACCTCGGCGCCTCCGTCGTCGTGCTCGACCTCTCGCCTGCCCCCGACGAGGACGAGCTCATGAGCATCCACGCCGACGTGTCGGACTCTGCCGGGGTGGCCCGGGCGGTCGAAGAAGCGGTCGGCCGGCTCGGAGGCCTCGACATCGTTGTCAACAACGCCGGCATAGGTGCCCGCGGCACCGTCGAGGACAACCCCGACGACGAGTGGCGCCGTGTGTTCGACGTAAACGTGTTCGGGACGGTGCGCGTGAGCAGGGCCGCGCTCCCCCACCTGAGGCGTTCTTCCCACGCTGTGATCGTCAATACGTGCTCGTACGCCGCAATTGCGGGCATCCCCCAGCGCGCCGTGTACGCCTCGTCGAAGGGCGCCGTGCTCGCGCTGACCTTGGCCATGGCCGCAGACCACCTGCAAGAAGGGATCCGGGTCAACTGCGTCAACCCGGGGACCGCAGACACGCCTTGGGTGGGCCGGCTCCTCGCTGCCGCGAGCGACCCCGTCGCCGAGCGTGCAGCCCTCGAGCGACGGCAGCCGCACGGCAGGCTCGTCACTGCGGACGAGGTCGCCGGGGCCATCGTCTACCTCGCCAGCCCCGACGCCGGCTCGACGACCGGCGTTGTGCTCCCCGTCGACGGAGGGGTGACCAACTTGCGGTTGCCGCCACGCCAGGCGAAGTGACCGTCGACTCGCACCACCATGTGTGGGACCCGGCAGCCCGCGACTACGAGTGGCTCCGCTCGGCGCCCCAGGGTTTGCAACGCCGGTTCGACATCGGAGAGTACCTTGGGGCCAGCGCCTCGTCCGGGGTGAGCGGTTCGGTACTGGTGCAGGCGCTCAACAGCGCCGAAGAGACAACCGATCTCTTGGCTGTGGCGTCGGGCAACTCCACAGTCACCGGGGTCGTCGGATGGGCCGACCTCACGGGCCCTGACGTCGGCGCCCAGCTCTCGGCGCTCAAATCAGCGCCCGGCGGTCAGTACCTCGTCGGCATCCGCCACCTTGTCCACGACGAGGCGGACCCACTCTGGCTGCAGCGGCCCGACGTCATACGCGGCCTGGGCGAAGTCGCAAAAGCCGGCCTCGTTTATGATCTTTTGGTGCGGCCCCGCGAACTGCCCGCAGCGCTCGTCGCAGTGGACGCGGTGCCCGCCGGGCGTTTCGTGCTCGACCATGGCGGCAAGCCGGAGATGGCCTCGGGACGCACCGAGCCGTGGGCGGAGCTGGTCGGGCAACTCGCGAAGCACCCCAATGTCGCCTGCAAGTTTTCCGGCCTCGTCACAGAAGCCGGGAGCGGGTGGAGCGAAGAGTCGATCGCGCCTTATGCCGCCTACCTGATAGAGCATTTTGGCCCCGGGCGGCTCCTTTTCGGCTCCGACTGGCCGGTGTGCACCCTGGCAGCTACCTACGAGGAGGTGTACGAGCTCGCGCTCGCTTTGCTCGACCGCCAATTGACCCCGGGTGAAAAACAACGGGTTATGGCCGCTAACGCGACTGAGTTATACCGCCTCCCCATGATGACCGTACCCCGGTGACCACCGCAGAGCCGCGAGCGGCACGCGCCGTCATCAAGCTCCAGTCACGGCGCCAGGGCGCTGCCGTGACCGACGAAGCTATCAATGGCATCAAGGAGATGATCGTCTCGGGCGCGCTTCAGCCCGGTGCGCGTCTGCCCCGCGAGGAAGAGCTCGCTGCCAGCCTCGGTTTGTCACGAAGTTCGCTGCGCGAGGCCGTGCGGTCGCTCTCTCTCGTCGGCATCCTCGACGTCCGCCAGGGTGACGGCACCTACGTCACGAGCCTGCGGCCCGAGATCTTGCTCGACGCGATGAGCTTCGTGGTCGACTTCCACCGCGACGATTCGGTCCTCGAGTTCCTCGAGGTACGCAGGCTCCTCGAGTCAGCCGCAACAGCGATGGCGGCGCGGAGGGCGACAAGCGCACAAGTAGCCGAGCTGCGTGCTCTTGTGACTGCCGTCCCGGCGGACTCGCCGGCCGAGGCCTTCGTCGCCAACGACCTCGAGTTCCACCGGCGGCTCGTTGCGCTCTGCGGCAATTCGGTGCTCGCGTCCCTCCTCGACTCCATCTCGGGACCAACGCACAGGGCACGGATATGGCGCGGCGTGACCCACCAGCACGCCCACGAGCGGACGATCGAAGAGCACCTGTCGATCCTCGACGCCGTCGAGCACCACTGGCCGGAGATCGCAGCGGCAAGAGCCGCCGTCCACGTCGCGGGCGTCGAGGAGTGGCTCCGCGACCGCCTGAGCCCGGGCCAGCCCGCTAACGGGCCCGCACCAGGGCCCCGCTGACCTCGGCGTCCGGCGCGCAAACCCCCGGCACGAGCAGGAAAGCCAGCGTGGCGAGGGCGCCTAGCACCCCCGCCCCGACCAAGGTGTTGCGCGCACCGAGAAAATGTGCCACCGGGGCCGTCACCGCATAGCTGAGTGGTAGGAACGCAGTCGAGATGCACCAATCGACGCTCGACACGCGCCCGAGCATGACGTTTTCGACCCTTCGTTGCTTGAGGGTTGCCCAGACAACTGCACCCGCTGCTTCTGCCCCGTTGACGACGACAGCTGCGCACGCAAGCCCGGTGACGTTGGTGGCAAGCCCGTAGCCCGCTACGGCAAGCGTCGCAACTGCCCAGGACAGGTACGCCCAGAGCATCGCATTGCGGGGGGCCCGCCAGTGCCCGGCGAGCAACGCACCGCACAGGGCCCCTGCCCCGCCGATGGCGAGGACCCAGCCGTAGGTCGACGCGCCCTGCCGCAAGCTGTAACGCACGAGATAGGGCAACAGCACCTGCGTAGGGCCGAGGAACAACAGGTAAGTGAGGCTCGCCGATGCAAAGGTCGCCCACAACCAGGCGTGGCGCCGTACGTAGCGCAACCCGTCGAGCATGTCGTGAGCCAGGCTCTGCTTCGTCGTGGCCGCCAACGGGATCGGCGCGAGCCGCAGGGCACAAAGGGCCGAAAAAACGAACGAGCATGCGTCGAGAGCGAAACAGCTCGCCGGCCCGAAAGCCGCTACCGCGAGGCCTCCCAGTGCCGGCCCCGCCAGTTGCAACGCTCCCGGGCGCACGAACTGGTCGATAGCATTGGCTTCACCAAGCTCGGCGTGAGGGACCAACTGGGGCACGAGCGCTTCGAAGGCCGGCGACGAAAATGCCGTCGCCGTGCCTATGACGGCGCCGGTAATGCATAACTCATAAAGGCGCGCGGTACGAGCTGCCACCATCGCCGCCAGGCCGGCAAGGACGGCCGCCCTTGCAAGATCTGCCGCCACGAGCACGGAACGTCTCGGCAGCCGGTCCGAAACGGCTCCGCCCAGCAGCACGAAAATCACCTGGGGCAACGACGTAGCCAGGCCCACGTAAGCGAGCGTTGACGGTGAGTGCGAGATGCTGTACGCCTGCCACGCGACCGCGACGAGGAAAACACCGTCGCCGATAAGCGAAACCGCCATCCCGGCCCATAGGGTGCGGAAGTCTCGCCGGCGCAGCGGCGTGAGCAACGCCGGGCCCGCCTTTGGTCAGGCCTCGCGGGCGGCCGGTTGCATATCGAAGCGTGCAGCCAGCTCGGCGAGGACTTTATTGAGCTGCCTCACCTGCTCCTCGTCGTTTGCGGCCGTGACCTGCACCCTGAAACCGACCTGGCTCCGGGGCACGAGGGGGTACGGCGCAAGCGTCACGTAAATCCCGCGCTCGAAGAGGAACCTGCCGACGGCATCGATGTCGTCGGCATGCCCAAGAGGCAGCTCGATGACGGGAAAACCACTCCTGTTCAACGTCCGGAGGCCGAGCTGCTCCACCTGGTCGAGCACGCTCTGGGTTTTGAGGCGGAGAGACTCCCTGATCTCGTCCCCTTCGGCGTCGTTGATGTCGAGCCCGGCAATGACGGTGGCGAGCGACGCGACCGGCGAGGGACCGGAGTACAGGTAGGGGGCGGCGGCGACTTTCAGGTAGTTTTTGAGCTCGGTCGGGAGGGCGACGAACGCCGCGAGAGACGAGTACGCCTTGGAGAAGCCGCCGACGAGCACGATATTGTCGTAGCTCTCTCCGAAAAATTGCACAACGCTATTTCCCCGGTGCCCCCAAGGGGTTTTGGCCGTTGGCCTTTCTCCGATCACGCCGAAACCATGGGCGTCGTCGACGTAAAGGAGTGCACCGTTTTCCCGGCAAATTCGCGCATAGACCGGGAGGTTGGGCGCGTTGCCGGTCATACTGTTGACGCCGTCCATGCAGACAAGCTTGTGAAGGTTGGCAGGGAGCGCCCGCAGTACCTCTTCGAGGTGGCCAGGGTCGTTGGGCCGTACCCTGTGCAAGCTTGCGCCCTCACCCCGGGCAATCGCCGCGCCTTCGTAAATCGTCTTATGGGCTTGAGAATCAACGATGACGGCTCCCTGACCGGCGAGCAACGGGATCACGGATGTATGGACAAGGGTTATCGTCGGGAGGACCAGCGTGTCGGGTGCACCCAGGAGATCGGTGAGGCGCTCTTCGATTTCTACATAAAGGCGCGGGCTCCCGAGCAGCCTCGACCAGCTGGGGTGCGTACCCCATTTTTCCAGGGCCGGCGCCACCGAAGCGATTATCCCCGGGTGCAAGTCGAACCCGAGGTAGTTGCAGGACGCGAAGTCGCTCAGCCAATGGTCGCCGATGCGGATCCGCCGGCCATTGATCTCGTCGATGACCGCGTCCATCATCGGGTGCGAGGAGCGCAGGCGTTCGAGGTCGGACCAGCGGCGGTCCGTCCGCACCTGTTCGGAGGCGTGGCCGAACATAGTTGTGGCCGTGTAAGGATCCTTGGTTACGACGCTCGTCATGTTGCCGGCGCCTGCATCTCGACGCTTACTCGCTTCACGAGCTCCCCCGATGCCATCAGTGGCAGTAACTCCCCGATTTCTTCCGGCCCGACAGGCCGGGCAAAGAGGAAGCCTTGCCCGTAGGTGCACCCGAGCTCGCGAAGGTCGTCGGCCTGGCGGCTCTTTTCGATACCCTCGGCCACCGTGTCCAGGCTGAGGGACCGGCCGAGCTGCACGATCGCATCCGCCAAGGCCAGCGCCTTGTCCGAATCGCCCACGTCGTCCACGAAGGACTTGTCGACCTTCAATATGTCGATCGGGAAGCGCCTCAGGTAACTGAGCGACGAGTAACCCGTGCCAAAGTCGTCGACGGCGAAGCCCACTCCGAGCGCTTTCAGCTCCGCCATACGGTTGATGACGGCCTCAGCGTCGTGCACGAGGAGCGTCTCGGTTATTTCGAGGACTAGGCACCAGGGGTCGAGGTGACAGGACGAGATAGCTTGTGAGACGTCGTTGGTCAGGGTCCCGTGCTGGAAATGGCGAGCTGAGACGTTGACGCTCACGCGGAGCTGCTCACCGAGCCCGAACTCGTCCTGCCACTTCTTGACTTGCTGGCACGCCTCCTCGAGGACCCATTTCCCGATCGGGATGATCAGGCCCGTCTCTTCGGCGAGTGGGATGAAGTCGCCCGGCGCTATAAGGCCCTTTTCCGGGTGTTCCCAACGCACGAGGGCCTCGAGGAAGAGCTTGCTCCCGCCGTCGAGGCTGACTATCGGTTGGTAGTGGAGGACGAACTGGCTTTCGTCGACGGCCTTTTGCAATTCGGCAGTCCGCTCGAGGCGTGAGCTGACGGCGACCTGGAGAGCAGGTTCGTAGATCTGGTAACAGTTTTTGCCGCGCGCCTTGGCGGCGTACATTGCCACGTCGGCTGCCTGGAGCAGCTCGGCAGGGTCTTCGGCGCCGAGCTTGCTGTAAGCGATGCCGATGCTCGCGTGGATGACCACGGAGCGCTCCCTCACCCAGACGGGCGGCCGAAGTTGTTCGAGGATCCTTTCGGCAGCCTGGCAGGCGTCTTCGGGCCCGTCGGTTTCCTCGAGGAGCACGGCAAATTCGTCGCCGCCGAAGCGCGCCGCCGTGTCGCCAGTCCGGAGCGATCTCATCAGCCGGTTTGCGACCTCGACGAGGAGCTCGTCGCCGGCCGAATGCCCAAGGCTGTCGTTGACGAGCTTGAAGTCGTCGAGGTCGAGGAAGAGCACTGCGAGCGAGCCGAGCGAGCGGGCCGAGCGCGCGAGGGCGTGCTCGAGGCGGTCCTTGAACAGTGCCCGGTTCGCCAGCCCGCTCAGGGAATCGTGGAAGGCCTGGTGCTTGAGCTCGTTCTCGAGGGCCTTTTGTTCGGTGACATCGCGCAGCGTGAGCACGATACCTTCGACGGTAGGTTCGCCGAGAAGGTTGGTCGCCACAACTTCCATCTGGCGCCATTGCCCCTCGCTGTGGCGCACGCGGCACTCCACTGACGCCGACGCCCCCATGCGGCTGGCGACGCCGCCAAAGCTTGCAACAACCCTGTCGACGTCGCTCGGGTGAAGCAGCGATGTAAACTCGGACCCCTCGAGGGACCCGGCGGCATAACCGAGGATCCGCAGGGCGGAAGGGGTCTGGTACGTGATCGTCGTGTCCGGTTTCGCAATAAGGATCACGTCGGAAGCGTTTTGGACGAGGGTCCTGAAACGTGCCTCGCTCTGGCGGGCATGGATGTCCTCGGCGAGCCCTTCGCGGTCAAGGGCGAGGGCGACCTGAGCCGCCAGGGTCTCGAGGACGTTCGCAACGTCAGGCGACAGCTCTGTCGAGGTCCTTACCTCGATAAGGCCCTTCAGTTGGCCGCCCGTCGCCACGGGGCAAGCGAAAAGCCAGCCGTCTTCGAAGGCACTGCGGGCCGCCCTGCCGCGCCCGAGGGCGCTCTCGACCTCTGAGGGGTACTCCGCAAGGCAAACCTGGCCCGTCGGCACTCCCGCGTCCGACTGGGCTACGACCGACAGTTCTTGTGAGCTGCCGGCTACAGCCAGCCGCGACCGGACACCGGCGCGCTGGCCCACGAGCTCGGTCATTGCCCGAAATGCAGCCGCGTAGACAGCGGGGCGGCCCGGGGCACCCACGAGCTGGGCGGCTTCTCTCCGCAGCACCTGCTCTCGTTCGACCGCCTGGCCGTGCGCACGCACCACGAGCGACATGCGCACCACTACGAGGAGGAACATGATGCCCGAAGCGCCTGCAACCGCCTCGGCGTCTCTCGGCGCGCCCCCGACAGCCTCGCCGAGGAGGGCGGCCGGCCCGATGAGCGAGACGCTGCCCAGCAGTGCCAGCCGCCAGCCGCTCGTCCGCGGCTCGGCGGCGGGGCGCGGCTCGGAAAGCTCGCGCATCGAGGGGTGGAGGGCCGCCGCTCCCCAGCAGCTGTAGAAAAGTATCCAGCCGATGTCGAACACATTGCCGTCGTGCCAATTGAAGCTCGGGTGCAAGCCGGCGAGGCCGTAAACCGTGTCGGCGACAAGGGTCCCGACAGTGCCGAGCGTGAGCAACCGTCCGGCGGCATTGCGCAGCCTCCCGGCGCTCCACAAGTGGGCCAGCATGGCGAGCACGAGGACGTCGCCGAGAGGGTAGGCAGCCGAAGTGAGGCGTACGAGTAGCCCGCCGGGAGCGCGGACGTTGGGGCCGATGAGGAAGATCCACGACGCAAGGCCGAGGCCGAGCGTCACGATAAGGGCGTCGAGAAGGCTGACTTTGTCGCCCCCGCCCCCGCGCGAGCGCGCCAAGAGGAGCAACCCGACGGCGAGGACCGGGTACATCGTGATGTAAATGGCGTCGATGAAGGACGGGAACGGTATGTTCTGCTGGCCCATCAACTGGTGCCACGACTTGTAGATCGTGTCGCCCGTGATGAAGAGGAGGACCCCGGCGCCTATGAACCACCAGGCGACCCCGGCGCGCGGCCGGTAATGACGAGCGCCGTAGGCGATCGCGGCGACGGCGGAGAGGCCGAGGAGCGACCAGGCGGGGACCTGGCCGGGCCATTCCATCCAGGGGATGACGCCGAGCAAGAGCCCCTTCCCCGATGGGACCCCGAACGGGAAATATACGAAAGCGAGGACTGCCTCGAAGACCAGGAACCTGGCCCAGAGCGACTTCGGCAGCTTGGAAACTAACGTCCTCATGGGCGCGAACACGTTTGCACTGCGCCTGGAAGGGGCACATCTGCCTTCGAGGTGGGGGTTCGCCCCGGAACGGGGCGGAGTGGGACCTGTTCTGCCACGTCATTGGGGATCGTCCGGAACCAGGCCCACCTGAACGAGTTTTTTGCGCAGAGCGCCCCGAAAGCTCTTTTGGATGTGGCCGCGCCCGCTACCTAGGCTCTCGCCTATGCGAATAACTTCGGTTTCTTCTACTTACTGCTTCGTCGACCTTGACGGACAGCCCGGCCAGGTTGTAAGGGTCGCCGTGGCAGACGCCCCCTCGGCGGCAGGGGCGACGGTCAGCCTCGAGGGGCAAGGTTTCCGCTCGCCTACGCCGTGGCGGGGGCAGCTGAGCGCCGGGTTAGCCGGCCGGCAGGACGGCCCCGCCTGGGCGCCCGGCACCGATCCAGGCCTTGCCGGCCCGGGGCGTTTCACCCCGAGCCAGGCCCAGCCCGAGGGCGTCGTAGTAGAAGTACCCGTGCTCGTGGAGGGGGACCGGGCACCCGGGACTGTGCTCCGTGCACGCGCACGAGCCGAGGCGGGGGGCGAAGTCGCCGAAGCCGAAGGAGATCTGGTAGTGCGGGAGCCCGGCTGGCGGATGATAATGGTGCCGCACTTCCATTACGACCCCGTGTGGTGGAACACTCAGGCCGGGTACACCTCGAGCTGGGACGAGCTGCTTTGGGCCCAGGAACGGCGCGAGACCTTCCAGCACACCGGCCTTACCCTCGTCGAGGCCCATCTCCAGCGGGCGCGGGTCGACCCGGCCTACAAGTTCGTGCTGGCAGAAGTCGACTACCTCAAACCCTTCTGGGACCTGTACCCCGACCGTCGCGCGGAACTCCGGGCGTTGATCGACGCCGGGCGCCTCGAGATCGTCGGCGGCACCTATAACGAGCCCAACACCAATCTGACTGGTGCCGAGACCGCTATCCGCTCGGCGGTTTACGGCATCGGTTTTCAGCGAGACGTGATGGGCGCAGACCCGCAGAGCGCATGGCAGCTCGACGTCTTCGGGCATGACCCGCAGTTCCCCGGGATCATGGCGGAGTGCGGCCTGACGTCGTCCGCCTGGGCCCGCGGGCCGTTCCACCAATGGGGGCCGCACCAGCACACCGGCTCCAACAGCTGGATGCAGTTCCCCTCCGAGTTCGAATGGGTGGCGCCCAACGGCAAGGGCCTGCTCACCAGTTACATGCCAAACCACTACTCGAGCGGCTGGGAGCTGGAGCGGGCGACGACATTGGAGGGCGCCATGTGGCGCGCCTACGAGCTTTTCTGCTCGCTTGCCGAGGTTTCCGCCGCCCGCGTCACGCTTTTACCGGTAGGGACCGACTACACGCCGCCGAGCAGGTTTATCTCAGCGGTCTCGGAAACCTGGGCGTCCCGCTACGTGTGGCCGCGCTTCGAAGTCGGGTTGCCGCGCGAGTTCTTCGATGCCGTCCGGGCCGAGCTTGCCGCAAAAGGTACCGCGCCGTCCCCTCAGAGCAGGGATATGAACCCCCTCTACACCGGCAAGGACGTTTCCTTCATCGATACCAAACAGGGGCAGCGGCTCGCAGAGGCAACGCTCGCCGACGCCGAGACTCTGGCGGCCATTGCAAACCTCCTCGGTGCGCCCGTCCCTTACCGGGCCTTCGACAAAGCTTGGCGCCAGCTCGTTTTTGGTGCTCATCACGACGGGATCACGGGCTCAGAATCCGACCAGGTGTACCTGGACCTCGTCGGAGGGTGGCGCGAATCGTACGAGCTCGCGAAGGAAATCGAGGAAAAGAGCCGCCACCTCCTGGTCGGTGCGGTCGATACTGCCGGGGACGGCCAGGCTCTCGTCGTCACCAACACGCTCGGCGTGGACCGCTCCGGTCTGGTCGAGGTGCAATTGGACAGGAGCACGGGAGAGGTCGTGGAGGTCAGTGACGCCTCGGGCGCGGCGGTGCCCGTGCTCAGCGTCGTGCCGGAGGGCGACGGGCGGGGCAACGGACTTGGCGAGGGACGGGGTGGCAGGGCCCGCTTGCAGTTCCGTGCAAAAGACGTCCCGGGCATTGGCTACCGGACCTACAGGCTGAGGGCGACTGGGGGCCGCTCAACGGGCTCGCGCAACGGAGCGGGTTGGGTGGACGCCCCCGGCAACACGATCTCCAACGAGCATTACGAGGTCGAAGCCGACCCGGGCCGCGGAGGCGGCATCACCCGCACCACGGACAGATCCTCGGGTTTCGAGGTTGTGCCACAAGGAGAAGTCGGCAACGAGTTCGTGGTGTACCCCGAGTACCCCAACCACCCCACCTTCGGTGAAGGGCCGTGGCACCTGCTGCCTTCGGGCCCGCCGGCGCGCTCAAGGACGACGACGGCCACGGTGGTACGCCAGCTTTCGCCCCTCGGAGAGCGCCTCGTAGTCGACGGGCGGTTGGAGCTCGGGGCAGGCTCGCACGACGACCCTCCCGAAAGCTTCAATTACCACCAGGTGATCACCTTGTGGCAGGGGGAACGCAGAGTCGACCTGCGCAACGAGATCCACGGCTGGGACGGCAAGGACAAGCTGGTCCGGTTGCGCTTCCCGACGACATTGGGAGGTGCAACGCCCGTTAGCGCCGTCGGCGACGCCGTCGTAGCGCGAGGCTTCGGCCTGATCGACGTCGATTCTGCCAAGGCCCCCTGGACGCTCGACAACCCGGCAGCCGAGTGGTTCGGGCTTTCTACGACCTTGCTCGTCGACGTAAATCACGGCGGCGACGTCGTGCACAGCCGGTCGGTAGGGGTAGCCGAAATAATCACCGCCCGCGGGGAGGGCGGGGCCGCCTGGGCACGAGACCTCGTCGTCGCCCTGGTCCAAAAGGGTGTGACTGCAACGTGTTCCGAGGATCACCGCAACCGTTACGGCGCCCTCCTGGGTGACTCCAACCTGCCTGATTTCCGCATCGCGGTCGGGGGGCCGGCAGACAACGCGTTCGTGGCGAAGGTACTCGATAAGGCAGGGCCAGCAGCGCGCGCAGAACTGGAGAACCAGATGTTCAAGCAAGGTTGGGCGCGCCTCCTGGTCGGCGCGCAACTACCTCTCGCGGACAGCTGGGTCCCCAACGCCGACCTACGGGGGCCCGGAGCACTACCGGTCCTCGTCGTCGCAGGCCGGGACGGGGCCGCTACTGCCGCCGCTGTTGCGTCGCTGTGCAGGGAGGTCGAGAGCGGCCACGTCATGGTGGCGCAGAGCGCCGGAGTTTTCCCGGGCGAGGGTAAGGCGCCCAACTGGACGGTGGCGCTTTTCAACCGAGGCACACCGGGTTTCGCCGTTGACGCTTCCGGGGCCCTGCACGTATCGCTGCTCCGCGCGTGCACCGGCTGGCCGTCAGGCGTTTGGATCGACCCGCCGCGCCGTTGGCTGGCGGACGGCTCCGCCTTCGAACTGGAGCACTGGAGCCATGTTTTCGATCATGCCCTTTTCATTGCCCCCGGTGACTGGCGCGCGTCTGGCTGTGCCGAGGAGGCGATCTCCTACAACAGGCCGTTGGCTGCCACCCTCACAGAACCGCACGCAGGTGTTCTCCCGCCACAAGCGCGGCTCTTTGCCTTTTCCCAGGACGCGGCCGAGGGCCGGCGGGCAAGCGGGCGCGCCGTGGTCGCGGCGCTCAAGCCTGTTGGCCACCCACTCGCCACGTGCGAGCCCTCGAGTGACGCCGTGGTGGAAGACCGGCACGGCGGAAGCGAGCCGGCTGAAAGCCGAGAAATTACCTTGCGGGTTTACGAGGCCCTCGGGTCGCCTGCCGAGGTAAGGGTCGAAAGCATGTTCGAGCTATTGGAGGCCACGTCCGCCAACCTGCTGGAGGAACCGGGCGACGCGATCGATATCGGCGACGCCCCTCCCGCCCCGGGACGTACGCGCGGCATGAGCCTCGAGCTCGAGCCTGGCGAGATCGTCACCGCACGGTTGCGGTTTGGCGGGCCAGCCTTTCCGGTCGTCGCCGCCCGGCCCGCGGCCTCCATCATTGCCAACGAGCTTGCACAGCCTGTCTTCAGCCGCTACTGGCTGCACAATAAAGGTGCCGCTCCGCTGGGTAACCAGGCTCTCGCCGTGCACGCTTTCCCGACCGCGATAGCTGCGCGGGCCGGCACCGAGGTGCACTTCACGGCACAGGTTGCCTCCGGCTCGGCGCGCGGCGCCCAATCGGGGACGCTCGAGCTGCTCGGCCCCGACGGCTGGGACATCGAACCGCAGCAGAAGCTTTTCTCGCTTGCGCCGGGTGCCTTTACGACCGTCGACGTCCGTTTCCGGGCTCCCGAGCGCACTCGCCCAGGACGAAGCTTCGTAGCCGCCCGGGTGGTGGACGGCAGCGGCCAAGCCCAAGAGGACGTCGTCACTGTCGACATCCTCCCGCCGATCAGAGACTTTGTCCTGGGGGATGGCTCCCGCGGGCAAAACGGCGACGGCGGGCCTGCCCACCCAGATGACGGACAGATCGAGGCCTTCGCACTACCAAGCCGTTTCGCTTACCCGGGTAGCCAGATCCCGGCAGAGCTCGAGGCAACCCTCGAGGCCGAAGAGCTCACAGTGCCGGCCGGCGCCGAAAAAAGGGCAGCCGTTTTCCTCACCAACCGCACCGCCGGGGAGCTGAGAGCGGAAGTCCAGCTCATCTCGCCGTTCGAGACCTGGCCTTTGGTGACCCCGTGGGCCCAGGGGATCGTGCTGCCACCGGGACAACGCAGGAGAGCTGAAGTCCTCGTAAAGGCGCCGGTCGTGGGCTGGCTCGAAACGTGGGCACTGTTCAAGGTCACCTACTTCGGGCGCCTCTGGTACTCACCGCCGGTGCTGTTGCGCCTTGGCGAGGATGCTCGCGCCCCCGAAGGAGCCCAGCCCCGAGAGAGCGCCGTGGCACGTGCCTGACAACCTGCTCGGCTGGGTGCACGGCGAGCCCGTGTTTGCCGCCGCGGACGATGCCAGGGTCGTCGAGCTTGCGACGTCCTACGCGGGTGCTCGGCTCGGCTTCGACCCGAGCCTCATCACCACGTGTGGCACCGACGGGAGTAGCCCCGACGGGATTACCAGACGGTCCGCCTTGCGTTTTTGGAGCGCGCGTGTGCTGCTCGTCAACCAGCTCGCCAAAGTCGAAGCAGAACGTCTGGGTGTAAGCGACCTCACGTCACCCGACGACTGGGCCGACCGCCTCGAGGGTGCAGGCGAGCTCGGAGCGCAGCGGCCGACAGAAGCAGAAGCACTTCGCTGTTACCGCGCCAACATCTACCGCTACCAGCTACCAGAGATGCGCCGGGCACGCCATGTCCTGCTTGTCGACTACGAAATTGCGAGCGCACTTGCCGGCCAAGTGACCAATGCCGTCGACCTTGCCGCAACCGCCTGGCAATATTCCCTGGACCACGGGACCCGCCCCGGAGGAGGCGACCTTGGATGGGTGCGGCGCGGCGAGCTCGACGGGCCGCTCGAGGCGGCGATATTCGCGGCATCGCCTGGCCGGATCTATGGACCGGTGCAGAGCCAGTTCGGCTGGCACTTATTGGTCGTGGAGGAGGTACGGCCCGCTCTAGTGCGGCCTTTTGCCGCTTGCCGTGACGAGATCTTCGCCGAGATCTGGCACGACAGGCGCCGGAGCGCGTGGCAGTTTTGGTGGCAACGGCGCGTTGCGGAGGCAATTACGGTGCCGCCAGGTGCAGAAGCGGTGCTGCTCCCGGGCTTGGCAGGCACATCTCACAGGCATTGACGACTTTGTAACGGATCCGCCGGCCAGCTACCGGCGTACCATTAACCGGTGGCAATCCTCTTAGTCGTCGCCCTCTTGGCTGGCGTCGTCACGGGTTTGTCACCCTGCGTGCTGCCCGTAGTGCCCGTCTTTGCCGCCGGCGGAGCGATGGGGGGCTCGCGATGGCGGCCGGTCGGCATCATCGCCGGCATGGTGCTGACCTTCTCCATAGTCACACTGGCGGGTAGCTCGTTGCTCAGCTTCCTGGGCCTGCCGCAGGATTTCCTCCGCGACCTCGGGATCGCCGTGCTGTTCGTCCTCGGCGCAAGCCTCATTTTCCCCCAGCTCGGGTACCTGATCGAAAAGCCCTTTGCTCGCCTCGCCCCGCAGCACGAAACGCGCTCGCGCAACGGGATCCTCCTGGGCGCCGGCCTGGGCCTCGTCTTCGTCCCCTGCGCCGGCCCCGTGCTGGCTGCTGTGACCGTCGTCTCTGCAACGCACAAGGTCGGCTTGCAGGCCATCGTCGTGACAATTTGCTACGCCCTCGGCGCGGCGGTCCCGCTACTTGCGGTCGCCTACCTGAGCCGGCGCGCGATGTCGCGCGTGCGTTCGTTGCGGCGAGGGGCGCCGAGGCTCCGCCAGGCAGCGGGGGTGCTCATCGTGGCGAGCGCGGCGGTCATACTCTTCGGCTCGCTCCAATCGTTGCAGACCGACCTCCCGGGCTACGCGACGGCGCTCGACTCGAGGATCGAAGGGAGCGGCTCGGTCGCCGCAAAGCTTCGAAAGCTGAGCGGCGAGCACACCCTCGGCCTCGCCAAGGACGGCCAAGGGTTGCCGGACCGGTCCAACCCGGTGCTGACCGACTACGGCACTGCACCGAGGTTGCTCAAGCTGAGCCCTTGGCTGAACACGCCGGGAGGCAGGCCGCTCAGTTTGGGCGCCCTCAAAGGCAAGGTCGTGCTCGTAGATTTCTGGACCTATTCGTGCATCAACTGCGAGAGGACCATCCCTCATCTCGAAGCTTGGTACCGGCGTTACTCGCCGTACGGGTTGGTGATCATCGGCGTGCACACGCCCGAGTTCCCCTTCGAACGAGCCCCCGGCAATGTCCGCCGAGCCGTCAAGAGCCTTGGGATCACGTACCCGGTGGGTATCGACGACACTTTCCTCACCTGGCTCACCTACGGCACGACACAGTGGCCGACTGAATACCTCATCGACCAGGCTGGCCAGCTTCGTTACGTCGAGCCCGGGGAGGGCAACTACAGCGAGACGGAATCGCTCATCCGGGACCTGCTCGCGGCAACGAACAGTTGGCTCCCGCCTCCGACCGACGTGTTGAACAGGACACCTACGGAAACGACTACCCCCGAGATCTACCTTGGCAGCTTCGGCCTCCAGTTCAACGCCGGGCCCACAGTGATATACGGCAAGACCGCTACTTACACGTTCCCACTAGAGATCCCGCTCGACTACATCGCCTTCCAGGGGACATGGGCCAACAACGGCAATGCGGCGATTTCGCGCGCCCGGGCCGCCCTTCGCTTGTACTTCCAAGCGAAGGATGTCTACATGGTCCTTGGCGGGCAAGGCAAGATCCACCTTTTGCTTGACGGCCGTCCTCTCGCCACGCTTGAAGTTAGCGGGTACCCGAAGAACTACACCCTTATTACCGGCAGTACCTTCCGCAAAGGGCTCCTCCAGTTGGAGCTGCCTCCCGGGATATCGGCCTACGACTTTACGTTCGGTTAGCGACTGGGAGTAGTCGACGGGCTAGCGGCTGGGTGCGCCCGCCAACAGTTCCTCTCCGAGCCCTCGCCAAGCCACGGCGGCACACCCGATGAGGGGTGCTAGCGGGCCAAGGCCAGCCGGGAGCAGGCGAGCTTCGCTCGCGTAGGACTGCCTGGCGTTGTCGTGCAAAGCTTCCGAGGCTGCCTCGAAAAAAGGGGCCCCAAACCCGAAGGCAACTGACCCGGCAACGACGATCAAGTCGAGGTCGCAAAGGTTGGCCACCGAAGCTAGGGCTCTCCCGACGAGCTCACCTGTGCGCCGGACGACTTCGGGACCTGCCTCCGCGGGTGGGCGCCCCGTAATGGCGGCGATCGCCCAGCCTGACGCTTCGGATTCCAGGCACCCCCGGCCGCCGCACGAACACGGCCTCCCATTGGGTACGACGATCACGTGGCCGATGTGGCCCGCATTACCGCTCCGTCCTTCGACGAGCCTGCCGTCCAGCACGAGCCCGCCCCCGATGCCGGTTGACACGACCATCGCCAGGTAATTTGGCTTGCCTTTTGCCACTCCCTTCCAACCCTCGGCAAGAGCCAGGGCTTTGGTATCGAGCTCGAGGAAAGTAGGCAAGCTATAACGGTCCTCGAGGCGTGCCCGCAAGGGGAACCCGCGCCAGGCCGGGATGTTGAGGGGGCTGACTTCGGAACCTCGCTCGATAGGCCCGGGGCTGCCGACGCCCAAGGCAAGGGGGCTCGGCGCTTCGCTTGCCAGCACGCCGTCCAAGAGCTTGGTTACCTCGAAGAAGATGGCCTCAGGGTTGGGATTTTCGGGAGTACGGCTCTCGGCGCTCATGCGGAGCACGCCATGGCGGTCGACCAGAGCGGCTATGAGCTTGGTGCCCCCGACATCGAGGGCGAGGCACAGGTCCGCCGCGCTGCCTGGGGGGCCAACGTCGGCAACTGTCATCCCTTGACCGCACCACCAAAGGAGAACTGGCCCCGCAGGAACTGGCCGAGCACGACCCACAGCCCGACGGCCGGCAAAGTGTAAAGGACCGAAAACGCTGCGAGCTGGCCGTACTCGATCGAACCGTACTGCGAGAAGAACTGGTAGATGGCCACCGAAGCAGGCAGCTTGTCGGTGCTCGACAGGAGGATGAAGGGCACGAAGAAGTTGCCCCATTGGGTGACAAACGTGAAGATCGTGATAACAGTGATCCCGGGGAGCATCAAAGGCGCCACGACCCGCCTTAGCGATGCGATCCAGGAAGCGCCGTCCACCCACGCCGCTTGCTCGAGATCGATCGGGACGCCGTCCATGAAACCCTTCATGAGCCAGATCCCGAACGGGAGCGACGTCGCCGTCATGAAGAAGATCACCGCGAGCATGTTGTCCACCAGGTCGAACCGTGCGAACATCCCGTAGATCGGCACGAGAATGGCCGTTATCGGCAACCCGGTCGAGAAAACAAGCGTGTAGAGGAACGGCTTCTTGAAACGCATGTGGTAGCGCGATAAAGGATAGGCAGCAAAGAGCGATACGGCAACGGTTAGCACTGCCGTGCCTCCCGAGAGGATGGCGGAGTTGATCATCGGGAGGAACGTGGTGCTCCAGTTGAGGACCTTGCCGAAGTTGCTGAACGACAGGCGTAGGGGGACACTGACGCCAACCGCGGCGTTAGGCTCGAAAGAAGCAAGTACGAGCCACAACAGGGGCGCTATGAAAAATGCGGCTATAAGGGCGAGGACCCCGTAGACGGCGATCTTTGACATCGTCGCGCGCGGCGACGTGATGCGAAAGCGCCCGGGAGCTACGGCACTCGTCACCCTGCCAGGAGAGGGAGCGCTCCGAGCCCTGTCCCCGACGGCGACGGTTGTGCTCATGCCGAGACCGCTTCTTCGACCCTGATGGCCTTCATGTAGATGACCGAGAAGAGCGCTCCCACCAGCAACAGCACAATGCACATGGCAGACCCGTAACTGATGTCGTAAAGCTCGAGAGCCTGCTGGTAGATGTAGAGAGGAGTTGTCTGGCTCGCCTCCCCCGGGCCGCCGGCAGTCATCACGAATATCAATGTGAAACTGGCCAAGGTCTGCAACGTGATGAGCATGAGGTTGGTGACGATCGAGCGGCGCATCAACGGCAGGATGACCCGCCGGAGGAGTGAGACTTGACCGGCCCCGTCCACCTTGGCAGCTTCGAGCAGCTCGGGCGGTAGGTCCGAAAGGCCCGCGTTGTAGACGAGCATCGAAAACGCCGTCCCACGCCAAACGTTGGCGATCACGACGGCGAACATAGGCGTCGTATAGAGCCAGTCCTGGCTGAGGCCCACGTGGTGCAACCAACTGTCAAGGGTCCCGCCCTGGTAAAGGTACGCGTACCAGCAAAATGCGGCGACGGTCTCAGGCATGACCCAGGCGGCGATTATGAACGTATTGAGCGTGGCCGTGACGGTCGTGTTGCGCCCCCGTTCGAGCAGGGCGATCAGGAACCCGAGAGTGTTTTGCCCTATCACCGCGGAGCCCACCACGAATATGAGTGTCAAGAGCAGCGAATGGATGAAGAGCGGGTCCGAGAACATGTGGGTGAAGTTGGACAGGCCTACCCACTTCGGGTGCGCCGCACCGTTACCGGTGAGCGCCTTGTTGGTGAAAGCGATGTAGACGGCCCACAGGATCGGGCCGGCAAAAAACAGCAGGAGGATCGCCAGAGCCGGGCTGAGCGGCCCAACCCACTTAAGGGCCGGCAGCCCACGCCGGCGGCGGTTAACTGCGATGAGCGCCAACCCCAATCCCCTTCCCAGAGCCAGCCAAGCCCTCCGGTTAGGGAGGGCTTAGCGGCCGTGTTGCTTACTTGTACGGTTAATTCAAAGCTGGCGCCTTCGGTGCGCCGTGGCCTGAGCCTACATCGGAGCCGGCTCAGTATTTGACTTGCCGACCACGCTCACAAGGTACTTGTTGTACGCGGCGACCCCAGCTGCAGGAGTGATCTGGCCAGTCATGATCTGGCCGGTTATCAGCTGGATCTCGTCGGAGAGCTTGGGATAGTTGGCGAACGCGGGACGGAAGTGGGTGAACGGCACGAAGCTGGAGAAGATAGCGGACGACGGGTTAGCCGCCGTGTAGGCAGAGTCACCCGAGATGTCCGACCGGTCAGCGGTCTGGCCGGCGTTGATGTCATAGGTCAGCAGGTTTTGGTGGTCAAGGGCGATCTTTATGAAGTCGAACGCCATCTGGGGAGCCTTGCTGTGCGACCCGATGGACAGCAACCATCCGCCCGACATGCTCACGTCCCCCGGCCCCTGGCCGTTCTCGGTGGGCATGGGGGCGATACCCATGACCGAGTTCCACTGAGGCCAAGGCGCGGAACCGCCCTTGATCCAGTTGGACCCTGAGACCCAGCTCCCGTCGAGGTCGATGGCGAGCTTGCCCTGCGGGAGGAGCTCCTGTGTCACGACAGTGCCGTTGTTGGGGTTGGAGGCGGCTTGTGGCGTCTCAGCCAGGCCTTGGCTGAAGAACTGCTTCCAAATGGTGAGCACGGACTGCCAGCCTGCACCCGCCATTTCCCATTTGTCGGTCTTGAAGTCGTACAGCCAGTTGTTTGTGCCGTAGAGGAACATCTCGAAGCCCTGCATGGTGCTTGCTTCACCGGTACCGGTGCCCGAATAGATGTTGATCGGCGTTACGCCGGGATCCTTGGACTTGACGGCTTGGGCGGCAGCGACGACGTTGGCCCAGGTCTTGGGCTTCCAAGGGACCGTGACGCCGGCCTTGGAAAGTAGCTGCTTGTTGTACCACAGCCCGCGTGTGTCTGTCCCCATGGACACGCCGTAAATGTGCCCGTTGGAGCCCTTGGCGGCCGCTTGAGCTGCCGCTGAGTAGAGCTTCCACTGCGACCAGCTCGGGAGGTACTTGTCCATCGGCTGCAGGTAGCCGGCTGCCACGTCGCTGTTGACGAGGAAGGTGTCCTCGTACAGGACGTCGGGAGCCGTCGACGCGGACGAGCTCTCCAAGTCGAGCTTGGTGTAGTACGGGTTCTCGGGGGCGACAATCGGGTTGAGGTTGACCGTCCAACCCGGGTACTGCTTAGCGAACTCGCTGGCGGCGGTCTTCATGAGCGTCGTGATCGCGACGTTGGCGCCGTACTGCTCCCAGGCGACCTTGATCGTGCCCCCGGACGCGTACACCGGCTGGGACAGCCCAGTCAGCAACCCCGCCGTGGTCGCGGCCAACGCGACCCCGGACATGATGATTTTTCGGTGCATAACCTTCCTCCTTTGGCTCAACTCGAGCCGTAGAGCCCCTTGCCCTCGGTCGGGCGATACTAAGTCAAGCTGAATTAGCGAGTCAAGGCACCCCTCGACACCGACTAGGCGGGAAAACCCCACTCCTCGCAGTGGCGACGTCCGAGGAAAAGACCAGTTCAGAGGGGCAATATGCCCATCGGCTACCGTACCCAGCCGCCGGCGCCAGCGTGCTGCTGCCGCCAAGAGCCACTGCCTTAGTCCATCAAGCTGATTTAGCTCCGGCGGGCTACTATAGGTTTGCCCAGGTCCGGGTGCACGTCAGGGAGAAGTCCTCCTGACCCTCTCCATAGCTGGGCCGAAAACTTGGAAAGCGAGCACTGAGAGACCCGCCAGATGTTCAGCGGCACGAACCTTCCCAAGATGGGCACGTACAACGTTAACGTCGTGCTCAGTTCTATCCAGGCTTCAGAAGGGATCAGCCGCGTCGAGATCGCCCAGCAGACGGGCCTGACGGCTCAAACGGTCTCGGTGATCGTGCGGCGCCTGATCGACAACGGCATCGTCGAGGAGGGCGGTTCGCTCCCTTCGGCCGGCGGCAAGCCCCGCAAGACGCTGCGGATCA
>DATJMJ010000011.1:0-44084 GCA_035508795.1 Acidimicrobiales bacterium
TTCTACATGGACCGTTGGGTCAACAGGTTGTACAGGGCCGGTCGGGGCCCCGGGGTCGTACTCGCCCGGCGGCCCGGCCTCCCCCCAATCGCCGTCGGCAAGCGGGGCCTCGTGCTCGGCACGTGAGCGCCGGCGGTGACCCCTGTTGTTACCCGAACCCGCTCTCTGACGCAGCTCAACTCCTTTTTGGGGGCTGACCGAAGGACAAGTCGCACGCTCGCTGGCCGATCAGCCTGCCAGATCCTTCTTCTTCAGGCTGCGAGCATGCAACTTTTCCCGACGCGGCCCCCCAGGTGACGCTCCGGCATGACCGGCGCGTTCAGGTGCTCAGCAACTCCTGCTCCTTGTGGGCAAGCACCCTGTCGACATCGCTAGTGAAGTCGTGTGTCAACCTGTCGAGCTCTTTTTCGGCACGGTCGAGGTCGTCCGAGGAGATGTCGCCGTCCTTTTCGAACGCCTCGAGATCCTTGCGGGTCGAGCGCCGGGCGTTGCGGATGGCAACCCGGCCTTCCTCGGCCTTGTGGTGCACCACCTTCACGAGGTCCTTGCGCCTCTCCGCCGTGAGCACCGGGAAAACCAATCGGATGACAGAACCGTCGTTGCTCGGCGTTATCCCGAGGTCCGACGACTGGAGAGCCTTCTCGATCGCCTTGATCATCGCCGGCCCCTTTTCGTAGGGCGTGATCACCAGCATCCGCGCTTCGGGGACATGAAGGCCGGCGAGCTGTTGCAGCGGCACGTCCGACCCGTAGTACTCGACACGCACCTTTTCGACGAGGGCCGGTGCGGCCCGGCCAGTGCGGATGGCACTGAACTCCGCTTTGGTGTGCTCCACGGCCTTGGCCATCCGCTCCCGGCACTCCTCGATCGCGACATCAACAAGCGGGTCAGCCATCAGTTGATAAGCGTACCTATCTGTTCGCCGGCCAGTGCGCTGCGGAGGTTGCCCTCCTCCATGATGCTGAAGTAGAGGATGGGCAGCGAGTTTTCCTTGCAGAGCGTTATCGCCGTCAGGTCCATCGCTCGCAGGTCCTTGTCGAGGACGTCGTTGTAGTGGATCTCGGGGATCTGCTGCGCCATGGGGTCCTTGCGGGGGTCTGCCGTGTAGACGCCGTCCACTCCCCCATGCGTGCCTTTGAGCAGGACTTCAGCCCCGATTTCGACTGCCCTCAGCGCTCCTGCAGTGTCGGTGGTGAAAAACGGGTTGCCGGTGCCCGCGGCGAATATCACCACGCGGCCCTTTTCCAGGTGCCGTATCGCCCTCAGCCTGATGTACGGTTCGGCGATCTCGGACATGCCGATGGCGGACTGCACCCTGGTCGGTTGTCCCTGTCGCTCGAGGGCGTCGCGCAGGGCCAAGGCGTTGATCACGGTGGCCAACATCCCCATGTAGTCGGCCGTCGCCCGGTCCATGCCGCTCTGCGAGCCGACCGCGCCCCGCCAGATGTTGCCGCTCCCGATAACGACCGCGATCTCGGTGCCGAACTCGGCCCGCGCCCCGACTATCTCCTTAGCGAGGCGCTCGACGAGCCGGACGTCGATTACCTCGTCGGCCGACTCGCTGGCAAGCGCCTCCCCCGAGACCTTGAGGACAACCCTTTTCCAGGGAGCTCCCGGCCGTCCCATCAACCGCCGATCACGGCTTGGGCAAAGCGCGTGACGCGGGCGCCGCCAAGTACCTGGGCGACCGTGCGGCTCTCGTCGCGGGCATAGGGCTGCTCGAGCAACACCCCACCCGGGACGCGCTTGTACCAACCCCCCAATTTGCCCTCAACGATCTTGCCGAGGGCGGCTTCGGGCTTGCCCTCGAGCCTTGTGGCAGTTTCGAGCGTTGCGCGTTCGGCCGCCACCTCCTCAGCGGGGACGTCCTCCCGGCTCAGGTACTTCGGCCTGCCAAAGGCAATATGGACAGCAATATCGTGCGCCAATTGACTGTCGCCGCCGCTCAGTTCGACGATTACGCCGTTGACGCCACGGTCGTTCTGCACGTGGAGGTACGACCCAACGACGTCGCCCGCGGCCGCTTCGAACCTGATCACTTCGCCCAACTGGACATTTTCTTTGGTGACGATGTTGAGATCTTCGATGGCACCCTTGCGCTGGTCGACGGCGTCCTCGCCCTCGCTGGCGACTAGCGCCGCAAGCTCGTTTACCAGGTTGACAAAATCGGGGCTTTTCGCACCGAAATCGGTCTCGGACCGCAGGAGCACGAGGGCCGCTGCGTTGTTGGCCGAGTCGTACGAGACAGCGACTGCGCCTTCCTGGGTGTCACGGCCCGCACGTTCGGCCGCCTTCCCGAGGCCGCGCTCGCGCAACCACTTGGCCGCTGCCTGCGCGTCGCCGTCGGCCTCTGTAAGAGCCCGCTTCGCGTCCATCATCCCGGCACCGGTCTGGTTGCGCAGAGCCTGGACGTCCTTGGCGGTGAAATCTGGCATCTTGGTGCTCCTAACTTTCTAACTCGTCTGGTCGGGTGCCCCGCCGGCGGGGGCGTCGGAAGCTGACGCCTCTGGTGCGCCCTCGCCCGCCGCCTGCGCGACCGCGCCGCTGGCCGCCGGCTCGCCCGGAGTTGACGCGGACGAAGCTGCTTCAGCGAGCTCCGCCTCGCCGGTCTGCGCTTGCGCGGCCCCTGGAGGAGCCGCTGCGGGGGCGGGGGCGACGGCGGGGGCGGCGGGGGCGGGCGGAGGGGCAGGGGCAGCTGCGGGTGCGGGTGCGGGTACCGCAAGTGCAGGTGCAGGTGCGGGTGCCTGGCGCACTGGCCCGGGTGGCGCTGCAGGGGTGGCGGCCCTCGGAGGCGCCACTGGGCCGGCGTGGGCGGGCGAGACGGACTGGCCGGCGCCTGACGAGGCAGCATGACCGGCCGTTTGCCCGGAGGACGCGATGGCTGCCGGCGGGGCAGGCGGGGCCGCCGGGCCGGCGCTCATAAAAGCCCCCCTCCTGGAGGCGACGAAGCGGCCCTCCTGTACGGCGTCGGCCATCACTCGGCACATGAGGGAACCGCTCCGGATCGCGTCGTCGTTGCCCGGTATCGGGTATTGCACGACGTCCGGGTCGCAGTTGGTGTCTACGACCGCAACGATCGGGATGCCCATCTTGTTGGCTTCAGAAACCGCTATGTGCTCTTTTTTGATGTCGATGATGAACACTGCGTCGGGCAGGCGCGTCATGTCCCTGATGCCGCCCAGGTTGCGCTCGAGCTTTTCTAGCTCCCTGGACAGGATGAGCGCCTCCTTCTTGGGCATAGCCTCGAAGTCGCCGACCGTGCGCATCCGCTCGTACTCCTGCATCTTTTTAACGCGCCCAGCGATCGTGGTGAAGTTGGTGAGCATCCCACCGAGCCACCGCTCGTTGACAAAGGGCATCCCGCACTGCTCGGCCGACCGGGCGATCGGGTCCTGAGACTGCTTCTTGGTCCCCACGAACAGCACGCTGCCGCCATTTGAGACCAGGTCCCGCACGAACGAGTAAGCAACGTCGACCCTCTGCAAGGTCTGGTTCAAGTCGATTATGTAAATGCCGTTGCGCTCGCCAAAGATGAAGCGCTTCATCTTCGGGTTCCAGCGCCGAGTCTGGTGCCCGAAGTGGACTCCCGCCTCCAGCAACTGCCGCATCGTAACGACGGCCATGCGAACTCCTCTCCATCGGTTGTCTTTCCTCAGGCGCTTGCGCCACTCCCTCCTCGGCCTGAGAAGTGGTGGCGACCGTGGAGACGCCCGAGTACAAGTTGTGCGGTCAGTGCTTTCACCAGGGCGGTACCGCGTCGCCGCCCTTGAGGCCACCTGGTGAGGCCGGGAAGCCACCCAACAGAGTACACGCTGCGGCCCATGGGGCCCCTTGGGAGCACCCGGATGGGCTCCCTGAGCGTCCCGGCGCCGGTCCCGCCGCTGCGGCAGCCGCGCAGGTCGTACCCGTATGCCGCCGGGGGCGTTTAGGTCACACGCACGGGGCTTGGGCGCTTAGACCAAAAGGGTGCCGGCGGCCTGAAGACGAGCGGGGCGGAGGCGCCGCCGGTCGTTCAGGCGGTTTCCTTGTCCGCCACCAGCATGCGGGCCCTCAACTGGAGGACGGCCTTGGTGTGGATCTGGCAGACGCGGCTCTCTGTCACGCCGAGCACCTGGCCGATCTCTGCCAGGGTCAGACCCTCGTAGTAGTAGAGCGACAAGACGATCTTTTCCCGGTCACCGAGCCTGTTTATGGCCCCGGCCAGGATTTGTTTCATCTCCTCGACTTCGAACGCCGCCATCGGGCCGTCGTGCTTGTCGGGCAGCGTGTCCCCGAGCGTCGTCGACTCACCCCGTTCGCCGCCGGCGAGCACCTCGTCGAGGGCGACGATGCCCACGAAGGAGATCTGCGAGAACTGAGCTTGGAGCTCGTCTTCGGAGAGGCCTAGCTCGGTGGCCAGCTCGACGTCGCTCGGGGTGCGCAGGAGCTGCGCCTCAAGTTTGGCGTACGCCTTTTCGATCGCCCTGGCTTTGGCGCGCACCGAACGAGGCACCCAATCGATGCTCCTCAGTTCGTCGATGATCGCACCCTTGATCCGTGTGATCGCGTAGGTCTCGAACTTGATCGCCCGCTGGTTGTCAAACTTCTCGATCGCGTCTATCAGGCCGAATATCCCGTAACTCACCAGGTCGCACTGCTCGATCGTGTTTGGCAGGCCAACCGACACGCGCCCGGCCACGTACTTCACGAGCGGCGAATAACGCACTATCAACCGGTCCCGCAGGTCCCGCGCCCCAGTCCGTTTGTACTCCGCCCACAGTTCGTCAGCTGCCAGCTGCTCTTCGATCTCCATCATGCCCTCGGGTGGGAACCCTCGTACACAGCAAGTAGCCGTTCCTTGCTCACGTGCGTGTATACCTGGGTGGTTCGTACGCTGCTGTGGCCCAGTAGCTCTTGGACCACTCTAAGGTCAGCGCCACCGTCAAGCAGGTGAGTCGCAAAACTATGGCGGAGCGCGTGCGGGTGGGCCGGCGACGGCGACCGCCTCTCGACGATGCGGCGCACGTCACGAGTACCGAGCCGGCAGCCCCGGGCGTTGAGGAAAAGCGCTTCGCCGGGCGAACTTTCCCTCTCGAGACCGGCCCTACCCTCGCTCGCCCAACGCCTGACGGCAGCAACGGCTGCTTGTGAGACGGGGACACGCCGTTGCTTGGAACCCTTGCCCCAGACGCTCGCCCACCCGGTGACGAGGTCGATGTCGTCCATATCGAGGTCGCACAGCTCGCTCACCCTGAGCCCGCTCCCGTAGAGCAGCTCGAGGACGGCGTCGTCGCGCATGCGGACCGCCGGCGCCACGTCCGGCCCGTTGTCGCCTTCGAGGAGGGATTGGACCTCGCCCCGTGAAAGAGCGCGGGGCAGCCGGGCGCCACCGACACGCGCCGAAAGCCCTGCTGAGGGGTCCTGAGGGACCAATCCCCTGCGCTCCAGCCAGTTGAAATAACGCCTCAAGGCCGACGCGCGCTGAGCGATGGTCTGGCGGGCGTACCGGCGGGTCGTCAGGTACGCGAGGTACCGGCGCAGCAAGACGCGGGTCACTTCCTCGGGGCCGCCCACGCCACCTCGCTCCGCCCAGGCAACGAAGGAGCGGGTGCCTTGTTGGTACGCCCTCAGGCTTGTCGGCGCCAGGTCCGAAAGTGATAGGCCCCACTCGCCGAGACGCCACCGTTCGCTCTCGGTGAAGTCCGAAGCCGCGTCGTCGGCCAGAGATGGCTCCCCGCCCGGGTTGCCAGGCTCGCCGGCGCCCTCGTGCTCTAAGCGCGTCGCCGGGCCCTTGCCTCCGCCTTTTCGGCTCCGGCACCCACTTTGCGTGCCGTCAGGAGATCTCACAGTGGCAATCGTAGCTTGCGAGCAATCTTTGGTCGGGCACGAAACGTACTGCCGGTAGCACTTACCCCGGTCAGGGCGCAGGCGGCTTTGCGCGAGACGACGCCGAACGAGCAAAAAGTGAAAATGGAGATATGTCAACTGGTGCCCCGTTAGCCCGGCGGGCCGGACGGGTAGTGCTGGTAAACCAAGAAGGATCCGTCCTCCTTCTCTCCGGCACGGATCCCCGCCTGCCCGACGCACCGCGCTTTTGGTTCGTGCCCGGCGGCGGTGCCGCCGACGGCGAGACGCTCGAAGAAGCAGCCCGGCGCGAACTGTACGAAGAAGTCGGGGCACGGGTGGGCGAGCTTGGCCCTCCCGCCTGGCGACGCGAGGTGAGCTTCGTCTTCGACGGTGCTCACTACCACCAGGCCGAGTCCTTCTTCGTCGTGCGGGCGCCGTATTTCCGACCCGAACCGACAGCCCTTACCGACCTCGAACGCCGTGCCGGGATGGCTGCCCGCTGGTGGCCTCTGGCAGAGCTCGCCACAACCCGGGAGGTCGTCCACCCAGCGGCTCTCGCCAGCTTGCTTGCCGCGTGGCTCGCCGAGGGGCCCCCTCCCGAGCCGCTCGTCATCGACTGACGCACAGCCTCCCGCACTATCCGCGCACCGGGCCCTGTTGAGCGCTTCAATTGGGCGCATGGCAAAACTGGCCAAAGTCGACCTCTCCGTGAAGATGCCCAAAGAGGACAGCGAGCGGGCCCTCGTAGCGCTCCAGCGACGGCTCCTCCACTTGAGGCTCATTTCCGGCGGCCTGATCGGCAACGGGCGGCTGGGGCCACCGCTCTGCGTAGTGTTCGAAGGTTGGGACGCCTCGGGTAAAGGAGGCGCGATAAAACGCCTCGTGGCGGGGCTTGACCCGCGCCACTTCAGGGTGCAGTCGTACGCAGCGCCGACCGAGCGCGAGAAGCGTCACCATTTCCTTTGGCGCTTCTACCCCAACCTGCCGGGATCGGGCGGGATGGCTATCTTCGACCGGTCCTGGTACGGCCGGGTGCTCGTCGAGCGTGTCGAGGCGTTCGCAACAAAGCAAGAGTGGGAGCGCGCATACGTGGACATCGTGAACTTCGAAGCCGCCATGGCGGCCGACGGGATGACGCTCGTCAAGTTTTGGCTCCACATCTCCTCTCGCGAACAGCTGTCTCGCTTCGAGCGGCGCAGGGACGACCCGCTCAGGCGCTGGAAGCTGACCGACGAGGACTGGAGGAACAGGGCGAAGCGCCGCGCCTACGTGCGAGCGGTTGACGACATGCTTGCCCGCACCGACCACAAGGGCGCACCGTGGGAGGTCGTTTCTGCAGAGGACAAGCACTACGCCCGAGTAAAGGTCCTAGAAACCGTGATCCAGCGCTTGGAAAAAGGTCTCGAAGATTGGGGCTTCACGGTCCCTCCCTCTGTCGGCGCTGACTACGGCAGCGGCTGACGGCGCGACAACCAGCCGCCTTCGGAAAAAACGAGGCCCAGCTCCTCGAGTTCTTCGAGCCCGACGACCACGGCCGAAAGCGGCAGCGCAGCGCGCTCGGCGACCTCGTCGAGGCAGCGAGGCTGCCAGCCAACGCCGTCGAGGACGGCCGACTGGAGCACGCTCAACTTGCTGCCCGTGCCTGACTGCCCGCTGGCTCCACCCGCCTGCTTGCCCGGCACCGAGCCCCCCCGCCCTTGCATGCGGTGCGCCCCGGCCTGGCCCCGGGGCTCCCCGGGGCAGCGCTGGCGGCGGGGGGCGGGAGGTCCCAGGCGCAGCTGCCCGAGGCAGGCGAGCACGTCGTCGGCATTGCGGACCGGGACCGCCCCCTCGTGGAGCAGCGTATTGGTACCGACCGAAGCCGGGCTACGGACCGGGCCGGGGACGGCGCCGACTTCGGTCCCCGCTCGCAACGCCGCCTCCACCGTGTGCCACGAACCCCCGGAGGCATGGCTCTCCACTACGACCACCATCCGGGCAAGGCCGGCGATTATGCGGTTGCGCGAGGGGAACCGCCATGACTGGGCAGGCGTCCGCGGCGGCGTCTCGGACACGACGGCACCGGAACTCACGACGCGCTCCCACATGGCAGCGTGCTGGCGCGGGTAGACCACGTCGACGCCGCTGGCCGCGACCCCGACGGTCGGCCCAGGCTGGCCCCCCACGTCTCGTGCCTCGCTCAATGCCGCCAGCGCGCCCGCGTGCGCTGCACCGTCGATGCCGAGAGCGAGCCCGGATACGACGCACACCCCGGCAGTTGCGAGGTCGAACGCCAATTGGTACGCGACGGACGCACCCTCGGGTGTGCAGCGCCTGGTGCCTATGACCGCAACCGCCGGCCGGTCTCCGACAGCCCCGAGGTCGCCGGCGACGAACAGTACGCCCGCCGGAGAAGGGGACCGGGCCAGCGGCTCGGGGTAGCCGGGGCCTCCGAGCCACGTCACCGTTATCCGCTTTTGCCGGCAGTGCTCCCACAGCGCGCCGACGTCGAACCGGAGTGCGAAATCTGCCCACGTTGCGGACGCCCCTCCCGATTTCCGCCGCGGCCTGCCTAGTTGGCCAAGGACCGTGCGCTCCCAAGCCGACTCGGGCCCGTGGGCCACGACGGCCTGCGCCAGCCATCCCGGCCCCACTGAAGGCAGGCACGCCAAAGCGGCCGCGTACGCCGCCGGCGGCAGCCGGACCGTTGTCACGCCTGCTCCAGGACCGGTGCCTGCGCTCTGGCGGGGGCGGCCGCCCGTCCGGGCACGGCCTCACGCTCGGACCGGGCCCCGATATGGCCCCGCTCCGCGGTCTCTTCGTCGTGACCGAGGATGCCGGGAGAGCGCAAGGCGAGCGCGGTCAGGACGTGCTCTTCGCTGAGGCTCCCTCCCTCGCCCGACAGGTCCGCCAGTGTCAACGCCACGCGCCGCGTCCGGACGAGGCCGCGGGCCGACAGCCTCCCCTCCTGCACCCGCCGCGCCAAAAGCCGCCTGGCTCCGGCGCTGAGCGGCGCGTACACATCGAGCATCGCAGCGGGGATCTCCGAATTGCAGCGGGCGCCCCGGTCGCGGGCTCGCTGGCGCGCCGCTGCTACCCGGGCGGCAACCACGCTCGTCGGCTCGCTCTGGCAGGGCGCACCTCCCGGCGAGCCGCCGGCATAGCCCCGGCGGCCCGCGTCGCCAGCACAGCGGGGCGGGGCGACACTGGCTCCAAGGAGCTCGGCAACGTCGGGGCGCCGCACGCGTACCCGGATATCGAACCGGTCGAGGAGGGGCCCCGAGATGCGCGACACGTAACGCTCGCGCTGAGCGGCCGGGCAGTGGCACGAGCCCGGCGAACCGTCCCCAGCGCAACGGCAGGCGTTCATAGCGGCGACGAGCATGAACCTGGCGGGGAAGGAGGCTGCTGCGCTCGCGCGGCAAACGACGATACGGCCTTCCTCAAGAGGCTGGCGCAGGTTGTCGAGCACCGCGCCCGGGAACTCGGCGAGCTCGTCGAGAAAAAGGACGCCCAAATGTGCGCAACTGACCTCGCCGGGCCGAAGGCGTGCCCCACCGCCGCCGATCAGTGCCACGGCAGAAGCACTGTGGTGCGGCGACCTGAAAGGCGGCACGAGACAAAGCCCGCTGACGCCGACCTGCAGCCCCGCTGCCGAGTGGACCTGGGCGACCTCGAGCGCCTCGGCGGGCGACAACGGCGGCAACAGGCCGGGCAGGCGCAAGGCGAGCATCGTCTTGCCCGACCCCGCAGGGCCCACCAGCAGCAAATGGTGGCCGCCAGCCGCGGCAACTTCGAGGGCCCGGCGACCGAAGACCTGCCCTTTGACCTCACCCAGGTCGGGTGGCGGCGGCGGTGCCGGCGGCGCTCCAGGTGGGGGGAGGTCGGGCCAGGGCAGCTCGCCCCCGAGCACACGGGCAAGGGTTGCGAGGTCCGGCGCAACCCGTACCGCTTCGCGGCGCACCAGGGCCGCCTCCTGGGCGTTGGAGGGGGCGACCACCACTGCTCCTGCCCTGACGGCCGCGGCCAAAGGCAGCATGCCCGGGATGGGCCGCAACGAACCGTCCAGTCCAAGCTCGGCGATGAAGGCGTGGCCGTCGAGGCAAGCCGCTGGCACCTGCCCGTCAGCCGCAAGGGTGCCGAGCGCGATCGCCAGGTCGAGGCCCGAGCCGGCCTTCCGGACTCCCGACGGCGCCAGGTTGACCGTGACCCGTTTTTGAGGCCAGCGGTAACCGCTCGAGATGATGGCCGCCCTAACGCGGTCCCTCGCCTCACGGCACGATGCGTCGGGAAGCCCGACCACCCGGAAGCCCGGCAGACCATTGGCGGCATGCACCTCGACGGCGACGGAGCGCCCTTCGACACCGACCAAAGTTGCCGATACGACCGTGGCGATCATGCCTGTCCTCCCCCGTTGAGCGGATCTGCGGGTGTTTATTCGGGGAGGCCACAGCTGGCCACGAGCAAGCCCAACCTTACCGGAGGCCTGTGACGGGCTCGTCGGGGCCCGAAGGTACCTTGGGTAAGTGCCCAGGTCGACCAGGAAGCGCAGCGACCGTCGCCGTGGCACGCTCCATCGAGCTACTCGGGCGCACAGCCTGCCCGAGGTCGTAGAGCTCAACGTCGGAACCGGGCGGGGCGAGCCGGACGCCGGCATGGGGGGCGCCGCAGAAGTGCGCCGGGTGAGCCCGGCGCAGGCGACCAAGACTTACCTTTGCCCGGGCTGCCAACAGCAGATCTCCGTTGGGACCGCTCACGTGGTGATCGTCCCGCTCGACGCTCCCGACCTCCGCCGGCACTGGCACGCCTCGTGCTGGGCACTGCGTGACCGCAGGCGCCCCGGGCACTGAGCGCCGGCCCCACCAACCTGCCCTGGGGGCTTGTTGCCGGCGCAGGGGACGCCCGGGCCCAACCGTGCAGCGGCTAAAAGGCCCCCTCGAGCACTTCGATCTTGTCCCCGAGCACGCAGGCCACGTCGAAGCGCACCCCGCCACCGGCCCGGCGCCCCTCTTGCCTGTCACGGGCTGCCTGCAGTTGCGCAGCCGCCTGGGCACCGGGCGCTGCTTGCCCCTTTGGCGCCGCCTGCACCCCGGGCGCCGCCTGCTCGTCAAACCAACGAGCTGCCAGCCGCCGGAGGCGCGCTTGCTTCTTGAAGCCAACGGCCTCTGCCGGAGTGCCGAAAGCCAATGACGACCTGGACTTGACCTCGCAAAAAACCGTCAGCCGCCCCATGCGGGCGATGATGTCGACCTCACCGTCACGACAGGACCAGTTCCGTGCCACCACCGTGTAACCCCTGGCCGAGTACCAGGCGGCCGCCTGCGCCTCGCCAAGGAGGCCCGTCACCCGGGCGGACGTCACGGTCCGCGAAATCGGTTGTGGTCCCACGCCCGAAAGCCTGCCAGGACCCAGTGACCGCAACCGCCGCAGCGCACCTTTGTACGGCCCGGGCGCCGCGCACAGCCCGTACGCCCTGCGAGGCTCGCCAGTTCAGGCGGCCGGGGTCACAACTCCTTTTCCGGGAGCTCCTCGACGTTGACATCCTTGAAGGTGACCACCCGGACGTTTGAGACGAAGCGGGCGGGCCGGTACATGTCCCAGACCCATGCGTCGGCGAGCTTCACCTCGAAGTAGGTCCGGGGGCCGTCCGAACGTGCTTCCATCTGGACATCGTTTGCCAGGTAGAAGCGCCGTTCTGTCTCCACGACGTAGCGGAACATTGGCAGTACGGCCCGGTACTCCTGAAAAAGTGCCAACTCGATCTCGGTTTCGTACCGTTCGAGGTCTTCAGCGCTCATTCGCACTCCTCCTAGGTGTGGGCCGTTAACTAAATGGTACGGCCTTCCCGGCCTCGGAGCGGTTATGCCCGGGCGGCCAACGATTTAAGGGGCGGCCGGCCCACCGGCGGCGGGCCGTTCGGGGGCCCGGGCGAGGTGCCGGCGAAGCTGCACGCCTAGTGGGGGGCGCGCTTCTCCCGTATCTTGGCGGCCTTGCCGACACGTTCGCGCAGGTAATAGAGCTTCGCTCGACGCACGTCGCCCTGGGTGACCACCTCGACTCGGGCGATCGACGGAGAGTGCAGGGGCCATGTCCGCTCGACGCCGACCCCGGAGCTCACTTTGCGGACCGTGAACGTCTCGCGCAGACCGGACCCCTTGCGCGCTATCACTGCTCCTTGGAAGGCCTGGACTCGCTCCCGGTTGCCCTCCACCACCCGCACATGGACCCTCACTGTGTCCCCGGGGGAAAACTCGGGGACGTCGTCACGCAAGCTCTCACGGTCGATCAGGTCGGTCGGGCCCATAAGCCGCACAGGATACTTCATCGAAGCCAAACTCAGCGAGTAGAGCGCGCTCTTGGGGTGAAAGGCCGCCTCTCCTGGCGACCAGGTCGGGCCGGCGCTCCAGCGTCCGGGCAATTGCCGCCGCCCGCCTCCACCTCGAAACCCGCTCGTGGTGCCCCGACAGGAGCACTTCGGGTACCGGCCAGCCCCGGAACTCGGCGGGCCGAGTGTACTGGGGGTACTCCAATAGCCCCTCGACGAAGCTCTCTTCGTCGCCGGAGGCCTCGTTGCCCATGACCCCCGGCACGAGCCGCCCAACGGCCTCGAGGACGACGAGGGCAGCCGCTTCCCCGCCGGCAAGCACGTAGTCACCGATGGAGAGCTCCCCGTCGACGAGGTGATCGGCGACCCGCTGGTCGACGCCCTCGTAGCGCCCGCAGAGCAGGGAGAAGCTTCCGCCCTCGGCGAGCTCGCGGGCCATCGCCTGGTCGAAGCGGCGCCCCCCCGGGCCGAGAAGGAAAAGAGGGCGTACGGGGCCCTTCGACTCGACGGCTGCGAACAACGGCTCCGGGGCCAGTACCATGCCCGCCCCCCCGCCGAAGGGGCTGTCGTCGACGCTCCGGTGCGGGCCTTTGGCCCCCGCTCGCAGGTCGTGGACCACTATGTCGAGCTCGCCGCTGCGCACGGCTTTGCCAAGCAAGCTGGCGTTGCACCAGCTCGTGACGAGCTCGGGGAAGATCGTGAAGATCTCTGCTCGCATGGTCACAAATCGAACAGGCCCGAAGGCACATCGACCGTCACCTGGCCCGGAGCAGCCGAAAGTACGAAGCGCAACGGCACCAAAGCCCCCGTGTCGAGCACCAGTAGGTCGCTTGCCGGGTTGGCTTGGACCGAGACGACCGTGCCCCGTTGCTCACCGTCGACGCTGACCACTTTGGAACCGATCAGCTCGTGCACCCAAAGGCCCTCCGCCCCGTTCTCCGCTTCGGCCTGCAGGACAGCGCCCTTAAGTGCCTCCGCCTGCTCACGGCTGCCGACCCCGGAGAACCGGACGACCCAGTGGCTGATATGAGGCCCGGACTTGCCAGGGACCGGTCTGGATGACTCCACGACGAGCCGTCCCTGCTTGGTCTCGAAGGTGCTCCCGGGGCCCAGCCTGCTCGCAACGTTGCTGACCAGCTGCACCACGACCTCACCGTGCAGGCCGTGGGCCCTACCCACGTACCCGATCTCGAGGAGCACGGCAGGTCAGTCGGCTATGTCGACAAGGACCTCTTCGCCGTCGCGAGCAGCGGCGGCTCGGGTGACCGCCCGAATGGCCTGGGCAGTGCGCCCTCGCCGCCCGATCACGCGCCCGACATCGTCGGGGGCCACCTCCAGCCGGAGCCTCACGGGCTGGCCGTACCCGCCGGTTGTGACGACTCCTACGGCATCGGGCTCGTCGACGATCTGGCGAACGATGTACTCGAGGACCGCCGTGGCCGTCCCACCTGGGATCCTGTTGAAGGGGTCGCTCATTTGGTTTTGGCGGCAGCATTGGCGCGGGCCGCCGTGCCACCGGTTGCCGGTGAAGCAGCCGTCGCCGATGCGGCTGCCGGCCGCTCGATCAGGCCCTGCTCGATCAGGATGCGCCGCACGCGGTCGGTGGGCTGCGCCCCCTCCTTGAGCCACCGCGCGACGCGCTCGGGTTTCAGGACGACCTTGCCTTCGCTCTGGCGCGGGGCATAGCTGCCTACGATTTCGATGAACCGCCCATCTCGCGGAGAACGGCTGTCAGCGGCCACCACACGGTATGTCGGTTGTTTTGTCTTGCCCATCCTCATGAGGCGCAGCTTGACTGCCATTTGGTTTGTTCAGTCTCTTTCGTACTTACCGGTGCTGTCACCGGTGCCTTGCCGCTTGCGGCACCCACCGCCCGCTCAAAAGGCTGCTCGTGGACCAGGTGAGTCTACGCTACTCGGGCGGCTCACCGCCCAGCGCGGCCCCAGGACCTGGGGGTCAGCGCCGCTTCTTGCGTTTGGCAGCCGACTTCTTCGCGCTCGAACGCCGTGTCATGGCAGCGAGGCCCGGGACCTGGCGCATATAGGCCTGGACTTGCTTGAAACGGTCGAGGAGCTCGTTGACATCTTGGACGGTGGTGCCGGAGCCGGCCGCTATGCGGGACCGGCGGCTGCCGTTGATTATCGAGGGTTCGGCCCTTTCTTCCGGCGTCATGGAATGGATAATGGCTTCGACCGGCTTCAACATCGAGTCGTCGACCTGGGCGTTGCGCACTTCCTTAGGCACCATCGGCAACATCCCGATCAGGCCGGAAAGTGGGCCCATCTTCTTCACCGACTGCAACTGCTCCAGGAAATCGTCGAGGCCGAAACGGCCCTGAGCGATCTTGGCGACAGCCTTTTCGGCGTCCTCACGTTCGATGGCCTGCTCGGCGCGGTCGATCAGGGTGAGCACGTCGCCCATGCCGAGGATCCGTCCGGCCATCCGATCGGGGTGGAACTGCTCGAAGTCTTCGAGCTTCTCCCCCGTCGATGCAAAGGCGATCGGCCGTCCCACCACCTCTTTGACCGATAGCGCCGCTCCCCCGCGTGCGTCGCCGTCGACCTTTGTCAGGATTGCCGCGTCGAGCTGGAGCGCCTTGTGGAAAGCCTCCGCCGTGGTGACGGCGTCCTGGCCCGTCATGGCATCGATCACCAAGAAGGTGTAGTGGGGCTGGACCGCCTCGGCGATCTCGCTCACCTGCGCCATCATCTCGGGGTCGATGTGGAGCCGGCCTGCCGTGTCGACTATCAGGACATCCCGACCGACACGGACGGCCTCTGCCAGCCCTTTCTTGGCGACGGTGACAGGGTCCGAGACCTCCGAAAAAACGGGGACGCTCACCTGCCTGCCGAGCACCCGCAGCTGCTCGACGGCGGCAGGCCGCTGAAGGTCTGCGCCCACGAGCAAGGGGTTCCGGCCCTGCTGTTTGAACCAGCGAGCCAGCTTGGCGGCCACCGTCGTCTTGCCTGCACCTTGAAGGCCTGCGAGCAGCACCACTGTCGGCGGCCTCGATGCGTAGGTGACCTTGAGAGCGGTGCCGCCAAGTGCTCGCACCAGCTCGTCGTTTACCGCCTTTACAACCTGCTGCCCGGGTGTGAGGCTCCGGGCGAGGTCGGCGCCGACGAGGTCTTCACGCAGCCGCGAAACTACGTCCCGGACAACGAGGAGGTTTACGTCCGCTTCGAGGAGCGCAGTGCGGATCTCGCGGAGGGCTTCGTCTACGTCCTCCTGCCCCAACCGCCCGCGGCCGCGCAGCCGCGTAAAAATGCCTTCGAAGCGGTCGGAAAGCGTCTCGAACATTGGCAGGCCATGCTACCGCCGGCCGATCCTGGCACCGCCTCGCACCCTCGCCTCCGCACCATCGCCTCCGCCAAATGCGTGGCCCGTAATACGCCCGCGGCTTGGTTTGGGACGTTCGGCGGCGAGAAAGCGAGGAGCTGGTTGCCTATTTCATATACTCTCATGCTATCTCGCTGCCAGAGCTTCTCTCCAACCAGTATGGGGTCGCCTCCTACGACCAGCTGATCGCTGGCGGCGCCAGCCCGCGCAAGATCGCCAGTGCCAGGGAACAAGGCTGGCTGGAGCGGCGTGGCCGCTGGCTGGTCGTCGACCGTCGGTGGTCCTCGCCGGGGCCTGGTCTTGTGTGGCGACGGGAGCTGAGCGCGGCTTTGTGCGCACTGCCCCCTGGCCAAAGGCGCTCGGCGGTCGTTTTCCGCCGGTCAGCTGCGGGGTTGTGGGGCATGGACGGAGCCACGTGCCACGTGGTCGAGCTGGCGGTCAGCTCTGGCCGGCCGAGCCTCGGCCACATCCATTTCCTGGGATCTCTCCGTGAGCGCGACCGCGACTTGGTCGACGGGCTCCCGGTGACGTCTATAGCCAGGACGCTCCTTGACCTCGGCCAGATCGTCGACATCGGGGCTCTCGAGCGAGCGTTCGAGTGGGCGCTCCGTGAACGCCACGCTACAACGGCCGAGCTCGGCGACGCCCTGGCACTAATGAAAGGAGCCCCCGGGACGGGCGCCCTCCGCCAGCTGCTCGCCGTGCGTCCCGAGGCAACGCCGCCGACCGAAAGCGATGCGGAAACCCTCTTCGTCCAAGTGGCCCGCCGGGCCGGGCTACCGAGCCCCGAGCGCCAGTTCGAGCTGGTAACCGCGGCGGGCAAGTTCCGGCTCGACTTTGCGTGGCCGGCCCGGGCGCTCGCGGTCGAGGTGGACGGCGCCGCCAGTCACGCGAACCGGCAAGCCTGGGCCCGTGACCTGCGCCGGCAAAACCGGGTCCTGCTGGAGCTGGAAGGCTGGACGCTCCTACGGTTCAGCTGGGATGACGTCGCCCTTGAGAGGTTCCGGCCGGCGACAATTGCACGACTGAGGGACGCTTGGAGGCTCGTGCTCACACGGTGAGCAGCTCCTGCCCACGAGCGGGCCGGGAGCGCCGCCTCGGGACGGGCGAGCGGGCCCATGAGCAAAGAGCACTCCGAGCCCCATCTTCGCAGGGAGGCCCTCACGCCCTCACGCCCTCAACCGCGCACCAACCTCACGAGAGCAATTTCAAAAAGGCAACTCTTACGAGGTTTATGCGCGAAAACGCGGCTCAACCTCGTTAGAGCGGCGTTTCGCCATCTGCTCTCGTGAGGTTGAGCTACGCGAGCGAGGCGGGGCATAGCAAGTTGCCGCTGAGCCGCCGCCGGCACGTCGCCGAAAACGCGGCCGAGCGCGTCGCCGCCCCGAGGGCCCGCCGTACAGCAGATCCGCCATGGGCCCAACCGCATGCCACTGCTCCCGGCTTGACCCGACGTGGTCCGCCTGCCCTAACCTGCGGCAATGGCCCCTCGCGTGCTCAAGCTGGGTGAGCTGAGCGACCTCGAAGGGGCACATCTGGGTTTCAGCAGCTGGCACACGGTCACCCAGGAGCAAGTCGACCAGTTCGCAGACGCCACCGGCGACCACCAGTGGATCCACCTCGACCCTGACCGGGCGAAGCAAGGCCCGTTCGGCACTTCCGTTGCACACGGTTTCCTCACGCTTTCGATGTTGCCCGTCCTGCTCGAAGAAATCGTCGCCGTGGAAAGCACGAGCTCGGTGGTCAATTACGGCCTCAACCGCGCCCGGTTCCCGGCACCCGTCCCAGTCGGGTCCCAGCTTCGAGTAGGAGTGGTGCTCGAGGGGCACGAAGAGCTCCAGGGAGCTCACCAGCTGACCTTCAATTGCACGTTCGAGCTTGCCGGGTCAGCCAAGCCGCCATGCGTCGCTACGATCATCTTCCGTTACTACGTCGAGCGGCCCGAGGTCGTCGCCGGCGTTGCGGGTAGGGCTGCCTCGAGTGCCACAAACCCTGCACCAGCCGTCGCGCGTACAACGCCCGCGACCGGGGCCAAAAAGTGATGCCAGTACCCGTCAAAGCCGCGCCAGCCGACTCGCGGTCCGAAGCCGCGGCCGAACCCGCGGCCGCGGCTGCGGCTGCCAACCCGGCCGGACGGGCACCTTCCTCCTTGCCAACTGGGGCCGAGAAACTCCGGACAGTACGGCAGATGTTCGACGCGATCGCCCCAAGGTACGAGATCCTCAACGGCATCATGACGTTCGGCATGGACCGGGCGTGGCGCCGGCGGTGCATCAGCCGGCTCGAGCTGCCACGTGGCCGGGTCGTGCTCGATTTCGCCTGTGGCACCGGGGATCTCTGCCGTGAGCTCGCCCACGGCGGCCTCCGGGTGGTGGGGGTCGACTTGTCCGCGGGGATGCTGGCACACGCGAGGACGAACGTCCCACTAGTGCTCGCAGACGGCGTTTACGCCCCCTTTCGCGATGCCTCTTTCGACGGCGTCGTAAGTGGTTTCGCGCTGCGCAACGTCGTCGACCTGCATGCCCTTTTCGTTGAGCTCGCTCGGGTCACAAAACCTGGCGGGCGGCTGTCGCTCTTGGACCTCGCACAGCCCGAGAACCGTGCCCTCCGCGCCGGCCACCACCTCTGGTCCAATTACGCAGTGCCCTTCATCGGGTCCACCCTCTCGGACGGGGCCGCTTACCGTTACCTGCCGCGCAGCCTTGCCTACCTCCCTCCCCCGGGAGAGGTTGGCAAGTTGTTGGAGCAAGCAGGCTTTACTGCAGTAGAGCACGAGATGCTTTCCGGGGGCATCTGCCAGATGTACGTGGCCACCCGCCGGGAGGGCCAGGCAGAGTGACGCTGACCTCGCAACCCGCCCAACCCGCCCAACCCGCGCACCCCCCGCAACCCGCCCACTCCTCCCGGCCCCCGCACCCCTCGCCGCCCTCGGCGGGCACCGCTGCCGTGCTACCGACGGGGGCGGACATCGACCTGCTTGCAGCGGCCCGAAGTCTTCGCGCCGTCACAGTAGAAATGAGCGGGCCCCCGCCGGACCTGGTGCCCGCAGGCGGCCTTGCGGGGAGGAGCCTGTGGAAACGAGGCGATGTTTGCCTTCTCGGCTGCGGCGCCGAGATCGTCGTCGCCCTCCGGGGTGCATGGGCCACAGGGGGCAACGCTCGGTTCGTGGTGGATCTTCTCAACCTGATCGAGCAGGACGGCAGGCCATCGCTCGCCGGCACAGGGCCTCTCGCAATAGGCGCTCTCCCCTATGACCCCTGTTCGCCAGCCTCACTGGTGGTACCCCGCCTCGTTGTCGGGGCCCTCGGCGAAAGGTGGTGGGCCACGCTGCTGGGCCCTGCCGAGCGCGGGCTGACGGCGGCAGATGTCCGCAGAGCTGTCGAAGAAGAGCTCGCCCACGGGCAACAGGGGACAACTGGAGGAACTGATGCTGCGCCGGACGCTTTCGAGCTCGAGGCGAGCATGCCGCACGAAGAGTGGAAGCGTGTCGTCCAAAACGCGGTGGCAGAAATGGAAAAGGGTGCCTTTTCAAAGGTCGTGCTTGCCAGGCGCGTCGAGGTGCGTGCGAACAGGCCCTTCGTTCTACCCGACGTTCTTGCTCGTTTGAATGCCCTTTACCCGTCGTGCACTGTCTTCAGGGTCGACGGTTTCCTCGGTGCCAGCCCCGAGACCCTCGTGCGGAAGCGGGGCCACGAGGTCCTGAGCAACCCGTTGGCGGGCACGGTCGCGCGCAGTGGCGACGAAGCAACTGACGCGGCTTTATTGGGTGCTCTCCTGACATCGAAAAAAGAGCGTTGGGAGCACCAGTTGGTCGTAGACGCGATCGCTGAACGCCTACGTCCGTTCTGCAGCTACCTCGACGTCCCGGACGAGCCGGCAGTGATGGCCCTTCGCAATGTGTCGCATTTGTCGACGCTTATGCGGGGCGCCCTGCGGGAGGATGCGGCCTGGCTCGCCGGCGAGCAAGCCCGCTCTCAGGAGCGCCCGCAACCTCGCGCCGGCAGGAGCGCCGAGCAGGATAACGGCCACAACGGTGATGGTTCAGAGGATCTTGTAAGTCCCGCCGCGCCCTCGCTCCCGAGCTCGTTGGAACTCGCGGCGTTGCTCCAACCAACGCCCGCGGTTGGCGGGCACCCGACTGCGGCAGCGCTCGAGTGGCAACGCGAGCACGAAGGTTTCGACCGTGGCTGCTACGCCGGCCCTGTCGGCTGGGTGGACGCCAGCGGTGACGGCGAATGGGCCGTTGGGGTAAGGAGCGCCAACGTCGAGGGCCGCAGCGCTGCTCTGTACGCCGGGAACGGGATCGTTGTAGGGTCGCTCCCCGACGCCGAGCTGGCCGAGACCCAGCTCAAACTACAGGCTCTTCTCGCCGCCCTCGTCAGGCCCTAAGAGAACCACGGTGCCTAAAGCCCGAGCCCGAGCCCGAGCCCGAGCCCGAGCTAGAGCCCGAGCCCGAGGACCGCTTCTTCCACCGCCGCGTGAAGGCACTTGTGGACCGCCACGTTTTCGGCCCGTCTCGTGGTAGCGACGATCACCCGGACGCCGTGGTCGCCGGGTTGCTCGAGAAGTTTGAAAAGTGCGGGCAAATCCGCCGCTCTTTCGGCCTCGACCCCGAAGCTCCCTGCAATTGCGCACAGGTCGAGGCCGTGAGGCGTGCCCCAGAGACGTTCGAAACGCTCAGGTGGTTGCTCCGCCGCCTGGGGCAGGAAATTGAAAATGCCGCCGCCGTCATTGTCGATTACGACTATGTCGAGGCGCGCACCCAGCTTGCCGGCTGCGGCGAGGGCGCTCGAGTCGTACAGGAAAGCCAGGTCGCCCACGAGTGCAAGAGCCCGCCCGCCGTGCCGCCCCGTGCCCCCGGCGGGCTGCCCCGCACCGTTGGCGTGCCGCCCCGTACCCCCTGCGGGCTGCCCCGCACCCTTGGCGGGCTGCTTCATCCCGAGCGCCACCCCCATCGCGGTCGAAAGGACGCCGTCGATACCGTTCGCCCCACGGTTGGCGACGACCTTCAGCCCTTCGCGCGGCTCTGACCACCACTCGACGTCCCTGATGGGCATCGACGCTGAAACCATGAGCGTCGAGCCGTCCGGCGCCCAGCGCACGACCTCGCGGGCGATCGCGGGCTCGGTCATGTGCTCTTCGTCGCCGAGGACGGAGCCGATCGCACCCTGAGCGGCAGCTTCTACAGCCGCCCAGCGTCCAGCCCACTCGTTGGAGCCCGCACCGGCGGAGGAGCCAGCAGCCGCGCAAACCGCCTCGCAAAGCGCCACCGGGCTGGCGACGGCCACGAGGCCCGGGGCACGGTCTGGCGCCGGCCAGGTCCCCCAGGGGTCCACGAGGATCTGTGGGCAAGAAAGCTCGCTGAGCCATTCGTTCACCGTTCGCGAAAGCCACGGCAAGCCAAGCCTCAGCACCAGCTCGGGTCGCCAGCTCCGCACGAGTTCCGTCCGCAGCAGGCTGTGAGCGGCCGCCACCGTGCCCGGGTACCGGCAGCCGCTCAAAGGTTCCGCAATGACGGGCCAACCTTTTGCTCCCGACAAGGCCGCCACGGCACCTGCATCGCCCGCTCCGGGCCCGGCCAGGACCAGGCCACGTTCGCCTGCGCTCGCCAACATTTCGACGATCTCGCTCTGAGGGACCGGCCCAGCGCGAGTGGACGTGGAAAGTGCGGCCCTGTGCCAGGGAGCGCCGTCCGGCCGCCCCTCCCGAACGCGCGAACCGGTCGGGCCGCTCCACAAGACAGTGTCCGCTGAGCCCAGCAAGGGTTCCCGGAAAGCCAGGTTCACGTGCACCGGGCCAGGCCGCCGGCCGGCGCCGGCTGCTTCGGAAAAGGCCCGCGAAGCCGAGCTCCTCCACGAGGCGGACGACGCCAGCACCGGCACCCCGGGGGACCACTCCCACCGGACGGACCGCCCGAACGCACCCTCCTGCCGAACGGTCTGCGGGGCACCGCAATCATGCAGCTCCGTCGGCCGGTCGGCTGTGACGGCCAACAACGCGACACCGGACTCGTCCGCCTCGGCGATAGCTGAGTACAGCTCGAGCGCGGCCGTACCACTTGTCGTCACGACCGCTGCAGGGGGGCCGGTGGTCCCGCCGGAGCGGGCGAGCCCGAGCGCAAGGAAAGCAGCCGAGCGTTCGTCGAAGACGACGTGAAGGCGCAAGTCCCCCCGTTCGGCAGCTTCGGCCAACGCGACCAATATGGGAGTCGAACGCGACCCCGGGCAGGCCACCACGTCGGCCAGTCCTGCCCGCCGCCACTCGTCCACCAGCACGGAGGCAAAAGCCGCTTGTACATCGTGGTCCGCCAGGGAACCGGTCACCAGGCGCACATTAGGGGCAGGAGACGGCTGCCGTGACCCGCGACCGCCTCTCGGCCCGGTATATCGGCACGACCCCGCCGCCCGACGCCAAAGCGGGCGCGGCGGGCGCGGTCCCGCTCGTGCTCGTCCACGGCTTCACCCAGACCGGGGCTTCCTGGTCCCCGGTCCTCAACTACCTGCGCGAGCGTGCGCCGACATTGCCCCTGGCCGTGCCCGACGCACCCGGCCACGGCGGCTCCTCGTCTGTGGCAGCGGACCTGTGGCAGGCCGCCCAGCTCCTTTCCGACGTGGTCGATGGCCCCGCATCGTGGGCGGGCTACTCGATGGGAGCGAGGATGGTGCTCCATCTCGCTTTCGCCAGGCCGGACAAGGTGAAAAGGCTCGTCCTCATAAGCGGTACCGCCGGCATAGACGACGCCGGCGAACGCAAGGCACGCCGCGAGCACGACGAGACCCTTGCCCGAAAAGCCGAAAACGTCGGCACTGCGGCCTTCGTGCGGGAATGGCTTGCGCAGCCTTTGTTTTCGACGCTCCCACCCGACATGTCGGGCGCAGATGACAGGCTCGCAAACATCCCCGCCGGGCTCGCCTCCAGCCTGCGCCTCGCCGGCACGGGTTCCCAGCAACCGCTCTGGGGGAGGTTGGGAGAGCTCGGGCAAGCAGGGCTACCCGTGCTCGTGGTCGCCGGCAGCCTCGACGGCAGGTACCTCGCCCTCGCTGAACGGATCGCCGGCTCTATCGGCTCGACGGCGCGGCTCGCAGTGGTCGAAGGAGCGGGGCATGCCTGCCACCTCGAACGCCCCGCCGAAGTGGCGACCCTCCTCGCCGAGTTCTGCTCGTGAGGTCCTCGCAGAGCGCACGGAAAGTTCAGACGGCGAGCCCGACCGCCAGCAGGGCACCGAAGACGAGCTGTAAACGCGCCGTCGCTACGAGGACCGGGACGAGCTCACGTCCGGTCGCTCCTCGAAGGACCTGCCGGACGGGCAGGACCGCCGCTGCCAGGCCGGCAAGGCCGATGAGGGCGCCCGGCCGCATGACGGCGATCGGCGCGACCAGAGCGATCCCGCCGAGCACGCAAACGCAGTAAAACGCCCTTGTGACCACAGGCCCGGTTCGCACCGCAAGGGTCCGTTTCCCCACCGCCGTGTCACCCGGGATATCCCGGAGGTTGTTGACTACGAGCAAAGCTACGGCCAACAGCCCGACCGGGACCGCAGCCAGCACCTCCAGAGCGGTGAGCCGCCCGGTCTGGACATAGGCCGTCCCGGTCGTGGCCACCAGCCCGAAGAAGGCGAACACGGACAGCTCTCCGAGCCCGAGGTAGCCGTACGGCCGCGGGCCTCCCGTGTAAGTCCACGCAGCCAGCACGCAAACAGCCCCGACCGCCACGAGCCACCAGCCGGCGACCGCTGCCAGCACGAGCCCCGCCAGCCCGGCGACGAAGAAGGACGCCAGCGCTGCCCTCTTCACCGCAGAAGGGGTCGCGATCCCCGAACCGACCAGCCGCAGCGGCCCAACCCGTGTACCCGCGCTGTCGCTCCCTCGGACCCCGTCGCTGTAATCGTTGGAATAGTTGACGCCGACCTGCATCGAAACTGCGACCACGCCGGCGAGGAGCGCCTTCCACCACACGGCGGAACCGTACGCCCCGGCTGCACCCGTGCCGACGAGCACGGGCACGACCGACGCGGGCAAAGTCCTGGGACGCGCCCCGGCCAGCCACGGGTGCCTGACCGGGACTGCTCCGAGCGCCATGCGCAGACGCTACCGCCAGCGCCGCCGGCCCCGGCGCGCCCCCTCGACAGCCATAACGCCGTGGGAGGCGGTGAGCCGGCGGCACAATTGGGGGGTGCCCGCGCTCGTAGCGCTCGACCTACCCGGTGGTGAGGGCTTCGTAGAGGCTCTCCAGGATGTATGGGAAGCGGGCGACGCTGCCGCACCCGTCGACCGGAGGCTGGCGCCGCCGGCGCGCGAACGCCTCCTCAACGCCCTCGCTCCCTCCTACGTGGTGACACCGGCCGGCCGCCGGGAAAGGCCGGGAGGGGTGCCGGTCCGCGACGGCGATGCCCTTGTCGTCGCCAGCAGCGGCACTACCGGAGAGCCGAAGGGGGTCGTCCTGACCCACCAGGCCGTCGCCGCCTCCGCCCTTGCGACCACTGAGCGCCTCCAGGTCGACCCCGACCGCCACCATTGGCTCGCCTGCCTGCCCCTCAACCACATCGGCGGCTTGTCAGTCGTGACGCGCGCCCTTCTCAGTGGCACGCCTTTGACCGTCCTGGACGGGTTCGCCCCGGTGGAGGTCACGGAGGCTGGCGGGCCAAACGTGCTCGTCTCCCTCGTACCGACGGCGCTCGCCCGCGTGAGAGCTGCCGATTTCCACAAGGTGCTCCTGGGCGGTTCGGCACCTCCGCAGGGCCTTCCAGGCAACGTCGTCACGACGTACGGGATGACCGAAACCGGCAGCGGTGTCGTCTACGACGGCGTCCCCCTCGCCGGGGTAGAGGTGGCGATCTCGGCCGCTTTCGAGGTCCTGGTGCGGGGGCCGATGTTGCTCAGGTCGTACCGCGACGGCATCGTGCCCCTCGACGGGGACGGCTGGTTCGCCACGGGCGACGCCGGCCACTTCGGCCACGACGGGAGGCTCGAGATCGACGGGCGCCTCTCCGAGATGGTGGTAACCGGAGGGGAAAATGTTTGGCCCGCGGCGGTCGAGCGCATCCTCAGGCAGCACCCGGGCGTGGCGGAGGTAGCCGTTTCCAGCCGGCCGGACCGCGAGTGGGGCGAACGCGTCGTGGCCTGCGTCGTCCCCGTGACTCCCGCTGACCCGCCAGAGCTAGGCGAGCTTCGGGCTCTTGTGAGCGCCCAGCTTGCCGCTTTCGCTGCCCCAAAAGAGCTCGTCCTCCTCGCCGAACTGCCCAAGACCTCTATCGGCAAGCTGCGCCGGGAAGACCTGCGCGAACAGCTTCGCGGGCAGCTCGGTGGGCGGTCAGCCGGGTAATAACCGGGCGCTAGTGGCGGAGCCCCCGCCCTGGCGTGGGCCCGCCAGCGGCCGGCGGAGGCTGGCCACTCTGACCACCCTGACCACCCTGGCCCCCCTGCCCCGGTTGGCCTCCCTGCCCCGGCTGGCCTCCCTGCCCCCCTGACTGCCCCGCTGCACCCTGACCAGCCCCGCCTGCGTTGGCCGTGCCCGGTTGCGAAGTGCCCAGGTTCCCGACGAGCTCGCCTGCCGCGACGGAAAGCAGGCCAGGGGCTCCGTTGCTGCCGCGGCGGACGATGTCGAGGATCGACGTGGCTTGAGTTGCCAACCCCGCCACGAGCTCACCGAGCCCGGCGGCGCCGTTGAGCACCGTCACGTTGGCCTGGCGTAGTTCACTGGCGGCGGCCGAGAGGATGTCCGGCATCCGCTCGACGAGCATCCGTTCGAGCACGACGCCGTTGGAGGTAGCGGTGGCCTCCGCCTGGAGCCTGGTGGCGTCAGCCTGCGCCTGAGCCAGCGTCCTCACCTTGGCCGCTTCTGCCTCGGCGGGCCGCACGACCTCGGCGACAAGCTGCTGGCGGCGCAGCTCCGCCTGTGCCTGGGCGACTTTGGCCTGCTCGCTCAGCACATCCTGCTGGGCCTTCGCCTGCGCCAGCGGCCCTGCCTGGGCGGCCGTCTGCTGTGCCTGGTCGATCTGGCCCTGGTACTGAGCCTTGGCTACCGACGTTTCCTGCTGGTACTGCGCCTGCGCTCGGTCCGACTCCTGGCGCACTTTGGCCGCTGCCTGGTCGGCCTGGGCTTGGGCGATCTGGGCTGCCTGGTTGACAGAAGCGATGTGCGGCTGGGAAAGGGCCCGGATGTAGCCGGCCTGGCCATCGTCGATCGACTCGATCTGGAAGGAGTCGACGACGAGGCCCAATTTGGCCATTTCCGGTTTCGACGCGTCGAGTACCTCCGAAGCGAGTTTTTGGCGTTCTCGGATTATGTCCTCGACGGTCATCGAGCCGACTATCGAACGCAGGTGGCCGGCGAAAATACGCCCCACCAGTTCGGGCATCGAGGTTTGATCGTCGAGGAAGCGCCTGCCGGCGTTCGCGATCGACTCGGCATCGTCGCCGACCTTGAACGCGATGACGGCGCGCACCTGGAGGGTGATCCCCTGTTGGGTAACGCAAGGCTCGGCGACTTCCGCCTCTTGCATAGCGAGCGTCAGGAACGACACACGGTTGCGCACCGGCAGGGCGAACGCACCGTGCCCTACGACTATCCGGAACGGCGAATCGCCCTTGTTCTTGGTGCCAGATATGAGCATTGCTTGGTTCGGTGATGGGACGTTCCAACCAAACATTTTTGTTGCCTTTCTTTAGGGCTTTACCGGGGTATGACGGCACCCCTCCGTTCTGCGCGGCTCACAACGGGACGACTACCACCGTGCGGGCACCCCTGACGTCAACCACCACGACCTGGGAACCGGTATCTATCGGCGTGTCCGAAAAAGCGATGTAGGACTCGGACCCGCCCCGGACGCGGACCACGACCTCCCCCGCTTTGTCACCTCCCGGTATCGCCACGTTGACATGGGCGGTCCGGCCAACGAGCACGTCGTCGGGAGCCACGTCCATGACAACGAACCTTAGTTATCGGGCATACATTGGCGCGGTGCCAGTGCTCAACCGCCTTGCCGGTGAGGCGAGCGCCTACCTCCGCCAGCACGCCGCCAACCCGGTCGGCTGGTGGCCCTGGTGCGAGGACGCCTTTTCGGAGGCGAAGGCGCGGGACCTCCCCGTCCTCATATCCGTCGGTTATTCGGCTTGCCATTGGTGCCACGTAATGGCGCACGAGAGCTTCGAGGACCCCGAGGTCGCCGACGTGCTCAACGCCAATTTTGTCGCGATAAAGGTGGACCGCGAAGAACGCCCCGACATCGACGCGGTCTACATGGAAGCCGTACAACTCGTCAACGGCTCGGGCGGCTGGCCGATGACGGTTCTGGTGACCCCGGACGAGCGGCCGTTCTGGGCCGGGACCTACCTGCCCAAGCACAGCTTCCTCCACTTGCTCGGCGAGGTGTCCCGGATCTGGTCGAGCGACCGCGAGGGCGTCGAGCTCGATGCCACCCGGCTAACCGAGGCCGTACGCCAGGGTGCTTCCTTGCCCCCCGTGGCGATGGTGGCCGGCGCGTTAACGGGGACGGCCGCCGGCGTGGCGACCTTGGCGAGCAACGGAGCGGGGCCGGGCCGGGGCGCGAGTGCCGGCGAAAGCCCCGGCCTGCTCCCACGTAGCGTCCCCGATGTCCTTGGCATCGCGGCAGAGGCCCTCGTGTCCCGCCAGGACCCCGAGTGGGGAGGCCTGGCGGGTACCCCCAAGTTCCCCCAACCTCCGTCGCTTGAAGTCCTCGCCCGCTACTCCTGGCGGACAAAGAGCCCCTCGGCGATGGCGGCTTTGCGGCGCCAGCTCGACGCGATGAGCTCGGGAGGGATTTACGACCACCTGGGGGGCGGGTTCGCCCGGTACAGCACGGACCGCAGATGGCTCGTGCCCCACTTCGAAAAGATGCTCTACGACAACGCTTTGCTCACCCTCGCCTACACCTACGCCTGGCAACTGACCGGGTACCACCGCTACCGCCAGGTTGTAGAGGAAACGGTCGGGTACTTGCTCAGCCCACCTGCCCGCCTCGAGGAGGGAGCATGGGCCTCGGCTGAGGATGCCGACAGCGAAGGCAAGGAAGGACGGTTCTACACCTGGTCCCGGGAGGAGGTCGAACAGGTCGCCGGGCACGATGTGGCCGACTGGTACGGCGTCACCGCCAGGGGCAACTGGGAGGGCACGAACATACTCTGGCGGCCCGGCCTCGCTGACCTCGAGCGCCCGGAGGATATCGAAGAAGGCCGGCGGCGGCTTTTCGAGCGACGTTCCGGGCGCCCAAGGCCCGGGCTCGACGGCAAAGTCCTCACCGAGTGGAACGCTATGGCCATTGCCGCCCTCGCCTACGCCGGCAGGGCGCTCGATCGTCCGGGATGGGTAGCGGCGGCCGAAGAGACCGGGGAAGTCCTGCTCGCCAACCTGCGGCGCCCCGACGGGCGCTGGTTGCGCTCGTGGGTCCCCGGGGGGGGTGCGCGAACGCGAGCGGCGGGGGCGAGAGCCGGGGCCGGGGGCGCCGCCTCTGCCGCCGCCGGCACGGCCCGCCACCTTGCCTACGCGGGCGATTATGCGTGGCTCGTAGAGGCGTTCGGCCGGCTCAGTGAAGCGACCGGGCGGAGGTCGTGGGTGGAAGAAGCACAGGCGGCAGCTCGCGCCCTGGTGGAACTGTTCTGGGACGAACAACTCGGCGGCTTCTTCACCTACGGCAACGACGGTGAAGTCCTCCTCGCCCGGATGAAGGACATCCACGACGGCGCCGTGCCCTCGGCCAACTCCGTCGCGGCCGGCGCCCTGGCCCGCCTTGGGGAGCTGACGGGCGAAGCGAGCTTCAGCGAGACTGCCTTCCAGACATTGCAAATGATCGCCCCCGTCCTCGAGCGGGCGCCATCCGCCTTCCCCGCCATGGCGCTGGTTGCCGACTACATGCGCGAACCTCGCCGCCAAGTCGTGGTGGCGTCGTCGGCCCACCAAGACGTCCGGCCTGTTTGGGACCGCTACCTGCCCGACACCGTCCTCGCCTGGGGTGAGCCGTTCCCTTCGCTCCTGTGGGAGGGGCGCGACAGCGCCTCGAACGCAGGGCTCTCGTTCGTCTGCGAGGGGTTCGCCTGCCGGCTGCCAACGTCGGGCCCCCAGGCGCTGGCGACGGCCCTCGACCGCCCGGCCGCTTAGGGTCCCCCCGGGCCGTCCGCCCCCGCCGCCCCTACCGTCCCCGCCGCCCCTACCGTCCGGCCTGTCCCGCCCCGACCGCACGGGCTGAGCCGCCTGGCCTGAACCGTCAGGCTTGAGCCGCCGAGAGCGAGCATCCACCCTTTCGGCGGCGGCGCGGGGCACCATTGTCCCTGGTGCTCACACTCTCAGGGCTTAAGCCCGCTACAAGGCCGGTGCCACGGCTCCGCGACTCGCCGGGTACGACGCTCGACCTCATGGTGGTATCGACCAGCAGGCGCCACTGCGCAGGCGTCGACCTTGCCTCGGGCACGCTTGTGCGCGGGTGGTGCGAGAGCGAGATCGACGACAGGTTGCGGCCCTACGACGTCGTCGCTGTGACTGTTGGCGGTGACGAGGACATCGTCCCCGACCCGTCCGAACCAGAAGCGGTGGTCCTTTCGGGCCAACCGAGGCTGGTCGGGCGCCTCGCCGGGCGACGCGCCCGGCGCCTGATCCGGCCGCTCCTGCACCCGGAGCGGGCGGCGCTCCTCGGTTTCCCCGGCCCGAGCACGCCGTTTTGGGAGCGCAGCCCGGACCAGCCCTCCGTGGCGATCGCGCAACCAGCCGGGCCCCTGACGGTGACCTTTGAGGCCGGCGGCTTGTGGTGCCACTTCGTGTGGGGCGCACGGCCTCAAGTCCTCGCCTGCTGCGACCCCCGCCTGGCGGCGAGCATGATGAGGCGCCGTGCCAACTACGTAAACGTGCGGCCGGGGACGTTCATCGTGCTGGCCCTCGAACCACCTGTCGACGGCCAGTGCCACAAAGTGGTCGAGGCACTCGTGCCCCGCCGTTGAGGCACCCGGTACCTGGGCTCTCACCCCGCGCGTGAGGCCCCGCTAGGACTTGAAGCCCGTAGCCAGCTCCTCCGACATCGCCCAACCGAAGGCGATCAGGACATCTCGCCGTTCCGCTTCCAGGCAGCCCATCAGCTCGGCGACCTTCTGGTCAACTTCGCTCGGGTCGTCGGGCTCGTAGTCGAACACCGGGCTCGGAGAGGCATCTCCCCGAACGACGAAAGTGCGGTCGTCGACCCGGCCTTCGGCACCGAAGCGCTTGGCCAAGCGTCTCGACCAGGCCCGCTCTTCCCCCGAAACCTTGTACCCGGGCCGAGGGCAAATGTCCTCCAGCCCGGCGAAGGCGGCGAAGGCACCGGCCTCGCGGACCCGGGTGGCCACGAGCACGTCTTCGTCCGGGAAGGCGAGGACCGCCTTGCGGAACTGGTCAGACCGCAAAGCGTCCAGGATCGCCTCCCGCTCGGGAGAACGCTTGACCGAGACCAGGCCCCAAAGCACGCACGGCGTCCCACCGATGCGCTCGAGCGTGCAGAAGGAAAACCCCTGCAATCTCCCCTCGTAGCGGACCTGGGTGACAAGTACCCACTCGTCCCTCTGCTTCGAGAGCAGGCCGATGTCGAGCCCTGCCGGGCCGTCGGCGACAATGTCAGCCATCTCGGCCAGCTCCCCGTCTGAAAGAGCGGTGCAGTCCTTGGTCTCGACATCGAACGTCATGTCGGTTTTTCACTCCTCACTTGCAGGGGCCAGGGTTAAAGGTTACCCGTTGGCGGGCCTCCGTTCCACAAACAAGCAGGTCCAAGTAGTACCCGCAGCTCTGCCAGAAGGCCCGGCGTGGCATAGACGTTGAACTCCGGGGGCAGCCGGACGACCTTCTCGCCCACGTGCAGGTACACGGGTGAGGTGCCGGGGTGCTCGCGGAGCAGGTCCTTGAGGCGTCCCACCCGGCTGTCGTCGAGGGCATTGACGGGGACCACCACCCGGAGCGGTTCGGCACCGGTCAAGTCCAGTTGGGGACGCTTCACCTCGGAGCAAACGAGCTTGGGGGCGTCGTCGCGGAGGTCGAGGCGGCCCCGCACGCATACGACGGCGTCGTCAGCCAGCAAGTACCCGATCTCGGTCATCGTCCGCGGGAAGACGAAGACCTCGATCGAGGACTCGAGGTCCTCCAGGACAAACGTGGCCATCAGCTCGCCGCGCTTGGTGTACTTGCGCGAAAGTCCGGTTATCACGCCGGCTACCCATTTTTCGGAGTAGGGCGAGAAGCCCCGCTCGCCCGGGCCGTCCCCCGCCCCGTTGCCACTACCGCCATTGCCACTACTGCCTCCGGCCCCGTCGCGTCCCGCGTCCTCCCGAAGGTCGAGGATGGTGCAGTCGGCTTGCCGGCGAAGCGCCGCCTCGGCGCCGACGAGGGGGTGGTCGCTCACGTAGAGGCCGAGCATCTCTTTTTCGAACGAGAGCTTGGAGTGCTTGTCGAACTCCTGGTCGGGGATCGGCACTTTGGAGTCGTCGAAGAGGTCCCCGTTGCCACCGGGGTCGGCGAAGAGGCTGAGGACCCCCTGGTCGGCCTCGCGCCGGCGGGCGAGCGTGCGCTCGACGACCTGCTCGGAGACGAGGCAGAGCCCCTGGCGCGGGTGGCCGAGGGAGTCGAAGGCCCCCGCCTTGACTAGCGACTCGACGGTGCGTTTGTTGAGCACAACCGGGTCGACCCTGCTGCAGAAATCGTAAAAATCCTTGAAGGGGCCCGCGCCGTCGCGTTCGGTGACGATCCGCTCGACGAGGCCCTCGCCGACGTTGCGTATCGCCGAAAGCCCGAACGGGATCACGCCAAGCCGGCCCTGCCCCGCTCCCGCTCCGGAGGCTCCACCGGCGCCCTCACCGACCGGGGCGCGCACCGCCGTGAAATCGGATGCCGAAAGGTTGATGTCGGGGACGAGGACCTCGACGCCCATCGACCGGCACTCCGAAAGGTAAAGCGCCATGCGGTCCTTGTCGTCCTTGACGCTCGTCAGGAGGCAGGCCATGTACTCGAGCGGGTAGTTGGCCTTGAGCCAGGCCGTCCAATATGCGACGAGACCGTAGCCGTAAGCGTGGCTCTTGCCGAACGCGTAGTCGGCAAACGGCTCGATGAGGTCGAAGATCGCCTTGCCGATCACGGCCCCGTAGCCAGTTTTTTCACAACCGGCGACGAACTTCTCCCGCTCTTTGGCCATGATCTCACGTACTTTTTTGCCCGCCGCCTTGCGCAGGGTCTCGGCTTCGACGAGCGTGTAACCGGCAAAACGCTGAGCCACCCTCAGCATCGACTCCTGGTAGATCATCAAGCCGTAGGTGTCGCCCAGCACCTCGGCCATGTCCGGGTGGAGCGAAGTGACGGGTTTACGGCCGTTTTTGCGGTCGGCGTAGTCGTAGTGCATGTTGGCCGCCATCGGTCCCGGCCGGTAAAGGGCGACCAGCGCTGCGACGTCGCCGAGGTCGGTAGGCAACAACGAACGGACAAGCGCCCTCATTGCAGCACCCTCGAGCTGGAACACCCCTACGGTGTCGCCGCGCTGGAGGAGCGCATAAGTGGCAGGGTCGTCGAGGGGGAGGTCGTCGATGTTGGGCCGCTCGCCCGTGTTGGCCTCGATCATGTCGAGCGCCCGCTCGATCACCGAGAGGTTGCGCAGGCCGAGGAAGTCCATCTTGAGCAGCCCGAGCTCCTCCACCGCGTGCATCTCGAACTGTGTCACGATCGGTGCGTCCTCGGGCCGCCCGCCGGGATCCGGCTTGCGCTGGACAGGCAGGTGCTCGGTGAGAGGGTCGGCAGAGATAACGACCGCAGCTGCGTGGATCCCGTCCTGGCGGCGAAGCCCCTCGAGCCCCATCGCCACGTCCACCACTCGCTTCACCTCGTTGTCCGCTGCGTACATCTCCCGCAGTTCGGATGCGACCTTGTAACCGTCGGCGTGTTTGGGGACCTCGTTGAAGCAAGCCCAAAGAGGCGTGTCCCGGCCCATCACCAAAGGGGGCATCGCCTTGGCAATGCGGTCACCGAGACCGTAGGGGTAACCGAGCACGCGGGCGGCGTCGCGCACTGCCGCTCGGGCCTTGATGGTGGAGAACGTCACGATCTGCGCCACGTGGTCCCAGCCCCAGCGCTCGGACGCGTAGCGGATCATCTCGGAGCGGTAACGCTCGTCGAAGTCCATGTCGATGTCGGGCATCTGGGACCGGCCGGCATTGAGGAACCGCTCGAAGAGGAGGTCGTAACGGATCGGGTCCAGGTCGACGATGCGCAAGCAGTAGGCGACGCAGCATCCTGCCGCGCTCCCCCGGCCGGGCCCCACCCGGATCTTGTTGTCGCGAGCATGGCGGATCAAGTCCCAGCACACGAGGAAATAATCGGAGAACCCCATCGAAGCGATGACGCCAAGCTCGTACTCGAGCCTCTCGTTGACGTTTGGCGGCACCGGCGCCCCGTAGCGCTCCTCGGCGCCGCTGAGCGTCAGGTGGCGGAGGTAGGCGTCCGAGCTCGTGAAACCGTCCGGGAGCGGGAACTGCGGCAGTTTTGGCTTCCCGAGCTCGATCGTGACGTCCGCTCGCTCGGCAACCCACAAGGTGTTGTCGCAAGCCTCGGGTAGCTCGGAGAAAAGCTCCCGCATTTCGAACGCAGATTTGAGGTAATGCTCCGAACCGTCGAAGCGGAACCGCTTGGGGTCGTCCATGTTGGACCCCGTCTGGACGCACAAAAGCGCGTCGTGCGCCAGGTGGTCCTCGCGCGTCGTGTAATGGCTGTCGTTGGTCGCGAGGAGCGGCGCACCGACCCGGCGGGCGATCTCCACCAATTGGGGGTTGGTCTTTCGCTGTTTTTCCAACCCGTGGTCCTGGAGCTCGACGAAAAGGCTGTCCTTGCCGAAGATGTCCTGCAGGCGCGCCGTGGTCACGGTTGCCTGCTCGACGTCCCCCCGGAGCAAGGCCTGGTTGACGAGGCCGCCAAGGCACCCCGTCGTAGCGATCACGCCTTCGTGGTAGCGGGCGAGGAGCTCCCAGTCGGTGCGGGGTTTGTAGAAATAGCCCGATAAATAGGCCTCCGAAGACAGTTTGAGCAGGTTTTTGTAACCGGTGTCGTTTTCGGCGAGGAGGGTCAGGTGGTAGTAGAGCTTGTCGCCCTCCTCCGAATCGCCGCCGGTGTCGTCGAGCCGGCCTCTGCGCAACGGCCGCTCCGAGCGGCTCTCGGCCGCCTGGTAAGCCTCGATCCCGATGATCGGCTTGAGCTCGGCTATTTTCGCGGCCTTGTAGAAATCGAGGGCCCCGTACATGTTGCCATGGTCGGTGATCGCTATCGCCGGCTGGCCGTCGGCAGCGGCACGCTCCACGACCTGCTGGATCCTGGCCGCACCGTCCAGCATCGAGAACTCGGTATGCAGGTGCAGGTGGACGAACTGCTTGCTCACGCCCCAGCACCTCCTCCCTCGACTGCCTAGCCGACGCCTGTCCACATCAGGCTGTGGCAAACCTGTGGACAATAGTTACAACCGTGTGGTTCCCTCCAAATTTAGCGCGGCGCGCCGACCGTCTCCGCCAGAGCGAAGAGCCCCAGGTAGTTGCGCCGAGCCGCCCGTGCCTCCCCTTCCAAGCCCCCCGGAACGAGGGGTGGCGTCAGAGGTACGTCCCGGGCATCGGCTGGTCTTCGCCGCTGCCGTAGTCGTCACGCCCGGGGCGCCCGCTCGGCAGGCCACGGCGGCGAGCGTCTTCCAGCTGGGCGCGCTGAGCCATCTGCTGCGCATAGATCGTTGCCTGGATGCCGTGAAAAAGACCCTCCAACCAGCCCACCAGCTGTGCTTGCGCCACGCGGAGCTCCGACTGGCTCGGCACAGACTCGGGATGAAAGGCCGGCGCCATCCGCGCCAGCTCGGCGCTCAGGTCGGGCGACAACCCCTCCTGCAGCTCGCGGAGGGACTGCTCGTAGATCTCGCGGAGCCGCGCACGGCTTGCCTCGTCGAAGGGGGACTGGCGGACTTCCTCGAGGAGCTGGCGGATCATCGACCCGATTCGCATGATCTTGGCCGGACGCTCGATGGTCTCCCCGTCGTCGACGGCGGGGACCACTTGGTCTGGCGGCACCGGTACCGCCGAGGGGGCTGACGGCGGCGCCTCGACCAGGACCAGACGCGGCTCTTGTTGTCCGGGGTTGTTCGTCACGTTTGCCATCTTGGCCGACGGGCCGACTGGTACGGGACGCTCAGGTCGCAGAGTGCCCCCCAAGCGGTCAGGCGCCCGGCGACCTGTCCCGTGGGCCGGTAGGCGGGTGGGCGTAGCGGGGCTCCAAAAGCATGATCGCCAAACGCGCCGGGGAGACCGTGACAGTCCAGCTGGAGGAGCGCACCGGCCGCTAAGAGCGGGCACAGTTCCCGGCTTCGGCGACCTACCGGTGGCCCTCGGTCAGTCGCGTTGGGTGATGGACCGCGCTTCCCAACGGCCCTGGTGCCCGGGGACCACTACAAAACTCACGCGCGTGCCTATTTCGATATCCCGAGAGCCACCCGCGATCTCGGTGCAATGGAAGGGAAAAACTGCCACTTCCGTGACCTTCCCCACGCCGCTGCCGGGCGAGGCTGTTTCGGTTGCGACCTCTCCGAGCCCGACGTCCTTGTCGAACGACCTGACCCAGCCCTGCGCAGCGCCGCCCCCTAGCAGCAGCTCGGCGCCCGGCCGCGCCTCGGTCACGGGACGATCTTGGAGATCGGGAGCTCGATGATGTCCGTGGCGCCTGCGTCCTTCAGCTCCGGGATGAGCTTGTTGATGGCCTCCTTCGGGACCACTGTCTCGACGGCGTAACTCCCGCCCCCGAACAGCTCCGACACAGTGGGGCTCCTCATCGCCGGAAGGAGCGAGATCACCTTGTCCAGCTGCGACGCGCTCACATTGAGCTTGACGAGCACTCTCCCCCGGGCTTCGAGGGCGCCCTGAAGGAGGGTATTGATGTCGTCCATCGCCTTGCGACGCTCGGGGTCCGCTAGCGCCTCCGGGTTGGCTACGAGCTCGGTGAACGAAACGAGGACGGTCTCGATGATCCGCAAACCTGCCGCCTTGAGGGCTCGCCCCGTCTCGGTCAACTCGACTACCGCGTCGGCGATCTCGGGGACCTTCGCCTCGGTCGCCCCGTAGGAAAGCACTACATTCGCCTCGACACCGTGCGACGCCATGTAGCGCTCGGTCAGGCGCGGGTACTCAGTTGAGATCTTGGCGCCTTTTGGCAGGTCTTTGACCGACTGCCACGGAGAGCTCCCGGCGACGGCGAGGACGATCCGGATGGGCTGGTCGGTGTTTTTGGAGTAGGCCAGTTCGCCTAGAGACCCGACATGGGCCCCGGTCTCCTCCACCCAGTCCCGGCCGGTTATCCCGAGGTCAAACAAGCCCTCGGCCACATAGTTGGGTATCTCCTGGGGCCGCAGGATGCGTACCTCGGAGATGCGGTGGTCCCGCACGCTGGCCCTGTAGTCCACTTCGGAGCTGCGAGACACCTTAAGGTCGGCCGCTTCGAAAAGATCCAGTGTGGCGCGCTCTAGAGAGCCTTTTGGCAGGACAAGGCGTAGCACGGGGCAAGACCTTAGTTCGCGCCCACCACATTGTCGGCGCGAATTAGCTGGTTCGTGTCGCCCCCGGGGCGGGGCCAGGGACCGGGGTGGGGGATCTCGGGCCGAGCCCGACCCCCGAGCCTGGGCCCCGAGCCCGAGCCTGGGCCCAAGCCCGCAAAGGTCGCCCCGCGCTCAAAACTCTTGAGAGCAAAACCGGCCGGGCCGCTCTAACGAGGTTGAGACGCGAAATCGCGCACCAATGTCGTTAGAGCCGCCTCCCGGCGACAACTCTCGTGAGCTTGGTGCGCGCGAGCCGCCTACAGGAGGGGTCGCGAGAGGGGTCGCGAGCAGGGGTCGCGGCGAGGCGAGCCAGAGCCCCGTTCCAGCACCACCGGGACGCCGCCCTCAGCTCCGAGGGCGATAAGACGAGCAGCGGGCGACGGGGCGGGGAGGCGCCCTCAGTGAGGCTGCTCGCCCGCCAGCACCGCGATCGCGTGCGGCAACAGGTCGACGATGGCCGCCAGGCACTCGAGCGCCCCTTTGGGCGAGCCCGGCAGGTTGACCACAAGCGCGTGCCCGCGGGTCCCAGCTACGCCCCGGGAGAGCGGGGCCAGCGGGCTCGACCGCCTCATCGCCTCGGCAAACCCGGGCGCCTGGCGATCGAGGACCTCCGCCGTCCCTTCGGGCGTCTGGTCCCTGGGCCCGAAACCGGTCCCCCCCGTCGTCACGACGATCCCGACGAACGACGACGCCATCCGCGCAACATCGCCTGCCACCGAAGATGCGCCGTCTGCGACCTGGGCCTCTTCGATCACCTCGAAGCCCGCTTCGCGCAGCGCCTGGGCAACAGCCGGGCCGCTTTCGTCCACCCGCTCGCCACGCTTCACGGAGTCCGAAACAGTCAGCACCTTCGCCTGATAGGCCATCTATTTCATCGCCCGGCGATGGCAGAGGCTGCTAATTGGCGGATTTCACGAGCTGCTGCCACGGGGTCATCATGTCCGAATATCGCGCTACCTGCAACGAGGAGGCGTGCGCCGGCTCCCCCCACGGCGGGCGCAGTCCCCGGGCCCACGCCCCCGTCGACCTCCAGCTCGACGTCGAGCCCGCGGGCATCGATCGCCTCACGGGCGCGCTTCACTTTCGGGAGCACCTCGGACATGAAGCTCTGGCCCCCGAACCCGGGGTGGACGGTCATCACGAGCAGGAGGTCGATCTCGCCCAACCAGGGCTCGCACAGCTCGAACGGGCTCTCCGGGTTCAAGACGAGCCCGGCGCCCAAGCCCAGCTCTCGCATCTGCGCTATCAGCTCACCCGTGTGGCCGACCTCGACGTGGACGCTGCACCCATCGGCACCGGCTTCCCGGAAGGCCTCCAGGTAGCTACCCGGGTTGTCCATCATCAAGTGGCAGTCGAGATAGAGGTTCGTGTGCCGGCGGATGGACGCTACGACCGGTGGACCGATCGTCAGGTTGGGGACGAAATGAGCGTCCATTACGTCGACATGAAGCATGTCGGCCCCCGGCCTCACCCTGTCGATCTCTTGCTCCAGCCTCGCGTAGTCCGCCGACAGGATCGACGGCGCGATACGGATCTCGTCGCGTGACCCAGCCGTGCGAGCTGCGCCGTAAGGCATCAGGCGAAGCTACCAACCCGAAGCTACCAACCCGAAGCCGCCGGCACCGAGCTGTCGCCACCGAGCTGCGGCCACCGAGCTGCGGCCACCGAGCTGCCGGCAGCAAGCCCGAGCCCGAGCCCGCGCTCGGGCCATCAAGCCGCCGCGCGCCCGCGGCGCAACGACAGCATGTACATCCCGTCTGTCCCCATCGCCTGCGGGAGAAGGAGAGCCCCGCGCCCGAGAGGCTCCCACGGCGGCCCGGGCCGTGCCTCTGCCTGCCAGGGAACCCCCGTCGCCTCGGCCAGTGCGGGATCAAGCCACTCGTCTATGTCGCGTGTCTCGGCCAGCGTCAAAGTGCACACGCTGTAGACGAGGAGCCCTCCCGGGGCGACCAGGGAGGCGGCACCGACCAGCAGGTCGCGCTGCAGCAAGGCCAGCCGGTCGATGTCGTGGGGACGTACCCGCCACCTGGCGTCGGGACGCCGCCTGAGCGCCCCGAGGCCGCTGCAAGGGGCGTCGACGAGCACCCCGCTGAACGACTCGGCGCGGGCGGCCGGGGCCCGCCCGTCGGAAACGACGACGCCGAGGTTGGCGAGCTGAAGCCGTTTGGCGTTAGCCCTGACCTGGCTTGCCCGGTCGGCGCGCACGTCGAAGGCAACGACGAACTTCGATGACCCCACGAGCGCCGTCGCCTTACCCCCGGGGCCGGCGCACAGGTCGAGCACCGGCCCGGGCGGCGCCCCGGCCAATAAAGCGGCCATGTGCGTAGCGACCTGCTGGCTCGCCGGGTCTTGGACGTAGCCGTCCGGCCGGGTGTGGACCGTCGCCGCCACGTTCATCTGCACCAGGGCTGCCAGGGCCGGCGCGCGGCCCAAGTCCTCCGCCAAGCGAGCCATTACCCAATCGGGGTAGCTCAACCTTGTGCCCTCGTCGGGCCACATCAATGAGCCGCTTTCGACGAGGCCTGCGACCCGCCGGAGCACGGCGTTGAGCAGGGCACGCGCCCTCGGGGGGCACTCGGCGACGGTCGCCGAAACCGCCGCGTAGGCGGGGACGTTCATGAAAGCGAGCTGGTACGCGCCGATGCGTGCCGCGGCCCGGACTTCGGGTTCGAGGTCTCCCCGGGCGAACTGGCCTACCAGCCAGTCGCACGCCCTGCACATCCGGAGCGTCCCGTACGAGAGTTCGGTGGCGAAGGCTCGGTCCCTCTGGTCGAGGCTCGATGCCTGGAGCAGTCTCGGGAGTTCCACGTTGGCCCTCGCACCGCGCTCGGCGGCAAGGACCGCCAGGACGGCGATCCCTCGTGCCGTCGCCGGCCTCTGCGACCGGCGCGCCCGGTCAGTCGCCAAGGTGTTCCCCGGGCTGCAACCTGGCGCCGCGCACCCAGTCCTGCGCGCCCATGGCGGGCTTGCCCTCGGGCTGGACGACGAGCAACTGGAGCAGGCCTTGTGCGGTCCCCACGAGATCCCCACTGATTTCCCCTGGTGAAAGCGAGCTGTCCTCTTGGACCGGCCGCGCCCTCCTCACCAGCAAGCGCCGTCCCCTCCAGGTCGTCCATGCGTGCCCGAGCCGGACAACTCGATGGCAGGCAACCGCCGGCTGGGCGAAATCGAGACGCAGTTCCCACGGCTCCAATTTGGAGGCGTACGTTGGCTCCCCCACTTGCGGGACGGCGGGCGGGAAACCTTCGTCCAACATCTTCACCAGCAGCTCGTTGCCGATCTCCCCGAGGCGCGAGCGGAGCTCTTCAGCCGTCTCCATCGGGCCAATGGGCGTTGCGGCCATTGCGAAAACCGGGCCGGTGTCGAGGCCCTCGTCCAATTTCATGAGGCAGACGCCGGTGAGCTCGTCGCCTGCGAGAAGCGCTCGTTCGACCGGGGCCGCCCCGCGCCAACGAGGGAGGAGGGAGAAATGGATGTTGACCAAGAGAACTTCGGAAAGGACATCGGGTTTGATGATGCGCCCGTAAGCGACGACGACCCCGATCTCGCTCCCCGACCCGAGTAGGGCGGCCGGGGTATGAGCAACAGGAAGACCGAGCTCGAGCGCCGCCTGTCCCACGGCGCTAGGCCCGGTCCCGCCGCCGCGGCCGCGCCTTTTGTCAGGACGTGTCACAACAATTGAGATCTCATGCCCAGCGGCTACCAGAGCACGAAGAGTGGCCGCCGCAACCTGCGGCGTACCCAGGAACGCAAGCCTCACGTGCTGCTTGGCCCGGCCTTTGCTTGTCCCGCTTCGGCTTCGGCTTGCCGGCGAAGCAGTTTCATCGCCTGCTTACGCTCGCGGTCGTCGAGACGCTCGAGCAGGAGCCGGCCGTCGAGGTGGTCGACCTCGTGCTGAAAAAGCTTGGCCTCCATCTCCTCACCTTCCACCGAGACCTCCCGCCCGTCGAGGTCCAGGCCGCGAAGGTGCACCCGTTTGGCGCGACTGATCTCGAAGTACAGTCCCGGCACTGACAGGCAACCCTCTTCGTGCTCCCACTCGCCCTCGGCCTCGTCGATCACCGGGTTGACCACGGTCCTCGGGCCGCTGTCGCCGATCTCGTACACGAACAGCCGCCTGCTCACCCCGATCTGCGGCGCCGCCAAACCCACGCCGTGCGCCTCCCTCATCGCCACGTGCATCTCTTCGGCTAGACGGGCGAGCCGCCCGTCGATCTCGGTAACTTCCTCAGCGCGTCGCTTGAGAACGGGGTCCCCGAACGTGCGGATCCTGTAAACACTCATCCGCCATAGTGTAGGGGCCCGGGTGGTCAGCCCCGGCGCCAAGGGCACTATGCTCGGGGCCGGTCATGGCCGACCATTACTTTTCTGCCGAGCCGTCCGTGGCCTCTCGGCGGGCCACCGTGCGGCTCGCGCTGGCAGACGTGGACGTCGAGCTGCTGTCCGATGCGGGAGTGTTCTCCGCCACCCGCGTGGACCCGGGGACCATAGCTCTACTTCGCGAGTCGCCCCAACCTCCTGCGACAGGAGACCTCCTAGACTTGGGGTGCGGCTACGGCCCGATCGCATGCGCCCTTTCGCTCAGGTCGCCGCGGGCCACGGTCTGGGCTGTCGACATCAACAGCCGCGCGCTCGCGCTTGCTGCCGACAATGCAAAGGCGCTCGGCTTGAAAAACCTGAGGGCCGTGAGCCCAACAGACGTGCCCGATGGCACCACCTTCGCGGGGATCTGGTCCAACCCACCCGTCCGGATTGGGAAAAATGCGTTACAAGAGCTGCTTTCGGCGTGGTTGGGGCGGTTGCGGCCGCAGTGCAGCGCGTGGCTCGTGGTAAACCGGCACCTCGGCGGGGACTCGCTGGCCGCATGGCTCGGCGCGCGAGGCTGGGACGTCCGGCGCGCTGCTTCCAAGTCCGGCTACCGCATTCTGGAAGTACGCCGGCAGAGCGATCCAGGCGTAGCGGCTGGTGGCGCCCTGTTGGCGGCGCCTGGCGGGGCAGGGATATGAAGCAGCTAGGGCAGACTGACCTCAAGAGGTTGCACAGGGACTGGGCCAAACGAGCCCCTGGCCGCATTTCGCTCCTCCTCGACGGTGTGAGCTCGCCGTTCAATGTCGGTGCGATCGTGCGCACCGCAGCGGCTTTCAGGGTCGAGCACATCTACCTGGCAAGTGGTGCCTGCTCCCCCGGCTCGGCTCGCGCCGGCAAAACCTCGATGGGGACAGAACGGTACATTTCCTGGTCGAAATTCGAACGTGGGCCCGAGGCGGCCGACGCCGCAAGGGAGGAAGGTTACTCCGTGATCGGCCTCGAGCTCGCTGACCACGCCGTCCCGTTGTTCCAATTATCTGTTGGCCCGGACGTGTGTTTTGCGATCGGCCACGAAGACCACGGCCTGGCACCGAGCACTCTCGCTGCGTGTGACTCCGTGGCTTTCATACCGCAGATGGGGCGTGTCGGCAGCCTCAACGTCGCAACGGCGACGGCGATCGCTATTTTCGAGCTCCGGCGCAGAGAGTGGGCCGGCGCCTGGCTGCAGTAACTCTCGGCGCTGCGACTAGGCAGGAGTGCTGACCGAGGTCCCGGTGGCGGCGAACTCCGCCACTACGTCAGCGGGAGAGCTCTCCTCCCCGGTGGAGGACAGGTCGAGGGTGCAGGTGGGGGACTTGCCGGCCTTCGAGCACGCACCGCCCCAACCAACGAAGTCGGTGGCCCAGTCCGGGTCGGGCGACGAGGAACCGGTGCTCTCCCCACCGACTGGTACGGCGTGGGCCGTGAACGTCACGGTGACCGGCTCGGGCCAGACCGGGTAGCAGACCCCTACGGCGTCGTAGCCGTTGACACACCCGGCCTTGTCATTGAACTGGGCCGCCCAAGAGCCGTCAGGGAACGGCGCCGTGAGCGTTTGGTCGAGGGGTTGCATACACGGGACCGTTGAAGTCTCGCCGTTATCAGGGCAGACCGGCACCTCCGAGCTGTATGTCACGATCCCGATCCCCCATTCGTCACCGGCACCATCCTCGCCAGGCAGATCACCGTCCACCTCCAGGTTGACCCCGACCGGCGGGCACGTTACGACGCTCACGCACTCGGGGTTAGTCGTTGTCGTCACCGGGAGCGAGGACGTCGTGGCGGACGGCGGGAGGGTCGTCGCGGCCGGCGGGACGGTCGTTGGGGACGGCGGGCCGGTGGTACGCGTACCTCGGGACGGCTCGGTCGTGCTCGTAGTGCCCGTCCGCGAGCCGCAGCCGCTTGCCTCGCTGTCAGGCGTGCGCGGGCGTCCAACCTGGGCGCAGGGCAGTTTGCGGAACATGGCGATCGCCCGGACGAGCTGGTCCTGCACGTTCACGGTGCAAGTCGCTGAGTGCTGGAAATCCGGGACGCAGAGGTCGCGTGCTTGCAACGTCTGGCCCTGGTACACATAGGAAGTCGCGTCGGCTGGATGGGCCCAGCCCACGAACTGCCAGTCCTTGTTTTCAGTGCTGGCTTTGATGTCGACCTGCTCTCCTGGGTAAAAGAGCCCGCACTTCTTTGCCGGATCGGCCGCGCTCGCGCACGTCACCATCGTCTTTTTAGGCGTGACGCCGGCCAGTTGGTCGGGGGCGCCCGTGGGCGTGATGGTGACGCTGCCGGGTGCGCCCCGAGGTTGGACCGCTGTCGCCACATCCCAGATCGCGTCCGGACGCGTACCCTGCTTCCCGCCGGTGGCGTCCCAGATTTCCTGGGGGCCACGGCTCGGGAAGCTCCCGTGATATTGCTGGAGAAAGCTGACGAGCACCGTCTGGATGTTGGCCTTTGGTTTTAGGAGGGCTTCGGTTACCTCGCCATGGCAGGTGTTGCCGATCAGTGGGCTGCCGTGCTGGTAAACGAGCGAGACGAGAGAGCGGAACTCTCCCTGGGTGAAAGGCAAACGCCCGAGGCACTTATCGATCAAGGCGACCTTGGTAGTCAGGTCGCCGATGAGCTGGATATTGGCGGTACCAAGCGTCATGCCGTCCGGGAACGTCGACTTCTCGTCGGCGCAAAGGTGTGGCGGGTAAAAGAGATGCCCCCAGCCGATCGTGCAGTTACCCTTCTTGGCGGACCCGGGGCTCCAACAACTCGGGTCGCCGTCGTTGTAGAGGCATGCGCGGTTGGCCGTGAGCGAAGGGCTCTGGGCGGAGTCCGCCGGGTGGTCCCCGTCGACCGAGGGCGTAGTCGGGATCCCCTCGTAGTACTTGATCACGGTGATCAGGTCGGTATTGACCGTCCAGCTCGTCGCAGCAGGAGAAGCACCTTCAGCCTGCCCGCTAGCGAGCAGCGGCACGCCTACACCGAGCGCTACGGCCAAGGCCGCAAGGCCGGCAGCCAGTGGCGAGGGGCGCCGCGAGCGGCCTGCCGTCGTCCAGCGCGGTGCCATGCGCCGAAGATAGCCCGAGGGTGGAGGACAAGCCGAGCGGCAACCGTCCTCTTGTTTGGCGGCACCGCCCCGCCTTCGGTGAGCCGGTCCACCGGGCGGTCGACTTGAGCAGCGCCGTCCCGTCAATGAAGGATGGTCCCAGTGCCGGCAACGAAGGTAGCGCTCGATTACGAAAAGCCACCCGTAGGAGAGCTCGTCGACGGCCAACCAGCGATCCGGCTTTTTCTAAAGGGCCCTCTCGACGAGGACTGGCTCCGGCTGCTGGAAGACGCTGCCACCTTGAACCGTTTGGAAATCAAGGCACAGGTCGAGGACGAGCGCGAGGACCGGACCTGCGACATCTGCCTTACGGTGCTGATCGGCGGCCTGAACCCTCAAGAAGCGAGCGAACAGCTCAACAAGGTCGTGCAACTCGTCTCGGACGTCAACCGTCATCATGGCCAGCGCCGTGACGACAGGGAGACTGCCGAGATGATCGCGAAAAACGTGGCCTCGGACTGGTGGGAGAGCTGGAGGAGGCAGCACCCGGCTCCCCCGGGACCTCCCAGCCGGTCCATCCCGCCCGCTCCCCACGCGCCCACCTCAGTCCAGGGCGCTCCAGCTCGCCAAGACCGCCCCAGACAGCGGAACGCTCACTGACGCGTCCGCCGCGCGGG
>DATJMJ010000012.1:0-3761 GCA_035508795.1 Acidimicrobiales bacterium
GGTCACCGCCGGCGCTCACGTGCCGAGCACGAGGCCCCGCTTGCCGACGGCGATTGGGGGGAGGCCGGGCCGCCGGGCGAGTACGACCCCGGGGCCCCGACCGGCCCTGTACAACCTGTTGACCCAACGGTCCATGTAGAAGCCGTCGAGCCGACCGTCCACGCAGAGCCGGTCGAGCGAGCGGACCCTGGCGAGCATGTAGAGGGCCCCGCCGACGAGGGGATCGCTGTCGACGCCGGCATCTTTGCCGGTGCAGAGGCTCCCGAGCATGTCGTGCCCGGCGAGGCTGTCGAGCCGCCGGGGCTGTTAGAAGTGCCGGACGTGGTCCTGGCCGGCGAAGACGGCGCGGGCCCGGAGACGCCCGGCGAAGACGGCGCTGGCCCGGGGGCCGCCGGCGGCACGGGGAGCGACGAGGACGGCGCGGTGACGGTGGAGCTGCGCACTGTGGAGCCCGGCCTCGTGGCGGAGGTCGACGGGCCGGTCCCCGAGGTAGCAGTCCCCGAGGTAGCAGTCTCCGAGGTAGCAGAGGCCGTCCCCCTTCCTGGCTTGCAAAGCGAGCCGGCCATCGAGGGCGAAGCCGAGGGTGCCGCAGCGTTCGAGGGCTCTTACCTGTCAGAGAGCGGGCAGATCGACTACGGTCGAGAGGATCCAGATAGTGCGGAGTTCGTGGGCACCGTGAGCTCGGGAGAGGGGAGCGGGCTACCTCATTGGGCCGATCCACCGACGGGCGAAGTGCCGGCGGCGCTCGCAGGCCAGCACGGCCAGGACGACGAGATGCAGGCCTGGCGGCTGCTCGGGTCGCGCGGCCTGCACTGGAGGGACGACGTGAACGACTGGGCCGACGGGCCTGGCGTGGAGGACCTGGTGGACGAAAACGACCAGCCCGTTACACCGCCGCCCAACTCGCGAGGAGGCCCGTTTTCTTTCGATGAGGATTTCGAGCGCCTGGACCGCGAACGCTTCGAACGCTCCGAACGTGAGAAGGACCAGGCGGCATGGTCGCAAGGTGACGCCATCGCGTCAGACGTCACGATCGTTGGCGATGCAGACGACCTTGGTGAGGCTGGTTTCGTCGCTACCGAGATGGGCGAGGTGGCACGCCGCGACGAGGTTGCTCTGGGGGGACAGGTGTTTTCCGGCTCGGGGAACGGGCCGGACGTGGTGGCGCCCGGCGAAGACGTGCTGGTGGCGACGGGAGCTACTGCAGGGGGAGGCGCGTCACCCGGGGTCGCGCAAGTCCCGAACGACCGCGCGCGCGTGCCTGGCTCAGGGCGGGGCGGTGGCAGCCAGGGCAAGCCGTGGCGCAATGTCCCGGGACGGGGCCGCGCCGCACCGGCGCGAAGCGGCTCACGCGTGAGCGGGACCACTGACCGCCGGGAGAGCTTGCAGCCGGGAGGGCCCATGTCCAACCACGGTGCCGGGCGGCCGTACGACATGGCGGCCGACTCCGCCGAGGTCGCCAGAGGCCGCGACGTCGCCGCCGCCGTTACTACCGGCATCGGCTTGATCGTCGTTTTCACTGGGTGTTACTTGATCGGTCCAGCGGCCCTGGTGGGCCTATCGGCTGCCGCCATCTTCGGGTGCGCCCTCGAGGCTTTCGCCATGCTCCAAAGAGTGGGGTTCCGGCCGGCAACGCTGGTGGGTGCCCTCGGGTCGGGTGGCGCCGTCCTTGCGGCTTACTGGAGAGGCACCGGGGCGCTGCCTGTGATGTTGGTTGTCGTGGTGGCGGCGAGCCTCGTGTGGTACCTGCTCCGGGTGGTCGACGCCCGGCCCGTCGTCAACGTCGCCGTCACCGTGCTCGGGTTCGCATGGGTAGGCGTGTTCGGCTCTTTTGCCGGCGTCCTGCTCCAGGAGCCCTATGGGAAGCACCTCTTCCTTGGCGCCGTGGTGCCGACGGTCGTGTGCGACCTGGCGGCCTGGTTCGCGGGAAGCCTCTTCGGTTCGCACCCTTTGGCCCCCCAGACGAGCCCAGGCAAGACCTGGGAAGGTTTCTTGCTCGGCGGGGTCGCGGCGGTGATAGCGGGAGCAGTTGTCGGCAAGGAGATCACGCCATGGGCCGGCGCCGTGCACGGGATCGAGCTCGGCCTTGTCATCGCGATAGTGGCGCCGATCGGGGATCTGGTGCAATCGATGGTCAAGCGGGACCTCCACTTGAAGGACTCGGGCGCTGTCCTGCCCGGCCACGGCGGCCTGCTCGACCGGTTCGACTCTCTCCTTTTCGTCCTGCCGGCTACCTATTTCCTGGTCGCAGTGCTGCACATTGCATGAACCGCAGCAGGCGGGGGCGACTGAGCTAGCGCGGCCCCGGCTCCCTCGCGCCGAGGGGCCCCAGGTGCCTCCAGGCCAAGAGGACGGCGTAACCAAGGCTCTCGCGATCGCGGGCAGCACCGGATCGATAGGTACGCAGGCCCTCGACGTCGTGAGGGCGGCGGGCGGGAGGTTCCGGGTCGTCGCACTCGGGGCGGGGAGCTCGGTCGACCTGCTAGCCCGTCAGGCTCGGGAGTTCCGGCCCGAGGTTGTCGCGCTCGCCGACGGCACCAGGGCGGGCGAGCTCGAGCGGCTCGTGCCCGCAGGCACGCGGGTGGTTGCCGGGCCGGGGGCGCTCGCCTCCCTCGCCGATGTAGCCGAGATTGTCCTCAACGGTGTCGTCGGGTTCGCGGGGATCGAGGTGACGCTCGCGGCGCTGCGGTCAGGGCGCCGCCTCGCACTTGCCAACAAGGAGTCTTTGATCGCAGGGGGGCCGATCGTCCAGCGGGCGCGAGAGACGCCCGGAGCGGAGCTCGTTCCTGTCGATTCGGAACATTGCGCGCTCCATCAGTGCCTCCGTACGGCCGGCGTGCTCGTGGGGCCTGGCGGGGTTGGCAGGGGGGCCGCCGGTGCCGCCGGGAGCGGCACGCCCCCCGGAGATGGTCCCGCCAAGCCGGGCCGGGCGCTCCGCCGGATGGTGCTCACGGCGTCGGGCGGCCCGTTCCGGGGCCGTTCGCCCGAAGAATTGGCCGAAGTGACCGTCGAGGACGCTCTCGCCCACCCGACGTGGAAGATGGGCCCCAAGATCACCGTCGACAGCTCGACGCTCATGAACAAAGGCCTCGAGGTGATCGAGGCGCACCTGCTTTTCTACGTCGCTTACGACCAGATCGATGTCGTCGTGCACCCTCAGTCGGTGGTCCATTCGATGGTCGAGACGACAGATGGCGCAACGATCGCCCAGCTCTCGGTACCAGATATGCGGCTCCCTATTGGCTACGCCCTCTCCTACCCTGAACGCATGGCTGTTGCGTTCGGCGCCATCGACTGGGCCAAAGTTGGCCACCTGGACTTCGAGGTACCGGACCTTGACGCCTTCCCGTGCCTGCCGCTCGCTTACGAAGCCGGCCGGCTCGGCGGGACCGCGACTGCATGCCTCAACGGTGCCAACGAGGTGGCGGTTGCGGGGTTCCTAAGCGGCCGGCTCCGTTGGGCCGACATTGCTCATGTGGTTTCCGAGGCTATGGCGGGGTTCAGCACGTCCGACCCGCGCGACCTCGACGACGTGATCGCGGCCGATGCCGAAGGGCGCGCTCTCGCAGGTGCCGCTCTCGGGCGCCTCGAGCAGCGCAATGACCGCGCCCGGGTGGCGACCGTGCCAAAGCACGCGAGCGCACCGGGGATGACGGCAAATGGCTGACGCCGGCCCGCCCCGCTGGCCGGACGTCCCGCCGAGGCGCGCCACAGGCGGGACCGCCACGACCGCGGGAGCCGGCGGTCCTGGGGGCCCCAAC
>DATJMJ010000013.1:0-5044 GCA_035508795.1 Acidimicrobiales bacterium
CCAGCCGGCCGCTGCTATGTAGACGATGCGACTCAGCGCCTAGCCGAAGACGCAATAGCCTTCGAAGCCGCCGGCAAGTTCCAGCTGAAGGGCATCGGCAAACCTGTAAGGCTCTGGCGAGCCACCCGGGTTACCGCGGGCGTAGGCGGTCGTCCGCGGCGGGGCGCGCTGGATGCCCCGTTGCTGGGGCGCGAGGCAGAGCTCCGGTCGCTCAAAGAGGAGTTCCACATCGTCGCCGGACAGGGCCACCAGGCAGTCGTCGTGGTATCGGGCCTCGCCGGCGTCGGGAAATCGAGGCTCGCGTGGGAGTTCGAAAAGTACGTGGACGGCCTCGTCGAAACGGTGCTCTGGCACCATGGCCGTTGTCTGTCCTATGGCGAGGGCGTAACGTTCTGGCCTCTCGCCGAGATTGTCAGGCAGCGGCTCGCGATCGCCGAGGAGGATACCCCTGCCGTCGCCGCGGCGAAACTTTCGGAGGGCTTAGCCGGCTTGGTTTCTGAGGGAGACCGCACTCATGTGCAGGCCAGCTTGTCCCGTCTGCTAGGGATCGATATGGAAGGCCCTACAGCAGCCGCCCCATCGCGCGCTGAGCTCTTCGCGGGCTGGCGCCAATTTTTTGAACACCTTGCCGGTAGCGCCCCAGTCGTCCTGGTAGTCGAGGACGCGGAACATGCCGATGAAGAGTTCCTCGTTTTCCTTGAGGAGCTCGCTGGCTCCTCGAAGCACTTGCCGATCCTCGTGCTCGTCCTCACTCGGCCCGAGCTTCTCCAACGCCATTCGCGCCTGCTCCAGCTCCCGAACCATAGGTTGGTCACGCTCGCTCCGCTTCAGGCGGCAGAGATCAACCGGCTTGTCCAATCGCTGGTGCCCGGCATCCCCCGGGACGCCCGTCAAGTCATCGCCGCGCGGTCGGAAGGCATCCCCCTTTTCGCCGTCGAAACTGTGCGGTCCCTCGTCGACAATGGCATTGTCGCTATTGCCCCGTCCGAGGGAGCATTCCGCCTCATCGGCGACCTCGAAGCGGTCGAGGTGCCTGAAAGCCTCGTGGGCTTACTTGGCGCGAGGCTTGACGCGATCGATGTGGGGGAGCGCCGGCTATTGGCAGCAGCTTCAGTCCTCGGGACCGAATTTTCCGCCGCCTCTTTGTCGGCCGTGACCGGTGACAATGACCCTCGTGTCCGAGCCGGTCTCGAAGAGCTGGTACGGCGCTCGGTCCTCGCCGTCAGCACGCGCCCCGTGTCCTCCCAGCGGGGGGATTACCGCTTTACTCACGAGATGCTGCGTCGCGCCGCTTACGACAGGATCGGACGGCGAGATCGCAAAGACCTTCACTTGGCTGTTGCCGAGCACCTTCGTTCGCGCTTTGCCAATGACGCCGATGAAATAGCAGAAATCGTTGCCAATCATTACCTTGACGCAATTCGCGCGGTGCCGGCCGCAGCAGACGTAGCGACCCTGAGGACAGAGGCTGTGATCATGCTCGAGCGCGCTGGATCCCGGGCGGCTAGGAGTGGTGCGCCCGCCCGGGCCGCCCGCAGCTATTCACGTGCGGCGTCACTGGTTGCCGAACGCGATCGTGAGCCCGAGCGCGACAGGTTGGAGAAGGCGGCAGAACTGTGGGAGAAGGCCGCCGAACTCGGCCACACGGCCGGGGATTACAAAGATGTTATTGGATTCGCGACAATGGCTAGGGCGCTGCGTGCCGAGATCGGGCAAGTGCGCGCAGCAGCTCGCGCCCAGGTCGTCAATGCCCGTGCATTGCAATCGCTCCTTCGCATTGACGAGGCGCGCGCTGCACTTGACGAAGCTCTCCCGCTGCTGCGGGACCCGCCGGGCACCGACACAGTGTTCGCTCTCTTTGCGCTGGCTAGCACTTACCTTTCCTCCGGCAACTGTGCAGAAGCAGAGCGCCTTGGCGGCGAAGCTCTTGACCTTGGTCGGGCTGTCCCGGTCGATGACGGCTTCCTGTCGCGTTTGTTGAGTTTTGTCGGCACTGCGGCGTCACGTGCTAACCGGGTCGACAAGGCAATCTCGTACTTACGCGAAGCGGCTCAGCTGGCTGAGAAGGTGGGGGACGAAATGCGGTTGAGCGTGGCCCTCATTAATCTTTCAGACATGATTTGCGGATTTCAACCAGCTGCCGCCGCAGAGGTCGCCCGGTCTGCTTTGCAGCACGCGAGGCGCTCAGGGGGTACCGACGCCGCCGCCTATTCCACCGCCAACATCATATCGGCGTTGCTCGAACTCGGCCAATGGGACGAGGCAATATCAGTCATCGATGAGGCGGGAGAACAAGGACTAAGTGACAACCCGCAGATTTGCTTCGTCGCCGGGCTGCTGGCGGCGCTTCGAGGCGAACTTACAACAGCGCGAATGGCCGTTGGGAAACTTGAGCCTGGTTTGTCGAGCGAAAATGTACAGAGCCGCGCCAATGTCACACTCGTCCAAGCCCTCACTTCCTTCGCGGCTGGGGACGAAGAAAACGCGCTGAGCCAGGCCCTCGAGGTGGCGCGTTGCATCGGTTCGCTCCCACCGCTCCACGAAACGGTGCGCTGGGCTTGGCCCATTGCCTCCCACCTAGCGGTCCTTTTGGGGCGCAGGGACGTGTTGGCGGAGCTCCTGAGACTAAGCGGGGCATTCGCTCCTGAGCAGTTGCCTCCCACTTTGCGAGCGCAACGGCGCTTGGCATTGGTGCGCAGCGAGCTCGAGGACGGCCGCGCTCCAGTCGCCGATGCGATTTATGCCGACGTCATTGCTGTTTTGCGGGATACAAGCCCGTATCACTTGGCGCTCGAGTTGTTGACGTGTGGCGTTGAGTTCTTGCGCGTTGGCGACCCGCGAGCCGCTGCGGCGATCTCCGAAGCTCGGGATGTCGCTGAGCGCCTGCGCGCTGCGCCCATCGTCGAGCGCGCCCGCCTACTGGATGACCGGGAGGCGGTTCAGTCTGCAATCGGCCGGGCAGACTGAGGGCCTTGTCTCTTCAGGCCCCCGTTTTCGCCGGGATATTTGTGAGCCGGTTGTCTTTCATCGCGTACGACCACACGTCGATCCAAGGAGGTTCCATTCCGAGCTGCGTAAGGGCCGTGCAAATCTGGCTGCGGTGGTCCGTTCCGTGATGTAGTGCCTGTGCGAGACGGATGCCGAGCGGCGCATGCGATTCGGACCCGTCGTCGCGCCGGCGCACTATGACTACGTCGGGGTCAAGGTCTTGTTCCAGGAACTCGGACCATCCATCGCCGGTGCGCCCCATAATTAGCGAAAGCGCGGCCAGGTCCATATCCGCAGTGTCGACGCGAGGGGTGCGGCCCCCCGTCACGGCGAACAGGTACCAGGCATCGGCACCGACGAGGTGGCGCGTCGTCGCCAGGATTGAGCCGTAGGTACCTGGGAACTCGCGCCCGAGCTGTTCGTCGCTTAGCGGGGTGCACGCTTCTATCAAGCGCAACGTGGCCCACACGTTGTGCCCGAAGGCATCTGCCAGTACTGACGTTGCCATCGCGGCCCAACCCTAACGCTGGGGTTTCCCGGCGAGGAGGTAATTTCCTTCGCCGGTGCCGAATGTATGTTCGATATGATCGAAGGGTAACACCTTGAGCCTCGTGGCCGGCTGGTAGGCCTCCTCAGCAAGAAGACCCAGGTCCCCTCGAGGAGGTGCCATGCCGCCTGATGGCCCAGCGCGCCCTGTCCCGCTTGTTGCGGCTGCACCCGCGGCCGCGCCCGCCGCCCCGGCGCCCGCCCCCGTGCCTACGCCCGTGCCTACGCCTACGCCCGGCCCGGCGCCCGTGCCTACGCCCGGCCCGGTGGTCGCCCCCGCCCCCGCGCCTACGCCTACGCCGGCACCTACGCCTTCGCCCGCCCCGGCGCCTGCCCCCGCGCCCGTGCCTACGCCTACGCCCGCCAGTGCCGTCATCTCGGGGGCTGAGGCGCTCGTGGCCCTTGTGCGCAGTTTCGACCCGGCCCTAGTAGCTGCAGGTGAGTGCGCAAGTGTGGCAGAGGCCCTCGCCCGGGCCGAGAAAGCTTGTAGTGGTGCGCGGGTGTTGGCCGCTGCCCGGGCAGTATCGGCCGGTGAGCACCGCCGCCGTGGCTTTTCTGACCCCGCCGCATGGCTCTCGCGCCACGCCGGCACGACGGTCGGCTCTGCGCGCGAGCAGCTGCGGGCGGGCGAAGCCCTAGGGGCCCTGCCTGTTACCCAGGCAGCCCTAGTCGGCGGTGAGGTCTCCTTGGCCCAAGCAGCCGAGGTGGTCCGTGCCGAAGCAGAGCTGCCAGGTTGTGAAGCTCGCCTATTGGACCTGGCACGGCGTGCTGGGCTGGGAGAGCTAAAGGACCAGGCCCGCAAGGTCACCTTGGCGGCTAGCGACCCCGCCCAGCTCTTCGCCCGCCAGCACGCCGCCCGTTACCTGCGCCACTGGGTCGACCGCTCGGGCATGGTCTGCCTGTCGGGGGCGCTCCCCCCCGCACAAGGCCTCCCCCTGGTGAACCGCCTCGACGCCCTCGCCCAAGGCCTGCGCAAGGCCCGGGGCAAAGGTGCCGACAGCTTCGAGGCCTGCTCGGCAGACGCATTGGTAGAGCTGTCGGCCGGGGGCGCCAAAAAAAGCTCCCGGAGCGATCTCAACATCGTGGTCGACCTGCGTGCCTACCGGAGGGGCCACGCCCAGCCGGGCGAGCCCTGCCACCTGGTCGGCGGAGGGCCTGTGCCGGTCGCCTGGCTGCGAGAGGCCCTAGCCGACCCCTTCGTGAAAGCGGTCGTCCACGACGGCGTAAAGGTGCTCCGGGTCGCCCACCTCGGGCGCCACATGAAAGCGGAGCTGAGGACGGCCCTCGAGCTCGGCAAGCCACCGGGCTTTGAGGGCACCAGTTGTGCCGGGCCGGGGTGCGGGGCCCACTACGGGCTCCAGTGGGACCACCGTGACCCCGTCGCCAACCTCGGCCCGACGAGCTACGACAACCTCCAGCCCCTCTGCCGCCCCGACCACTGGGAAAAGACGCGGAGGGACCGAGAGGCCGGCCTCCTCGGGCGCAGCAGGGGGCGGCCGGGGAAGAGCAA
>DATJMJ010000014.1:0-32513 GCA_035508795.1 Acidimicrobiales bacterium
TAAAGCTGCCGATCATCCGGCCGGCGATCATCCTCGTCGTGATAATCAACGTCATCGGCGCGCTACAACTGTTCACCGAGCCCTACCTGCTCTCGCCCATGGCGCCCAACGTCTCGGCCAACTACACACCGACCGTCTACATGTACAACGAAGCCTTTTCTGCTTATTCGTACGACTTTGCGGCCGCTATCGCCGTTGTCCTCGCCTTCATCATCATCATCATCTCGACGGTGTTCCTGCTCTCGCAACGACGGAAGGGAGCGTTGGTATGAGCGCCACGACAGCACCCGTGCCTTCTTCGGTGGCCCGACGCCAGCGTAACCTCGGAGTGTCCTCCGAGGTCCCGCTGCAGCTTTACGGCTTGCACCGCCGGACGGTCAACCTTGTCACGCTCGCGTGCGGGGTCTTCACCCTCTTCACCCTGATCCCGATCTGGTGGATCTTCGTCTCGTCGACCAAGACGGCGCCCAACGTCAACTCGACCTTCGGCTTCTGGTTCGCCCACCCGTTCGTGCTCTGGTCAAACCTGAAGGAGGTCTTCACCAACAAGGAGGACGGCTCGTTCCTCCAGTGGCTCCGCAATACCGCGATCTATGCAGGCATTGGCGGCGTGGGGGCGACAGTGCTGGCGGCGATGGCGGGCTACGGCTTCGCTCGTTTCAATTTCCGGGGCAAAAACCTCCTTTTCATCTGGATAATGATCGCACTTTTGATACCCATCGTCGCGTTCGCTGTACCCCTCTACCTCGTCTACGCCAAGGTGCACCTCGACAGCACCATGCCGGCGATATTCATCCCGTTCATGATCAGCCCGGTCAGCGTCTACTTGATGCGGGTTTACGCGGGGGGTTCTGTCCCCCGCGAGCTGATCGACGCCGCCAGGGTGGACGGCGCCGGGGAAGCGAGGATCTTCCTCCGGATAGCCGTGCCGCTGATGGTGCCGGCCCTGGCCACGGTCTTCATGCTCAATGTCGTGAGCTCGTGGAACAACTTCTTCCTACCCTTCATAGTCAACAACAGCGACAAGCTGTATACCCTCACCCAGGGCCTGCAGGTTTGGTTCTGGCACACCAACATTTCGGGCAGCACGGAAAACTTCACGGCCATCACGATCGCCGCCAGCATGATCAGCATCTCGCCGCTTTTGTTGATGTTCGTCGTGCTGCAGCGGTACTGGCGGGGCGGCCTGCTCCTCGGCGGCCTCACGGGGTAACAACCGCGTAGAGCGATGACATCCAGACCGGTCGAGTACAAGGTGGGGAGCCCGGTCGAACCGCGCTCGTACGACCACGTAGCGGTGCGGCCTCTCGGGGGAGGGTCGGTCAGGTTGGAAGGGGGTTTTTGGGGCGAGCGCCAGGAGTTGAACCGTGACGTCACGATCCCTCACGGGACAGAGATGCTCGAGCAGTGGGGGAGCCTCGACAACTTGCGGGCTGCGGCCGCCGGCGCCGACCAGGGCTACCGGCTGCCGCTTTTCATGGACAGCGATGTCTACAAGGTGCTCGAGGCCATCGCGTGGGAACGCCAGCACGGGCCCGTCCGGGCTCAGGAGCGCTTTTTCGCCGAGACAGTCGGCCTGTTGGCTGCTGCTCAGCAACCAGATGGCTATCTCAATAGCCACGTCCAGGTTGCCCAGAGCGGCAAGCGTTTCGCCGACCCGGCTATGGGCCACGAGCTTTATTGCGCTGGGCACATGTTCCAAGCGGCTGTTGCCGAGTCCCGGAGCGGCGAGCCGCTTGCCGGGCCCGTCTCGCTCGGCGACGTGGCCGGACGCTTCGCCGGGTACCTGCTGGCGGCGCTACCCGCCATGCCCGCTTACCTCGACGGTCACGCCGAGGTGGAGATGGCGCTTGTCGAGTTGTACCGTGATAAAGGCGACGAGGCTTACCTCGCCCTCGCCGAGGACCTGATCGGCCGGCGCGGCAAAGCGCGGCTCAACTACCCGGGCGGCTTCCACCCGGATTACTTCCAAGATGACATCCCGGTTACCGATGCCAAAGCCATCCGGGGCCACGCCGTGCGAGCGCTCTACCTCCTGAGCGGCGTGACGGACGCCTATATCGAGACCGGTCGTCGCGAGCTGCTGGTGTCTTGCCTGGCGCAATGGGACGACATGGTCGGGGGAAAGGCCTACCTGACGGGTGGTCTCGGCTCTCGCCACGAAGGTGAAGCATTCGGAGAACGCTTCGAACTGCCGTCGGACCGCGCCTATTGCGAGACTTGCGCGGCCATAGCCAGCATCATGTGGAACTGGCGCATGACGCTCGCCACGGGGGACGGCCGTTACGCCGACCTCTTGGAACGCACGCTCTACAACGGGTTCCTGTCGGGATGGGGCCTCGACGGGAAGACGTTTTTTTACGTGAACCCGCTCCGGGGTGGGTACGGGACCACGCGGCAGGGCTGGTACCGCGTCGCGTGCTGCCCACCCAACCTGATGCGCCTCATTGCGAGCCTCGAGCACTACGTGGCTACGCGCACACCCGACGGCTTGCAGATCCACCAGTTCATGGCCGCCACGGTCGAAGCCGAGCTCGGGGGCGGGTGCCTGCGAGGCAACCTGCTCACGGAGTACCCCCATAAGGGCTTGGTTTCCTTCCTCGTCCTGGAGGCGCCCGACGGGCCGGTCGAGATCTCCTTCAGGGTGCCGTCCTGGTCGCCCGAGGCCGTGCTGGCCGTCAACGGCTCCACGCTCGACGGGGCCGGCGCCACAGGCATCACGAGCCATGGTTACCTCCGGGCACGGGGCACCTGGCAGCCCGGCGACGAGATATCGATAGAGCTCGCCATGGGCCCGCGGGTGGTCCGCCCCGATGCACGTATCGACTCTCTCCGGGGATGTTTTGCTTTGGAGCGCGGGCCTTTTGTTTACTGTTTCGAAAGCTTTGGAGGGGGCGCACAGGCCGGGCCAAGCACAAGGGCTCTCGACGGCGTCTACGGGGTACCCGGCGAGGGCGTCAGCGAGCTGCCCGACAAGATCCTGGCGGAGGACATCGTCGGGCTCGTAGTGCCCGCCGGCGAACGGCAGCCGTACTTGGCGAGAGGATGGCCGTACCTGCAGGCCGGCGACGGCAACGGCGACGGCGACGGCAACGGCAAGGGCGAGGGCCGGATGGGCGCTGCTCCCCTAAAGGCGGTCCCTTATTACACCTGGTGCAACCGTGGCCCCTCCGAAATGAGGGTCTGGTTGCCAGAGTTGGGGGCAGCAGCGACGGAGTAGGGCAACTACGGCCGAGCGGGGGCTGCCGTGCGGCGCGCGCGCTGGGGGGCGCTGGTCGACTCCCGGACAACCAGGCGGCTCGAGACGGTCAGGGCACCTCCCGGCGCACCCCTTTCGATCGCGGCGAGGAGCTCGCGGGCCGCAACTCGGCCAACCTCGGTCAGGTTGGGGTCGACCGTCGTCAGATGGGGACGGCTCCCTTCGACCATGACCTCCCAATTGTCGAAGCCCACAACCGAAATATCCTGGGGGACACGCTTGCCGGCCTCCCTCAGGGCGTCCGACACTGCTCTGCCGATCTGGTCGCTGCCGCAAAAGATGGCGTCAGTACGGGGCGCTTTGCGCAGCAGCGCACCGGTGGCTTCCCTTCCCCACGCCTCGGTCCACTGGCCGAACAAAGGGCCGCCGCCCGACATCTCCAGCCCGGCGCGCTCGAGCGCCGCGCCCGCGCCGCGTGCCCGCCTCCTGGCCGCCTCGAAATGTTCCGGGCCGCTTATATGGGCGATCCTCGACCTGCCGAGCTCGATCAGGTGGCTGACTGCGAGGTCCCCGCCTCCCTCGTCGTCGGGCAACACGCACAGGTCTTTGCGGTCTTCGGACTGCGCCATGGCGTAGACGACGGGCACCGGCAGGTCGGTGCCGATCGGGGGCCTCGGGTCGACGCGGCGGCCGGCGACGATGATCCCGTCGACCCTGCGCGACAAGAGGGTCTGAACATAGCCGCGTTCGCGTTCGGGGTCACCACGCCCGTCGCACAGGAAAACCGCGATGCTGCCTTCGCCGAGCGCGTCCTCGGCTCCCAGCATCATCGGGATCGAGAACCGCCCGAAACTGTCGGTAGTGACGAGGCCGACGGTGAAGCTGCGCCCGGCGAGCAGGCTCCGCGCGAGCGCATTGGGCTGGAACCCCAAGCTGTCGGCGATACGGATGACCCGCGACCTGGTTTCGGGGTTCAGGTTGCCGCGCCCGTTGAGCGCTTTGGACGCGGTGCCGACAGAGACGCCCGCACGTTGAGCGACGTCCGTAATTGTCCATAGGCGCCGGCTCTCGTCCTTCAGACCGAGATCGGCTTTGCGCTGTCTCGGGCCCGGTGGCGTCATGTCCTTATTCAACCAGCTTGGCCCACCCTGCATGGCCGGAGAGCTGCCGCCATGGCGCGGCGCCGGCCGGGAGTAAACTGCGCCCTTGCCAAATCACGGTGGCCCTGCCTTCAAGGAGCTGACTTGACTTCGCCCGTACGGCTGCCCCATCCGGCCCCACCTACCGTCTCCGAACTGCCGGAGGGCCAGCTCTCGGGCAAGGCCGTCAAGCGTTTCCGGCTGGCCAACAACAACGGGATGGTAGTCGAGATCCTCAATTACGGCGGCGTGGTCGTCTCGGTCGAATTCCCGGACAAGTCCGGGAGAGCAGCAAACCTCGTGCTCGGTTACCCGGACCTTGCGGCGTACGTGAAGTACAACTCAGCGCCGACGCCGCACAACCCGGGGGCACGAGGCTCGTACTTCGGCGCGGTCATCGGGAGGTTTGCCAACCGGGTCGCCGGGGGGGCCTTCGAGCTAAACGGCACCCGCCATCAGGTGGTGACGAACGTCGGCAGCACGGCCCTGCACGGCGGGCAGGTCGGGTTCGACCAAAAAGTGTGGAGCGCAGCCGTCTTCCGGCGTCCTGCGGCTGACGGTCGACCTACGGGCGCTGACGAGCAACCTACGGGGGCGGACGAGCAACCTACGGGGGCTGGCGGCCGGCGTTCGGGCGGGGACCATCCGGACGGCGAAGGGGGTGGCGTCGTAGGTGTAAGGCTCGAGTACGTGAGCCCGGACGGTGAGATGGGGTTCCCCGGCAGGCTCGTGACCGTGGCGACGTACACGCTCGACAACCAGGACCGTTTGACGCTTCAATTCGAAGCGACGACAGACGCTCCGACGGTGGTCAACTTGACCAACCACACCTACTGGAACCTTGCAGGTGAGGCTTCGGGCGCAGCCTATGGGCACCTGCTCCGGCTCAACGCGGACCACTACACACCGATAGACGCTTCGCTCATGCCGACGGGAGAGATCTCGCCTGTGGCGGGTACCCCCTTTGATTTCAGGGAATTCCACCCCATCGGTGAAAGGATCAGGGCCAACCACCCGCAGCTGGCCGTAGGTCACGGTTACGACCACAACTGGGTGCTCAACCAGGCACAGCCCGGGTCGCTCACCCATGCGGCGGCAGTCGTCGAACCGGGCAGCGGCCGGCGGCTCGACCTGTACACGACCCAACCCGGCTGCCAGTTTTACACCGGTAACTTCCTCGACGGCACCATCGTCGGCAGCAGCGGGCACTCCTACCGCCAGAGCGATGGTTTCGCGCTCGAAACTCAGCACTTCCCCGATTCGCCCAACCAGCCCGGGTTCCCATCGACCGAGCTCGAGCCCGGGCAGACCTACGCGCAAACGACCGTGTACAAGCTTTCCTGCGAAAACTAGCGCCTTCGCCGATGTTGGGCCCTGGCCCCCCTTCGGCTGACTTCAGCTGGTCCCGGAGGGTTGGGCGGCAGTGCCAGGCACGGTCGCCGTCCCCGACGCTGCTGCGCGCTGGAGGGGGGCCAACGTGGTGCCGGCGTCCGCTCCGGAAGGCTCGGGCACGCCGGCTATCGCGTAGACAGCCGGACCGTTGACCGTCTCCTCCTTGACCAAGAGGTCCGCGAGCTGCCTCAACTTGTCGCGGTTTTTGGTCAAAAGGTCGACGGCACGCTTTTCGGCTTGTTCCAAGAGAGCCGAAACCTCTGAGTCGATCTTCGCTTGCGTTTCTTCGGCAAAAGGCCGGCTCGAAAACCCTGCTCCGCCACCACCGAGGAAAACGGAGCCGCCCTCGGGGTAGCCAACGGGGCCTAGGGTGCTCGACAACCCGAATTCCCTCACCATCTTGACAGCAAGGTCTGTAGCGCCCGCCAGGTCGTTCGCGGCTCCGGTCGAACCCTGCCCGAGCTCGACCAGCTCGGCCGCGCGCCCCCCGAGCCGCACGTCGAGGCTGGTCTGGAGGTAATCCTCGCCGTAGAGGTGGCGCTCGACGAGGGGGAGCTGCTCGGTGACGCCCAGGGCCTGACCGGCCGGCAGGATCGTGACCTTTGCGACTGGCTCGGCTTTGGGGCTCAAAGCGGCGACAAGAGCATGTCCTGCCTCGTGTACCGCCACCGCATGCTTTTCTTCGGGCAGCAGCACATTGGAACCCTCCCGCCGCCCAAGGATTATCCGGTCGCGCGCCTGGTCGAAGTCGGAAGCTTGCACGATATCCCTGTTGGCTCGCACCGCCACGATCGCCGCCTCGTTTGTGAGGTTGGCGAGGTCGGCGCCCGAAAAGCCGGGCGTCCCCCGGGCGACAGCCTCGAGGTCGACGTCGGGTGCGAGCCGCTTGTCCTTGCAGTGAACGACCAGGATCGCCTTGCGCTCGGCGAGGTTGGGTAGCGGGATGGTGACCTGGCGGTCGAAGCGGCCCGGCCGGAGCAGTGCCGGGTCGAGGATCTCGGGCCTGTTGGTGGCGGCGAGCACCACGATGCCGACAGACATGTCGAAGCCGTCCATCTCGGCGAGCAGCTGGTTGAGCGTCTGCTCTCGCTCGTCGTTGGAAACCGCTCCCGAGCCGCCCCTGCGCTGGCCGATCGCGTCTATCTCGTCGACGAAGATGATCGCGGGCGCCCGCTTGCGCGCCTCGGCGAACAGGTCACGCACACGCGCCGCGCCGACGCCGACGAACATCTCCACGAAACTCGAGCCGGTGACCGAGAAAAACGGCACGCTCGCCTCGCCGGCCACCGCCCGTGCGAGCAATGTCTTGCCCGTGCCGGGCGGCCCGACCATGAGCACCCCGCGGGGCGCGACGGCTCCGGCCTTGCGGTATTTGTCGGGCTCCTTCAAGAACTCGACGACTTCAGCGATCTCGGCCTTGGCCCCGTCATAGCCCGCTACGTCAGCGAAAGTGGTGCTGGGACGGTCGGCATCGAAGACCTTGGCGCGCGACTTGCCGGCGCCGAGCACGCCCTGGAGCGGCCCGGCGGAGCCCTTCGAGAGGCGCCGCCACAACCAGAACACGAGGATGAACGGAGCAAGCAGGAGGAGCCAGTCGAGGATCTCGGACCCGAGCGAGGCCCCAGGGGCAGAAACGTCGACCTGGACCTTGTACTGGCGCAGCGTCGGGTAGAGCGTCGGGTCGCTCGGCTGCTCGGGGACCACGGTGCTGTACTGCTGGCCGTTGGTGAGCGTGCCGCTTGCAGAGCCGTCCGAACTGATCGTCACGGTCTTGACGTGCTTGGTAGCGACGTCGTTGAGGAACTGGGTGTAGTTGAGGCTGACTGTCGGCGTGATGCGGGTCGCGGGCAGGACGAAGAAAAGCCCCAGAAAAACCACGATCGCCACCAGCCACAACCAGTGCCGCCAGGGTGGCGGTGGCGGCGGTGCGGTCGGGACGGGCTTATCCCCCTGCGGGGAGGAAGCGGCTTGTTTGGTCATCCTGCGGCTCGCCGCAGGGTCGTCGGCAGCGGGCCGGGGAGCATGCCGTCATTATGGCACTGCTCCCGCGCAAGCTTGCCCGTGAAAAGTACCGGAGGCCGGGGAGCGTCGGGCCCGGGGAGGCCGGGCGTGCACGGAGCCTGGGCGGGCGCCGGGCGCGGAGGTCGTGCCGGGCGCGGAGGCCGGGCGGGGGCCGTGCCGGGCGCGGACGCCGGGCGGGGAGGTCGTGCCGGGCGCGGAGGCCGTGCTAAGAGCTGTGGAACAGCAGCAGCGAGCGGCCCCGCAGGTTGACAGCCCCCTTGGGTGTCATGCGAGGCGTCTGGTCGACTCTCCCGGTCGTGAGGACAGGCCGCCACGCGCCGCGGCCTTTCGGTATGACAAAGCGGACGTTGCCGTGATGGGCGTTCAGCATGAGGAGGAACCGGTCAGGCGCAGTCTCGCCTTCGGCGTCTTCTATCTGACGCCCATCGAGCGCGACCATCAACGCGCGAGCCTGCGGGTCCTGCCAGTCCTCGGCCGACATCTGCTTGCCATCGGGGCGGTAGAGGACCATCTGGGCGGGCCCTCCCTCGGGGCCCCGCAGGTAGTCGCGGGGGCGGAGAGCGTGGTTGGCACGGCGAAGAGCCAGGGCCTCCTTGACGAAAGCGAGGAGATCCCTGTCGGCGTTGGCCCAGTCGTACCACGAGATCTCGTTGTCCTGGCAGTAGGCATTGTTGTTGCCCCGCTGGGTGCGGGCCAGCTCGTCCCCGCCGAGGAGCATCGGGACCCCGGCCGACAAAAGGAGGGTGCCAAGCAGGTTGCGCCGCTGGCGGGCACGCAGCTCGAGCACTTTGGGGTCGTCCGTGGGCCCCTCGGCCCCGCAGTCCCATGAGCGGTTATAACTTTCCCCGTCGTTATTGTCTTCGCCGTTGTCTTCGTTGTGCTTTTCGTTGTAGGAGGTGAGATCGGCAACAGTAAAGCCGTCGTGGGCGGTTATGAAATTGATGCTTGCGGTTGGCGCCCGCCCGTCGGACGAATAGATGTCGGGGCTGCCGGTGAGCCGGAGCGCCAGCTCGCCGAGCGCACCGTCCGCCCCGCGCCAAAAATCCCGCACGCTGTCGCGGTACTTGCCGTTCCACTCGGACCAACGGGCCGGGAAGCCGCCCAATTGGTAACCGGCTATGTCCCAGGGTTCGGCGATCATTTTGACGGGTGCCAGTACGGGGTCCTGGTGGACCAGCGTGAGGAAGGCGCTGTGGATGTCGACGTCGCCGCTCTGGCGGGTGAGCGTTGTCGCCAGGTCGAAGCGAAAGCCGTCCACGTGCATATCGGTCACCCAGTAGCGCAAAGAATCGAGGATGAGCCGGAGAGCAGCAGGGTGGCCGACGTTTAAGCTGTTGCCGGTACCGGTCGTGTCGAAGTAATGCGCCCTGTCCTCCTCGACGAGCCGGTAATAGGCCGGGTTGTCGATCCCCTTCAATGACAGGGTGGGCCCCAGGTGGTTGCCCTCGGCCGTGTGGTTGTAAACGACGTCGAGGATGACCTCGAGGCCGGCCGCGTGGAGTGCCTTGACCATCTCCTTGAACTCATTGACCTGCTGGCCGCCGTCGCCGGCAGAGCAATAAGCGCCATGCGGGGCCAAAAAGCCAATGCTGTTGTAGCCCCAGTAGTTGCGCAACCCACGCTCGAGGAGGTGGGAGTCCTGGACGAACTGGTGGACTGGGAGCAATTCGACGGCTGTCACCCCGAGATCCGTCAAATAACTCGTGACGGCGGGATGGGCCAGGCCCAGGTACGTCCCCCGGTGCTGCTCGGGCACGTCGGGGTGCTGCTTCGTCAACCCCTTTACGTGGGTTTCGTAAATGACGGTCTCGTCAAGGGGGATGGACGGCGGGGCATCTCCCCCCCAGTCGAAATCGCGAGCAGTAACGAGGCAGCGGGGCATACATGGCGCGGAGTCGGCCGTGTTTGCGGTGCCCGGGTCGTCGAAATTGTGGCCAAAAACTTCCTGTCCCCACTGGACTTCGCCTTCGACGGCAGTTGCGTGCGGGTCGAGCAGCAGCTTCGAGGCGTTGCAGCGCAAGCCCTCGGCAGGGGCCCATGGGCCCTGCACCCTCAGGCCGTAACGCTGCCCAGGCTCGACGTCCGGGAAGAAACCGTGCCAGACGTTGGCGGTCCGCTCCGGCAGTTCGATGCGTTGCTCGTTTCCTGCTTCGTCGAAGAGGCAGACTTCGACGAGGTCTGCGACCTCGGAGGGAACAGCAAAATTAGTGCCGTCGACGGTCGGGGTGGCACCCAAGGGAAAGGGTAAGCCGGGGCGGGTTTCCATCGCCTTACCGTACCGGAGCCCGGGACGTACCAGCACATGGGCATTGGAGCGCGCCACGGGGCGAAGGGCCTGGAGGGCACGCAGCAAGGGTTGCCGACGGCGTGAGCGGGGTAGTACGGGGGCATCCGAGAGCTATGACCAGCACGCCGAGCCGACGAGCGCACGGGCACACTCTCGAGTGGTCGAGTGGTCGAGTGGTCGAGCGTCGGCGCGCACCAGAGGGATTTCCTGCTGTTCTTTGGCGTTTCTTAGCCCATTCTGGTCGCGCTTGCGCTGTCGTGTCGCGGCCCGTGCAGGTTTTTCGAGCGCGATCGCGACCAAAGCGCGCGATCGCGACCAAAGCGCGCGATCGCGACCAGAACGCGCCAGCCGGAGGAGAGTTTTGCTCACACATCGCGCTAAAGCGGCACGCGAGCGAGCCGGGGCGGTGCCGTGCCGGTTGTAATTGGGCTTTCGCTAGGCGCGGGGACCGTCGGACAGCCCGCACGGCGGACGGATCGGACGGCTGGACGAAGAGAGCCTGGCCAGGCTGACGGCCTTGGTCAGTCCGAGAGCGCTCCGTGCAGGTAAGCGTCGTAGGCCGACAAGTCGAGCAGGCCGTGGCCGGAGTAGTTGAAGAGGATGACCTTTTCCTTGCCTTCGTCCTTGGCGGCGAGGGCCTCGTCGATGACCGCGCGGATTGCGTGCCCGGTCTCGGGGGCGGGGACCGTCCCCTGGGTACGCGCCCAGGTGACAGCTGCCTCGAAGGTCTTCGTTTGCGGGTAGGCGACAGCCTCCATACGCCCGGCCTCAACGAGGGCCGAAATAATGGGCGCGTCCCCGTGGTAGCGCAGGCCGCCGGCATGTATCGAAGGAGGCACGAACTCGTGGCCGAGGGTGTACATGTGCAGCAGCGGCGTGTAGCCGGCCGTGTCGCCGAAGTCGTACTCGTACTTGCCTTCTGTAAGGGTCGGGCAGGACGCCGGTTCGACGGCGACGAGACGGACGTCTTCGTCCGGGACAAATGGGAGGCTGATGCCACCCAGGTTGGAGCCTCCTCCGCAGCAACCGATCACGACGTCCGGCTTGCGCTCTCCCGCCAGCACGAGCTGCTCTTTTGCTTCTTGGCCGATGACGGTTTGGTGCAGCAGGACGTGGTTGAGCACCGAGCCGAGCGAATAGTGGGTGTCGGAGCGGCCGGCTGCGTCGCGCACAGCGTCGCTGATGGCGGTGCCGAGCGACCCGGGGTGGCCCGGGTCGTCCACCGGGCTTGGCACCACGCTCGCACCCCATGTCTCCATGAGGATCCGGCGGTAGGGCTTTTGCTCGTAGGAGGCCCGCACCATGTAAACCTTGCACTCAAGGCCGTAAAAGGAGCAAGCAAACGACAGTGCGCTCCCCCACTGGCCTGCCCCGGTCTCGGTCGAAAGGCGGGCAACACCTTCGGCTTTGTTGTAAAAGGCTTGCGGCACAGCAGTGTTCGGCTTGTGTGAGCCCGCCGGCGAAACCGATTCGTCCTTGTAATAGATGCGCGCCGGGGTGCCCAGCAACTTTTCGAGGCGCTCCGCACGGACGAGCGGGGTCGGCCGCCAGAGCCGAAGTACGTCCAGGACCTCGCCCGGCACCTCGACGTACGGTTCGGTCGTGACCTCCTGGGCGATCAACGCCATCGGGAAGAGCGGCGCGAGGTCCTCCGGCCCGAGAGGTTGCCTGGTGCCGGGGTGAAGAGGCGGGTCGAGCGGCTTGGGCAGGTGCGGGAGCACATTGAACCAAGTAGTGGGTATTTGCGAGCTCGGCAGGGCCCAGCGCATGTCTTCCCCCCTTAGAAGTGACGGACCGACCCGGTAGAGCCTTTCACACCCCGGCCGTGCCTGCCAAGGCCGCTGCGCAGTCAACGTTGGCGCCGCTGCCCCTAGGCCTGGCCGTCCTCCCAACCGAGCGAACGCTCGACTGCTTTGCGCCAGGACCGGTAAGCCTCTTCCCGCTCGGCCGCTCCCCACGTTGGCTCCCAACGGCGTCCCTCGTGCCAAAGCGAACGGAGCTCTTCGAAGCCCGACCAAAACCCCGTCGCGCACCCTGCCGCAAAGGCCGCGCCGAGCGCCGTCGTCTCGCTAATTGCGGGCTTGGACACGGGGATGCCGAGGATGTCCGCCTGCAGCTGCATGCAAAGGCTGTTGGCGGTGACACCTCCGTCAACCCTCAGGGACTCCATCTGCGTGCCCGTGCCTTGCTCCATCGCGAGCACGACATCTTTCGTCTGGTAGCAGATCGCCTCGAGAGTGGCTCGGGCTAGGTGGGCTTTGGTCGTCGCCCTGGTAAGGCCGACAACGGTGCCCCGTGCAGCTGCGTCCCAATATGGAGCGAAAAGGCCCGAAAAAGCTGGCACGAAATAGACCCCGCCGTTGTCGTCCACGGCGGAGGCAAGCCCCTCGATCTCACCCGCGCTCCCAATGAGCCCGATCTGGTCGCGGAGCCATTGGACGGCTGCTCCGGTGACTGCTATCGAACCCTCGAGAGCGTACGTGGGGCGTTGGCCCTCCATCTGGTAGCAAACTGTCGTCAGCAAGCCGTGCTCCGACCACACCGGCTCCGGGCCCGTGTTGACCAGCAAAAAGTTGCCTGTCCCGTAGGTGTTCTTTGCCTCGCCCGTGCGTGTACAGAGCTGGCCGATCATGGCCGCGTGCTGGTCCCCGAGGGCAGCAGCGACCAGGATGCCCGGGCCTGCGTCGTCGCCGAACCTGGCGACGCCCACGGGCCCCGACGACGGCCGCACCTCGGGCAGCATCTCGAGCGGGATGTCGAAAAGGTCGAGCAGTTCTTGGTCCCAGGACAGCTCCCGCAAACCCAGGAGCTGGGAGCGGCTCGCGTTGGTGACGTCTGTTACGTGCCGCCCACCGCGCGGCCCCCCTGTCAGGTTCCAGATCAGCCAGCTGTCGATGGTGCCGAAAACCGCCCTGCCTCGTGCCGCCGCAGCGCGCGCCCCTTCGACGTTGTCGAGGATCCAGCGAAGCTTCCCGGCGGAAAAATACGTGGCGAGCGGGAGCCCGCTCCTTTGCCGCACGAAGTCTCCCTTGCCGGCCCGCGCGAGCGCTGAGACGAGTTGAGCAGACCTGGTGTCCTGCCAGACGATGGCGTTGAGGTAGGGCTTCCCGGTCACGGGGTCCCACACCACCGTTGTCTCGCGTTGGTTGGTGACGCCGATGGCGACCAGGTCATCAGGGGCCAGGCCGGCAGTCGCCAGCGCCCCAAGGACAACTTCGTGGGCCCTTTGGAGGATCTGCGCCGGGTCGTGCTCGACCCATCCGGGCCTCGGCAGGATCTGGTCGTGCTCGAGCTGCTTGCGGGCGACTTCGAGCCCGTCGTGGTCAAAGATGATGCAGCGCGTGCTCGTCGTGCCCTGGTCGATCGCCCCAACAAAATCGGCCATCAACAAGCAGTCTGCCAAAGCAGCGCCTTGGCGAGCGCCCCCCACTCGTAAACAACCTCGTATGCCCAACTGGCCGGCGATGGCCGTGCACCGACGACGAGGACGTCGCCGCCGAAGCACCTCTTGACGCGGAGCCGGGCGCGGGTCGCCTGCGGCACAGAGCTGACCACGATGATGCTCCGCCAGCCGTGGATGCGGCCCTGCTGCCCTACGTAGCGAGCTTCACCTTGAGTGCTGAAGGGGTCCGGCCGGAAGCACTCCACCCGTACACCTGGCAGGTCGAAGTCCGGGCAGTTGTAAAGCACCGAAGCGACCGAGACGAGCATCACCGGGGCAGCTCTGTCCCGTTCGAGTTGCAAAGCCAGCTCGAGACGGGGCCCGGGGCCCCCGAGCACCACCAGGGCATCTGCATGAAGGCCCTGCAGGGGGCTGAGAGCCGGCAAGACGAAAAGCCGCACGGTGAAAGACGCGCACAAGAGGACGGAGCCGGCGAACATCGCCACCAGGAAGCGCCTCCTTCGCCTGGAGCGTCTCCCCATCTCAAAATGATGGGCGGTAGCCATTGCCAGCGGCCAGTCGTACTGGCCGGCCCCGAGGCCATAGGCTGTCCCGGCACGACATTTCGTCCGGGTGGCCGCGAGGCCGTTGCTAAGGAGGCTGGGGTTGGACGACGCCGACCTTGTCCAGCGCATTGGGGAGCTGGCCGATGAGGAACACCAGCTCGAGCGGTCCTTCGAGGGGCAGGAACCCTCGTCGAGCGAACTGGAGAGGCTTCGCCAGCTCGAGATCACATTGGACCAGTGCTGGGACCTGCTGAGGCAACGGCGCGCAAGGCGAGCGGCGGGCCAGGACCCTAACGACGTGACCGTTCGGCCCGAGAGCGTGGTGGAGGGCTACCGCCAGTAGCACCGGCAGGCGCTGGGCACGGTCCGGCCAGCCGGGCCGGTGCAAGGGACGGGCGGGCGCCAGGCCGGTGTTAGGCGTGGCATCGTTTGGAGGCGGCTTTGTCGAGGGGTGTTCCTACCGGAGCGGGGGTCCTAGCGCGGCTCATTGCTATAGGAGCTCTTTCGCTTTCTTCGGTAACTTCTGCCTTTTCCTCGTTCGGAGGGCGGGGCTCTCCCGCCCACACCGGCGCGAGCGCCCGTAGCGCCGACCTGGCAACGAAGCCGCGCGTAGGGTGTCCCGACAACCTTGCTGACCGCCTGGCCTCGACGGGCCGGGCGTCACAGCTGGTCACTGCAGAGGCAAGCGGGCCCGGGAGAAGCCTTGCGACCGTTGAGCTATGGCAAAGATCGGGCCGCTGTTGGTTTGAGGTCGCCCGCCCTTGGCCAGCGCTGATAGGTGAGAACGGCTTTTCGGCCCACCACCGCGAGGGCGACGGGACCACGCCTACCGGCTTTTACAGTCTCGGCAGGACCGTCTACGGCAACCAGCCCAACCCCGGTTACCGAGGTCCTTATCACCGGCTCGTGTGCGGGGACTGGTGGGACGAGGACCCCACTTCGCCTGCCTACAACACCTTCCGGCACTTGCCGTGCGGTCAGGCCCCTCCCTTCGGAGGTGACAGCGAACCTCTCTGGCAAGAGACTGCCTTCTACCCGTCGTTCATCGTCGTCGAGTACAACGTCAACCCGGTCGTCCCGTACGCCGGCTCGGCGATCTTTGTCCACCCGAGCACCGGATCCCCCACGACAGGCTGCGTCAGCGTGCCTCGCGCAGACCTCGACCAGCTCCTGCGGTGGCTGGTCCCGTCGGCGGCCCCCGCCATCGCCATGGCTCCCGCCGATGAGCTGGCTCGCCTCTGATGCCGCTTGCCCGGTCCGGCGCATCTCGCGCAAGTCCGGAGGGTACGACCTCAAAGGCTGAATAGGCTGGCCCGATGAAATGAAGGGCCAGGCCAGAGCGTTATTAAGAGTTTCAGGGGCGCCTCAGGCCGTTCACAGGTAACGGGCCTTCACTGAGGTGAGCACCGGAGACGGTATTTAAGTGGTTCGGAGCAGGAGGCACTGAATGAGCGACCAGGACATGTGGCCGTCGGGGCAGCAGGGCATGGGGCCCGCTGAGCCGCCGGCAGAGGGTGGCGACGACGTGGCGGAGGATGCAGGTCCGGCTGGGCGAAGCCAATCTCAGGCCAGTAACTCTTTGTGGCCGCCGCAACAGGCTCCCCTAGGAGCACAACCCCCGACAGGAGGGGAGCCGGCGACCAGGCAGCAACAAGGCCCCGCAGCCGGCCAGCCGAGCTATGGCCAGCCGAGCTACGGCCAGCCGAGCTACGGCCAGCCGGGGAACAGCCCACAGGGCTACGGCCAGCCGGGCTATGGCCACCCGGGTTATGGTCAGCCGGGCTACGGCCAGCCTGGGCACGACCACCAAGGCCAAGGCCAACAAGGTCAGCCGCACCCGGGCTACGGCCATACGGGCGCATATGGCCAGGCACAGGGTTACGGGCCGTCTTCCCAATATGGTCAACCGGCCTCCGTTCCCCCCCGTTACGGTTACGGCGACCATCACCAGGGCGGCAATTTCGGCCACGGCGGCGGTTTTGGCCAGAGCGGCGGCTTCGGGGAGCGCCCGCCTTACCCACAGCCCCCCGCCTACGGGGACGCTTACGCGCCGCCCGCCTATGGCCAGCCTCCAATTTACGGCCAGGCGCCCGCGTACGGGCCCGGCCCTCAACTTGGCGGCACCGCCGCAGGCACGGGGGCGGCTTCCCCGGGTCGGCCACGAGTGCTGCGTTCGGCAGCGGCCATCCTCGTAGTAGCCGCCGCGGCACTTGCCGGGGCGGGCGCAAGCCGGGTGATCTGGCCGACCTCGCCTTCCTCCAGCAGCGCGAGCCCCTCGGTCACCGCTCCTTCCGGCGGGTCGGGCTCAGGTGGCACGGGCGGTTCGGGCGGGTTCACCTCTCCCGGTGGCGGCACCACGACCCCCGGCTCCACAGCCGAGGGTGCGGGCGGGCCCTCCGACGTGTCGACGATCGCCTCGCGGGTCGACCCCGAAGTGGTCGACGTCAACGTGATCTTCAATTACCAGTACACCGAAGGCGCTGGCACCGGGATCGTCCTGACGTCAAATGGGCTTGTCCTCACGAACAACCATGTCGTCGACGAAGCCACGAAGGTGACCGTCACCGATGTCGGCAACGGCAAGACCTATCCCGCGACGGTCCTCGGTTACGACAACACCCACGACGTAGCCCTGCTCCAGTTACAAGGAGCATCCGGTCTGGCGACGGCGAAACTTGCGAGTTCCGCCGCCTCTATCGGCGAGGCAGTTGTTGCGATAGGCAATGCCGGAGGCACAGGCGGGACCCCGACGAGCGCGGGCGGCTCGGTTACCGACCTCAACCAGTCGATAACCGCCAACGACGAGCTCACGGAGCGGCCCGAGCAATTGGCAGGGTTGATCGAGACCAATGCCAACATCGAGTCGGGCGATTCAGGCGGTCCCCTCGTAAATGCCTCCGGGCAGGTAATCGGGATGGACACCGCCGCATCGGAGAGCTTCACGTTTTCGACCGAGGGCAACGAAGGCTTTGCCATCCCGGTCAGTTATGCGATGCAGATCGTCAAAGTGATCGAAGCCGGCAAAGGCAATTCCGTTGTCCACGTCGGCCCGACCGCTTTCCTCGGGCTGCTCTTGGAACCACCGGATGAGTCCCCGGCGTTCGGAGGCGGGGCCTCCGGCGGAGGCTCTTATGGCGGTACCCAGACCAACTCATCGGGGCTTGAGGTCAGCAACGTCGTTTCGGGGGCTCCCGCTCAGGAGGCGGGGATCACGAGCGGCGACACGATCACGAGTTTCAATGGGACGAAATTGTCTTCATCTGACGAATTGACGAAATTGCTCGTCGCTTACCATCCGGGGCAAAAGGTAAGCATTGCCTGGGTCACTGCGACAGGAGTCACGCACACTGCAACGGTGACATTGGCCAGCGGGCCGCCCTCGTAAAGCGGTTTACTTCAGGTACCCGGCCGTTAGCTTGCGGTCAGCTCGGGGCCGAGGGGCCGCAAGCACCTCCTGCACGTGCCGGAGGACCATTTGGAGCGGTTCGCCTTTCAGGTCGTGCTCCCAGACTCTTATGACTCGCCAGCCGGCGTCTGTCAAGGCCCGGTCAGTCTCTCGGTCTCGCTCGCAGTTGCGCGAAATCTTGGCCGGCCAATACCAATTGTTGACCTCGTGCCGGCGAGCCCCGTGGTCGGGGCACCCGTGCCAGAAACAGCCGTCGACAAAAACTGCCAGCCGGGCAGGGCCAAAGACAATGTCAGCCTTTCGGCGCAAGCCTGGCAGAGGTGCCCTGTGAAGGCGGTAACGCAAGCCGATACGGTGGAGGGCTTGACGCAGTACGACTTCTGGCGCAGTACCTTCGCGTCGTTGGGTGCTCATCCTCGCCCGCACCGCTTCGTTTGAAGCAAAGGGTTCACGCCACCGCTCGGGCATCCACGCTGATCATAACCCGGGACGACTTTGAGGTATCGCGCCTTCACAATTGCGGGCAGTACCAGGCCGCAAAAACACCAATGGCGCCCCTCGGGGCGCCACTGGCGGAGCAGATCGAGCGGCGGATCTCAAATCCGCTCTGCGGAGCAGGCGGCGGGTTCCCGCTCCGGGAATGAGAGTACACTCATTCGCGCTGTTTGCCAAGTGGGTGCCCTGCTCAGGCGCGCCGTTCGAGGTTAATGCACGGGCCTGTCGGCACGGGAGCGGCGGGGGTGTTAGGCGGCCGTTTCTCGCCACTTGCAGTGGTCTTATGGAAGTGCTGAGTGACCTTGTGCCCCGGGACGCTGGAGCGGAGAATGCGGCGGCCCTTCCAGGGCGCCGATTGCGCCAATTTGGGGCAGGGCTAACATTGGGCCCTGTGCGAGCGTCGTACAGAGGCAGTACATCAGCTTCCCAAGCTGAGAACGCGGGTTCGATTCCCGTCGCTCGCTCCAGCGCCACGGCCCGGCCTCGCGCAAGCCAGGTCCTGAAGCTGATCTGCCCAACGGCGAAACTGTAACCCGCTCTCCTGCGCGACGAGCGAAGCGCCGCGCGTGCGCCGCCGGTACCCGCTCAGGCGGTCGACGTCGGAGGTACTTGCGGAATTCCAGCCTTTGGAGCAACGCCGGTGCCGCCTTGGAATTGCGCTGATGGTGAGCGCCAGTTTGGCCGACCGCACCACTCACACGAGTGCTCGCTTGCGATGTCGCTCGAAGTTTACTTTTCGACGGGCCCGGACCACGAACGGCTTGTTTTCGAGGCCGTAATGGCGCACTTGAGGCTCGTCGGCCCGGTGCATGTCGAACCTGCGCCGGTGGCTATTTTCCCGGAGAAGGCCCGCACTTTCGCGGAGCTGCGGCCAATGACCGAGTGGGTGGTCTTGTCCTTTTCGTTGCCCCGCGCCGGTGGTGGGAGCGCTACCTGTCCCACCCGCCTCGTAGCGTAGGTGCGTGCTCGAGCTCCACCGCGCTGCCCGTGCAGACTTGCTCGTCGCGGCGCTCGGTGAGATCCTTCTCACGCCGCTCGAGGACCCAATGGAGCGCGAGATAGTCGCTGTCCCTACCAGGGGTGTCGAGCGCTGGCTCGCCCAACGCCTTTCCAGCTACCTAGGCCAGTCCCCCCTTGGGGGTGACGGCGTGTGCGCCAATGTGGATTTCCCGTCGCCGGCGTTGCTTTTGGAGGAGATCACGGCGGCGGCTCTGGGCACCGCAGCGCCGCCCGGCTCGCCCGAGGCGCCGGGGGTGCCAGGGGTAAGGGGCGCCTACCGTGGTGAGGGAGCGAGCGCCGCCATTGGCCAGGGCCCCTGGGCCCCGTCGCGCTCGGTTTGGGCGCTCATTGACGTTATGGACGACCACATCGACGAGCCCGGCATGGCCGCTCTCAAGGCCCATCTCTGCGCCTCGTCCCCGGCTGGCAGCGTCGCTGCGCCTCGCCGGTTCGCCACCGCACGCCGCCTGACGGGGCTGTTCGCCTCTTACTGCATATACCGGCCCGAAATGGTGCTGAGCTGGCTCCCCGGGCCCCCGGGCGAGGGCTCACCCGAGTGTGGTGACGACGTTGGTCCCGACGACGGCCTGGCTCGGGGCCAAGACACCGCCTGGCAGGCAGATCTCTGGCGGCACCTCCGTCGTGGGGTGGGTGTGCCGAGCCCGGCCGAGCTGGCAGACTGGGCGCCTGCGGTGATCGAAGAGGCCCCGGGCCGGCTGCGCCTCCCGGCCCGCCTTTCGCTGTTCGGGCTCACGCGCCTGCCGGCGAGCCAGTTGCGGATCCTCAAGGCGGTCGCCGCTCACCGCGACGTTCACCTTTTCCTGCTCCACCCCTCGGAAGTCCTCTGGGAGAAGGTCGCACGGGCCGTACCCCACCCGGCTCGTGGCCTCCTCAGGGCAGAAGACCCCAGTACCCGGGCGGCGGCCAACCCGTTGCTCCGCTCGTGGGGCCGTGACTCGCGCGAGATGCAGCTCGTCCTGGCCGCCCAGGGGGTAGTGGGCGGGGAGCACCGTCCGGCGCCCGAAGGTGGCACCAGCCTTCTCCGCCGGCTCCAAGCGGACATTCGTGCCGACCGAGCGCCGCCCGGCGGTGCAGACGACCGTCGGCAAGACCCGCGGCCGCTGCTGGACGACGGCGACTTCAGTGTGCAGGTCCACTCCTGTCACGGCCGGGCCCGGCAGGTGGAGGTAGTACGCGAAGCCGTGCTGCACCTACTAGCGGCCGACCCCTCCCTCGAACCGCGAGATGTGATCATCATGTGCCCCGACATCGAGAATTTCGCTCCACTGGTCCAGGCAAGCTTCGAGGCTGCTGGCCTTTCCGGCGGCCCGGCGCTGCGTGCCCGGCTGGCGGACCGGTCGTTGCGCCAAACCAACCCCCTGCTCGCAGTCGCCGCCGCCCTCCTCGACCTGGCGGCGTCGAGGGTGACTTCCGCCGAAGTGCTCGACTTCGCTTCGCGGCCGCCGGTGAGCCGCCGCTTCGGGTTCGACCAGGACCAGCTCGCCCGCGCGGAGGGCTGGCTGGAAGGCACCGGGGTGCGCTGGGGCTTGGACGCCGTCCACCGCCGGCCCTGGCGGCTCGGGGAGCTCGCCGACGGCACGTGGCGAGCCGGCTTGGACCGGTTGCTCCTCGGTGCGGCTATGTCCGAGGAAGGCGACCGCCTCTTTGGGGCGGTCCTGCCCTACGACGATGTCCCGAGCGGTGACATCGACCTCGCAGGGCGCCTGGCCGAGCTCGTTTCGCGCCTGGAAGTTTGCCTCGACAGCCTGAAGGAGCCTCAAAGCGCTGCCTCCTGGGCGGCAGCCCTCCTAGCGGGGACCGGGCGCCTCGCTCTCGCCCCCGCCGACGAGCAGTGGCAGGTGGAGCAGGTACGGGACGCTTTCGAAGACATCGTGGCCACGCCGGAGGGCCAACCGGGTGGCCGCGGCCGGGATGGCCGGGAGGTGCTCCTCGATCTTTCGGAAGCCCGGGCCCTTCTCGCCGACTGCCTCCGCGGACGGCCCACGAGGGCCAATTTCCGTACTGGCGACATGACGATTTGCACCCTGCTCCCCATGCGTTCGGTCCCTCACCGGGTGGTCTGCCTCCTGGGCCTCGACGACGGGCACTTCCCGCGCCCTGCCGAAATCGACGGAGACGACTTGCTGCTCTGCGCTCCGCGGGTGGGGGACAGGGATGTCCCGAGCGAGGACCGCCAGCTGTTGCTGGACGCCCTGCTCGCGGCCCAAGAGCACTTCATCGTCACTTTCGAGGGACGTGACCAGCACCTCAACCAGCACAGACCTCCGGCGGTGCCGGTATCGGAGCTCCTCGACGTCGTCGACAGGACCGTGCGCCTAGTGGACGGGCGGCTCGCAAGGGACGCAATCGTCACCCAGCACCCGTTGCAGCCTTTCGACCCGGCCAACTTCGCACCGGGCAGCCTGGGCACCGCGGGGCCATGGCGCTTCGATGCTCCTCAGCTCGAGGGTGCCCGGGCGTTGGTGGCGCCGCGCGAGAAGCCGGGTCCTTTTCTCGTACAACCGCTACCACCCCTGGACCGCCCGACGGTCCAGCTAGCCTCCCTGGTCCGGTTCCTCGAGCACCCGGTCCGCGCTTTCCTGCGGGAGCGGATGGGCCTGTACGCAGGAGATCCCACCGGCCAACTGAGCGGGTCGCTCCCAGTCGAGCTCGACCCGCTCCAGCGCTGGGCCCTCGGCGACCGGTTGCTCCAAGAAGTCCTGGCGGGCGCAGGGGCCGAGCGCGCCCTCGAAGCTGAGCGTGGCCGAGGCCTGCTCCCACCCGCTGCGCTCGGGGACAGTGCGTTGCGCGAGGTCGTGGGGGTCGTCGACACCCTTGTGCGCGAGGTCAACAGATTGCCCTGCGCAAGCCTGCAGCCGCTCCCATTCGAGGTCAACGTGCAACTCCCCGACGGCACGCGGGTCGTTGGTACGGTCCCCGGGGCACGCGGAGCGGTCATCCTGCGCTGTACGTACTCCAAGCTGGGCCCCAAACACCGTCTGCGGTCATGGGCACAGTTCCTGGCGCTCAGTGCGGCGCACCCCGAGATCGCGCCGTCTGCAATCGTCGTCGGGCAGGCCGACGGCAGCACCCCGAGCCAGCCGAGAGCCAGCTCGGTCACACTGCGGCCGTTCGAAGGCCCGACCGGGGCTGTACACAGCTCGGCTGTGGTCCTTCTCCAGGTGCTCGTAGACCTTTACCGGAGAGGCATGCGCGAACCGCTCCCGCTCTACTGCGCGACGTCGTGCGCCTGGGCCACCGCGGTCTTCGACGAGGAGAGCCCGAAGGAGGCGGCGAGGGAGCGGTGGGCGTCGAGCTTCGACGAACTGCCCGGAGAAAACGCTGAGCCGGAACACACACTGGTGCTCGGAAGAGCCCCGTTCGACGACCTGTTGGCAGCTCTTCCTGGCGAGGACGAGGGCGGCCCGGGGTGGGGAGCGTCGTCGGGCAGCCGCTTCGGCAACTTCGCCGTCCGCCTCTGGAGCCCCATCCTCCGCCACGAGAGGCAGCGGGGGCGCTAGGACCATGCCGACGCCAGCGGACAGGGAAGCCTTGGCGGCACGCGCGGCACAAGCGGCAAACGCGCCAGACGCGGAGGCAACGCCCCGGGCGGCAGCTCCCGCACACCCAGCAGAGGGGCTGGCCGGCGCAGTCGACTTCGACGTCTGCGGGCTCCTGCCTGGACCGGGTATGACCGTGCTGGAAGCAAGTGCCGGCACCGGCAAGACGTTTACCATCGCAGCACTCGTCGCACGCCTGGTGGCCGAGGGAGCCGTCCCCCTTTCGGAGATCCTTGTCGTCACCTTCACCCGCATGGCCACGGGCGAGCTGCGTGAACGTGCTCGCGACCGCTTGGTCACCGCTGAGGCAGGGCTCGGGCGCCTGATCCAACTCGGCGAGCAGCCGTCAAAAGAGGATACGGTCCTCCGCCTGCTTGCGGAGGGGGACGCCGACGTTGTCGCACTACGGCGCCAGCGGCTCGCCGACGCCCTTGCCAGCTTCGACAAGGCGACGATCACCACGACCCACGGGTTCTGCCACGCGATGCTGTCCGCTCTCGGCGTGTGGGGTGAGGTTGCGCCGGGCGCCGCACTCCTCGAAGATACGAGCGACCTGCTCGAGGAAGTTGTCGACGACCTCCTGGTGAGGTACGCCATGAGGGCTCCTGCGACGCTGCCGTTCCGCCGTAAGGCCGGGCTGGAGGCGAGCCGTGCAGCCGCGGACAACCCCTGTACGCCTCTGAGCCCCGCCGCGGACCTGCGCGACGCGACCCCTGCCGGCCTGCGGCGACGGTTGGCTCATGGGGCAAGGGAGGAGCTGGAGCGGCGTTTGCTCGAGGACAACCTGCTTACCTACGACGACTTGCTCGTCCGGCTCGCTCGTGCGCTCACCGACGGGCTACGTGGTGGCAACGCCCGCGACCGGCTCCGTAGCCGTTACAGGGCTGTCCTCGTCGACGAGTTCCAGGACACCGATTCGGTGCAGTGGGAAGTTGTCCGGTCTGCTTTCGCAGACGACCATGTGCGCCTCGTACTCATCGGTGACCCGAAGCAAGCTGTGTACTCGTTCCGGGGGGCGGACGTGTACGCGTACCTGCGGGCAGCGCGGGAGGCAGGGGAAGGGCGCCGTTTCACTCTCGGGTGCAACTGGCGCTCGGACGCCCCGCTCATCGACGGCCTGGACGCTCTGCTCACCCCGCTCCAACTCGGCCACCCCGAGATCGTCTACAGAAAGCCCGAGGCGGCCGAAGGGCATCAAGCGCCGGGCCTCGTGGGCGCACCCCGCCCGGCACCAGTGAGAGTGCGAGTCGTTGGCCGCGAGACCAACGGTGTCGCACGCACGCGCAAGGGCCTGCTCCAAAAGGACGCAGCCGTCCGTTTCGTTGCCGAGGACCTCGCTGCCGACGTGGTCGAGCTCCTCGGGGCGCCCGCCACCCTAAGCAGAGCTTCGGCGGCGCGACCAGGCGGCGACAGCGGCGGCGACGGCACCGGCAGTAGTCCCGGCCGGGCCAGGGCCCTCAGTGCGGGCGACATCGGCGTGCTGGTCCGCACCAACCGCCAGGCTCTCGTCGTGCAGTCGGCGCTTCGGGCCGCCGGGGTCCCCGTCGTCGTCGCCGGGGCCGAAAGCGTTCTTGCAACCGCCGCGGCGCGGCATTGGCTGAAACTCCTCGAGGCGCTCGAACAGCCGGCTTCGCGAGGCCCGGCTGCCTCGGTGGCGCTGACCCCGTTCATAGGCATGTCGGCCTCCGAACTGGCCGGGGCTGGCGAACAAGCTTGGGAGCGGCTCCACAGCCGCCTCCATGAGTGGTCCAACCTGCTCAGGCAGACGAGCGTTGCGGCTTTGTTTTGGCACATAAACGCGGCGCAAGGCCTCCCGGCGCGCCTGCTGCACCAGACGGACGGGGAGAGGCTACTGACCGACCTCGCCCACGTCGCCGAACTGCTCCACGCCGAAGCCATGGCGACCCAGCTCGGTTTGGCAGCGCTGCGCACATGGCTCGTCCGGCGCGTCGACGAGGCGGCCACGGAGGGAAATGAAGCAGAGCAACGTAGCCGGCGCCTGGACAGCGACGCCGACGCGGTCCAGTTGCTGACTGTGCACAGGGCCAAGGGGCTCGAGTTCCCGGTCGTGTACTGCCCTTACCTTTGGGATCCGGGTTGGAGCGACCGGGCCGGCGAGCCCGTCGTGTTCCATGACAATGGCACCGAAGAGAGGCGTCTGGACGTGGGAGGGGACCCGGACAGCCCCGACTACCTCGCCCACTACTCGATTTCGAGACAGGAGCGCAGAGGTGAGGACCTGCGGCACCTCTACGTGGCCCTGACAAGAGCGAGACATCAGGTCGTGGTCTGGTGGGCACCGGCACACGAGTGCCAGCACTCCGCCCTGGGGAGGCTCCTGCTGGCGAGGCGCGAGTCGGGAGAGGTCGCCGCGAGCGGGCGGCCCGGCCCGCCGCGTGACTCGGAGGTAGAGGCTGAGCTGCGGCGCCTAGCCGAGCGGGCGCCCGGCCTGGTGAGCGTCGAGCATTGCATGCCCCGCTCCCCGGCCGGTGCCGAGCCGGTTGCGGCGGGTGAGGTGGGCCCGCCGGGTGACCGGGGTGAGGTGGGCCCGCCGGGTGACCGGGGTGAGGCGGGTGACCCGGGTGAGGCGGGTGACCTGGGTGAGGCGGGTGACCGGGGTGAGGCGGGTGAGCGGCGTGGGTCAAGCGAGGCCTCCAACCTCGGGGTCGCAAGCTTCGACCGCGTGCTCGACCTCGGGTGGCGGCGCAACTCCTATACGAGCGTGACGGCAGGCCTGCACCATGGGGGAGGCGGTCCCGACGCCGGCGGTCCCGCCGTCGGCGGCTCGGACGAGGGGGGCCCGCATGGCGAGGGCCCTGTCGCCGGGGGCCCTGTCGGCTGGGGCTCCGCCGGTGCCCGGGTCGGTGGTGAGGCGGGGAGTACGGGCGGCCTGGTGAGCAGCGAGCCCGAGCAGCCCGGCACGACGGACGAACCAGCGGCGCGCTTCGAGGTGGCCGGGGTCGAGGGTATGCGACGAGAGGGGGAAGAGGGGCTTGCGTGCCTGTTCCCCGCGGCTGCGGCGGGTGCCGAGTTCGGGACGGCTGTGCACAAGATCCTCCAGAGGCTGGATTTCTCGGCCGCTGACCTTTGGGAGGAAGTGTCCGGGGCTACCTCCGCCGAGCTTGCAGGGCTCCCGCTCGTCGATGCGGAGGAGCTGGCGAGGGGCATCCACGCCGCCTTGCTCACGCCCTTCGGCGCGTGCCTGCCGGGGGCGAGCCTTAGGGCGGTCAAGCCAGCTGACAGGCTCAACGAGCTCTACTTCGAGCTCCCCCTTGCAGGCGGCGACGACCCGAGGAGGCGCGGCGGGACCAGCCGCGACCCGGGGGACGGGGGCTCAGCGGGTGCGGTCCTGCTGAACGACCTCGCCACGGTCATGGACCGATGGGCTCCGCCCGGCCACCCGTTTTCGGGCTACGCCGCATCGCTCGCCGCCCCGGGGTTCCCAGGGACGCTCAGGGGTTACCTGACAGGGAGCATCGACCTCGTCATGCGTTGGCAGGGCGAGCTCGCGCCGCGTTACTTCGTGGTGGACTACAAGACCAATTGGTTGGGCGGCACCGGCGAACAACTGACCACGTGGCACTACCGCCCGCCCGCCCTGGCGATGGCGATGCGCCTGGCGCACTACCCGCTGCAGGCGCTGTTCTACCTTGTAGCTCTTCACCGCTACCTGCGGTGGCGCCAACCGGGGTACGACCCCGAGCGGCATTTGGGCGGGGCCGTTTACCTCTTCTTGAGGGGGATGGTGGGCCCAGCGACACCGTCTGTGGACGGCGAGACGTGTGGGGTCTTTTGTTGGTCGCCGGAGCCGTCCCTTGTGACAGAGGTGTCCGATCTTTTGGCCGGGGAGGCGACCCGCCGCCCATGAAACCGTCCCTCGCAGACGACGGTTTCGCTCCGAGCAGGGCGCTCGACCTTGACGGAGAGCCAGTGCTACGGGCGTTCAACGACGCGGGTGTCCTGGCGGCCGCCGACGTTCACGTGGCGTCGGCCCTTGGCCGCCTGGGGGGCGATGACGACGAGCTCGTCGCACTGGCCGCGGCCCTTGCCGTGAGGGCGCCGCGCCTCGGCCACGTGCTGGCAGACCTTGCCACGGTTGCGACTTCGGTTGCCAGGGAGGACGACCTCCCTTTGCCGTCGCTGCCGTGGCCAGCTCTGGGGCCATGGCTGGAAAGGTTGGCGTCGAGCCCGCTCGTGGCTGTAGGCGAGGACGGACCTCAGGACCGCCCGCTCCGCCTCGTCGGTACCGACCTCTACCTCGACCGGTACTGGCGGGACGAGTGTTCCGTGGCGCTGGCGCTCCTTGCACGGTCAACGGCCGCACCGTTCCCTCTCGACGAACGCGTGCTGGCAGAAGGTGCGAGCCGCCTCTTCCCCGACGACGCCGGGTCGCTTCAGCTGCGCGGCGCGGTGGCCGCTCTCAAGCGGCCTCTCAGTGTCATCGCGGGAGGTCCTGGCACCGGCAAAACGACAACTGTGGCGCGGCTGCTCGCCCTGCTCGAAGAGCAGGCCCGGGCGTCGGCGGCGGCCCCGCCGCTCGTTGCCCTGGCGGCCCCGACAGGTAAGGCTGCGGCGCGCATGGCGGAGGCGGTCCGCAACGAGGCGTGCCACATAGACGTCGACGAGGGGATCCGCCGGCGTCTCGTCGACCTCGACGCCTCCACGGTGCACCGGCTCCTCGGAAGGCACCCGGCAAGTGCGAGCCGCTTCCGCCACAACCGGGACAACCTGCTCCCTCACGACATCGTCGTCGTCGACGAAACATCCATGATGTCGCTCCCGCTGATGGCGCGATTGATCGAGGCCACGAGGCCCGAAGCGCGCCTCGTCCTGCTTGGCGACCACCAGCAGCTCGCTTCGGTCGAGGCCGGCGCCGTCATGGGCGACATCGTCGGGGCCGGCGCGCCGAAGCAGGCTTCGGAAGCGGCATCGGACGACCGGCGGCACGGGCCAAGCACCGGCATCCTCGTTGGCGAGAGCCCATTGGCGGGATGCACAACCGTGCTCGAAGCCAATTACCGCTTCAAAGGCGAGCTGGCCGAGCTCGCCCGAGCGGTAAGGGACGGGGACACTGATGGCGCTATCCGGCTCCTCACGAGGGGGCTCGTAGCCGGGGGTGCGGCGAGTGTGACGTCCCCACAGGAGGAGCCCGGGTGGCCGGGCGGCCGTGGGACGGTCGGTTGGTTGCCGGTCGATGCGGCCGCAGCGAGCGACGCCGAACTTCGAACGGTGCGCGCCGCCGTGGTTGGCTACGGCAAGGCCCTCCTCGACGCCGCCGGGGCAGGAGACCAGCTGTTGGCACTCGGGGTGCTGGCCAGGTCGAGGGTGCTTTGCGCTCATCGCAACGGTCCCGCAGGGGCGACCACATGGAACCTCCGGGCAGAGGAGTGGCTCGGTCTGCGGGCACCGCACGGCGAGGGTCCCCTGTGGTACCCCGGCCGCCCGGTCATCGTGACGGAGAACGACTACGGCCTAGGCCTCTTCAACGGGGACGTCGGGGTTGTGCTGACCCGGCCGGGCGGCGGCATGTCGGCAGTCTTTGCCCGTGGTAGCACCATCGTCGCTATCAGCCCTTCGAGGGTGCCCAATGTCGCCACAGCCTTCGCAATGACCGCCCATCGGGCGCAAGGTTCTGAGTTCGACGAGGTTGTCGTGGTCCTGCCGTCCGTGACCTCCCGCATCCTGACGAGGGAGCTCCTGTACACAGCGCTGACCCGGGCGCGCCGGCGTGTGCTCCTCGTCGGCACCGAGGCGGCGGTCCGGGCTGCCGTGGCCAGACCCGTCGCACGCGCGTCCGGGTTGGCAGCGCGCCTTTGGGGCCCGGCCGGGGGTTAGGCAGGCGGGCCCCGGCGGCGGGGCGAGGGGCGGCAGAGGCTCAAGTGCCGACGGCAGGCCCAAGCTCCGGCTACTTTGCGTCTCGTGGCAGAGCAGCCCGACGGTCGGGGACATCAAGGCGAAGGCAAAGGCGAAGGCGGAGTCGTCGGCGACGGCGAGGGTGAACCCGGGCGGGCCCGCCTGTCCGCCATCTGGGCGAGCTTGCGTCAAGACGCCAGCTTGAAGGGCCAAGACTGGAGCCGGGCGGCCACCGAGGTGACCGACGCCTGGCTGAGGGACGTGTTCGATCAGGCGGTCGCGGCCGCCGGCGCGGCCAAGCCGGCCGGCCAGCCGAAAGGCCCTCTCGGTGGGTTGTTCTCGAAGAAGGGACAGCCGCCTGAAGCAGCGTCCGGGCCGGCCGCGGCTGGGGCTGCCCTCGTGGCAGTTGGGAGCCTCGGCAGGGCCGACCTTGCTCCCGGGAGCGACCTGGACCTGGTGATCGTGCACGCGGGCAGGCCGGACATCGCCGAGGTGGCGGACAGGATCTGGTACCCCATCTGGGACGACCCGATGCCGCTCGACCACAGCGTCCGGACGTTGGCCCAGGTCGGCCAAGCCGCGGAAGCGGACCTGCGGGTGGCATTGGGCCTGCTGGACGCCCGCTTCGTCGCCGGGGATGCTTCGCTGGCCGAGGGGATGGTGGCACTCGGCCCGCGTCTGTGGTCGAAGAGGGTCGGCAGATGGCTCCCCGAGGTCCTCGCAGCTCGTGCTGGCACGGAGCTGGCCCTCGGCGAGGTCGCTTTCCTCCTGGAGCCCGAGCTGCAGGAGGGCAGGGGCGGCTTGCGGGACGTCCAGCTCCTGTCCTTGATGGCCTCTGTGACCCCGGTCGCCCCGGGCCTCCTTGCAAACCCGGCCTTCGGGGCAGCGGCCGACTTCTTGCACGCGGTCAGGGTCGAGCTGCAACGGGAGAGCGGGCGACGGACCGAACGCTTGGCGCTCGAAGACCAGGACCGGGTGGCAGCCGCCCTCGGCATCGATAGCCGCGAGGCCTTGGCGCACAAGGTGGCGGCTGCGGGGCGGACGATCTCCTGGCTCGTCGAGGACGTCTCGCGGCGGGCACGGTCGTGGCTCGCCGGGCCGCGTGGCCGGGCAGGTTCGGCTGACAGGGTGATCGGGCCGGGATTGGTAGTGCGCGACAACGAGGTGGCGGTGCCTCTGGCGGCTCCCGTTGCGGCCGACCCGACCCTCGCGCTCAGGGCCGCTACCGCTTCGGCCGAACTCGGCCTCCCGTTGGCCCGGACGACCATGGAGCGCCTCGAGGCCGAAGCCCGGGCGCCGGAGGGGCCGTGGGAGGAAGAGCCGAGGCGAGCGTTCCTCCGGCTCCTGTCTGCCGGGCCGGGTAGCGTCCATGCTGTCGAGACGCTCGACCACCTCGGCGTGTGGGAGCGGTACGTTCCCGAGTGGGTGCTCGTTCGCAACAGGCCGCAGTTCAACCCGTACCACCGCTGGACCGTCGACCGCCATCTCTTGGAGACGGCGGCAAACGCGGCAGGCGAGATGTTCGACGTCCACCGGCCGGACATGCTCGTAACGGCGGCCCTCATGCACGACATCGGCAAGGGGACCGGGGAGGACCACTCCGAGTCGGGAGCGGTCATCGCGCGCGGTTTCGCCGAGCGGCTCGGGTTCGCAGGTGACGACGCCCGGCTGCTCGAAACCCTTGTCCGCTACCACCTGTTGCTGCCGGACACGGCCACACGCCGTGACCTGGAAGACCCCCGGACGATCTCTTACGTGGCTGAGCTTGTCGGCGACAGGACGACCCTCGAGCTCCTGGCGGCGCTGGCACCGGCCGACGGCTTAGCAACGGGTGCCGCAGCCTGGAGCGAATGGAAGGCTTTCCTCGTCGGAGACCTGGCACAACGCGTCGGCGCTCTCCTCGAGGGCAAGCCAGTGCCATTAGGGGCGCCCTTTCCTTCGGAGGAGCACCGCCGGCTTCTTTCCGCCGGCGCCTTCCAGGTAGTCCCTGATGAAAAGGAACTGACGGTCGTTGCCCACGACCGCCCGGGGCTGCTCAGCGATGTGTCGGGTGCGCTCGCGCTCCACAAGATAGGGGTGCTCGAAGCGCGTGCTCACAGCGAGGGGGGTATGGCGCTCGAAGTGCTCATGCTGGACCTGCCGCCGCTGGCGGACCCTCGCTGGGAGCGGGTTGTCGCCGACATAGGAGCAGCCGTCGAAAAGCGCTTGAACATCGAGGAGGCCCTTGCCAGGCACCGGCCGCCTGCCGGGGCCCGCAAGCTCGCCGGGCTGGCGGCCGCCGGGGTGAAGGTGATTGTCGACAACGAAGCTGCCACCAACGCAACGGTCGTAGAGGTCCGGGCGCCCGACTCGCCGGGCTTCCTTCACCGCGCGACGGCGGCGATCGCGGCTCTCGGGCTCGACATAACCTCCGCTCGCGTGGCGACGCTCGGCACCGTCGTCGTCGACACCTTTTACGTGCAGGCGGACGGGGCGAAGCTGGCGGGCGAAGACGAAGCCGGCCGCCTCGGCGAAGCACTCCGGTCGGCGCTCGCCTGACGCCGGCGCCTCCCTCGGCGCCGCCAACTCGTAACACGGCCGAAACATAACGGTCTCGGCTCAGAAACAAGCGGCCTCTACTTTCGGTGGGAGCCCGGGCCACATTCGGCCGCGGGGCGGCACTTTACGTCTAGAGGAGGGCTTTTGCACGAGCTATTAGCAGCCAATATCTGTAGCCAGGGCTTCGCGAGCTGTTCGGACCAGGCATGGCTCAACACGGGCGACAATGCCTGGCAGCTGACGGCTGCCACGTTCGTCGCGCTCATGAGCGTCCCGGGACTGGCGGTGCTCTTCGGTGGCCTGGTCCAGAAGAAGTGGGTCGTCAACACGATGCTCATGACGTTCGGCGGCTTTGCCGCCGTACTCATCGTGTGGGTGCTCTGGGCCTACAACATGGGCTTCGGCTATGCCTGGTTCCACAGCGGGGTTACGTGGGACTACTCGAAGCACAGCGACATCGTCAACTTCTTCGCCAACTTCGTCGGCAAACCGGGGACCACCCTCAGCCACCTCGGTGAGGAGGGGCAGGGCTCCATTCCGCAGGTGAACGCAGGGATGCCGGCTTTTGGGATCCCGATGGCGAGCGTCGTCTATTTCCAGTTCGTGTTCGCTGCGATCACCCCGCTGCTGTTCCTCGGCAGCGTCCTCAGCCGGATCAAGTTCAAGGTGTGGCTCGTCTTCGTGCCTCTTTGGACGTCGCTCGCCTACAGCGTCAACGCCTTCTTGTTGTGGGGCGGCGGTTATTGGGCCCATCAGGGTGCCGGCGACTTCTCGGGTGGTTACGTCATCCACCTCGCAGCCGGTACGAGCGGGTTCGTTGCAGCCGCGGTTATCGGGCCACGCATCAAGCGGGACCGTGAAAGGTCGTTGCCTCACAGCCTCCCGCTGATAGCGATCGGCGGTGGCATCGTCTGGCTCGGCTGGAACGGGTTCAACGGAGGCGACCCCTACTTTGCGAGCGCGGACGCCGCATCAGCAGTCATAAATACCAACATGGCGACGGCCGCGGCCTTGCTCACATGGGTCATATGGGACATGTACCTCGGCCCTGCGAAGAAGCCGACTTTCCTCGGAGCGATCAACGGCATGGTCGTCGGCCTCGTCGCCATTACGCCGTGCGCAGGTTACGTAAATGGGGCGGGAGCCCTCCTCGTGGGAGCCATCGATTCCACCATCGTGTGGATGGCCTGGACGTACCTGTCCAGGGTGAAGTTCATGAAGAGAGTGGACGACGCCATGGGGATCGTCTACACCCACGGTATCGCGGGCTTTTTCGGCGGCTTGCTGCTGGGGGTGTTCGCCGACCCGTCCGTCGTCGAGTACCACAGCGTGGGCGGGCAATCGTTCTCGATCACCGGTGCCCTTTACGGCCACCCCGGGCAGGTGGCGATCCAGTTGGGCGCCGCGATCACGGTCATCATCTGGGACGCCCTCGTCACGTTCGTGATACTCAACGTGATCAAGTTGGTGATGCCTTCCCATTCACTTGTGCTCACCGAAGCGGAATGCGAGATCGGTGACCTCGCGGTGCACGACGAGGAGGGCTATCCCGACACCGAAGGGGCGAGCCGCATCTCGCCCGGCTACGTTGAGGCTTCAGCGATGTCGGCCGGCAGCCCGGCTGCCCCGAGCATTGTCGGAGGGAGCACAATATGATCCTCGTCACCGCAGTCGT